>CAZPST010000168.1:0-5119 GCA_964589185.1 uncultured Roseivirgaceae bacterium | reverse complement strand
CCGCCATGAAACCCACATGCACACGTGGCAAATATGCCACCATAGGCTCTCCTACTATATTGGATTGGGTGTCTTCAGACTCGAAATCTTTCGTGTACTTGATATATTCATTCGATTCCATACTCAAGTATACGGATAAACGCGAAAATATTTACATATTTCAACTTTTTTTTTCCAAATATGGAAAAAGATTATGACTTCTTAAATCCTGACAAATTTTGTCCAATGAAACCCTTCGGTAACTCCTCTACTCCGGGGTATCCTAAGCGAATGTCACGGCCGTCATTTGGAATGTAATTCGTCTTGAATAAATAATCCCAAATGCTCAAGGTAAGGCCAAAATTGACACCAAAGCGCTTTTCTTTAGGCAAATCATAGGCATGATGCCAGATGTGCATTTGCGGATTATTGAAAATGTATTTTAATGGGCCAAGCGGTAGCTTAAAATTGGAATGATTAAAATGCCCTACCGCCAAGGCGAAAATGTGAATGATAAAAAAATCACGCAGGCCAATACCAATCAATGCCAGCGGAATGTACTCAATGGAGCGATAGACCACATTTTCCATCCAGTGATAGCGCAAATGCGCAGCAAACCCCATCTGCTCTACGGAATGATGCACTTTGTGAAAATTCCACAACCAGTCTACCCGATGCAATAATCGATGTACCCACCATTGCACAAAGTCCCGCACCACAAAACCAATAAGCAAGTGCGTCCACATGGGCCAGCTCATCACCTCAAAAGCCACCAAATTGGTAATGCCAATAGCAGCCAGCATCCTATTGAAGAAATGTACCACCACATTCGATGCGGCACCATAAATGATGAGATAAAACAAGAAGAAGTTGAAAAACATGTAGAAGAAATCCAACCAAAAATCCTTGCGGAATTTAGGCTGATCCTGACGCCAAGGCTTCACCCATTCCAAAATCAAAAAGAAGGCAGAAACACCCACCAACCAATAGAAGTAATTGTGCCAATGTGGGTGCGTGATCTCGTGCCAGAGATATTTTGCATATCCTGTATAGCTACGTTGAATGATTCGGATCATTTCCTCCATAAGGCTAAAATACGAACCCCTCTTCTTTTGGATTGTAACAGGGGTTACAAAGGAGATGAGAATCTGAAATGCTTCTCAACAGCCACAGGTCAAAATCAATGAATCAGTGATTTATGTAACTATCACAATTTACTATGTAACTATTCCTAGGTGGTAATGGGTCAGCTTTGCGGAAGATGAAATGGGTCAAATATGCCCAATCCTCATTATCTAAATAAACACGAATGAAAAACACACACGATACTACGGCTAGTACGACTTCTACGGAGCGAAACGCTATTCAACAATTCTTTAGTCAGCTAAAATTTCCTTTGGTTGCCGCATTGGCTCTGCTCTTTATAGTAGCCTGCTCAAAAGACGATGAAGGTGATACACCTCAGCCGGGTGATATCACGCTCACAGCCACCACGCCGGATGATAATGCGATAAATGTACTTCGTAGCACTACTATAACTGCCACGTTCAGTGAGGCTATGAATGCTGAAACAATCAATGAAATCTCCTTTACATTGAAGAAAGGCGACATTCTCGTGGATGGAACAGTAACATATGCAGCCATGGTAGCCACATTCACCCCTTCTGATGCATTGGAAGCTGATACGGACTACACAGCAACAATGAGCACACAGGCCAAGAATGCGGACGGAAAATCTCTTTGGAGAAAAGAAGTGTGGAATTTTACAACTGCAGATGTGACAGCAAGCGTTACAACAATTGATTTAGGACTCGCAGGTGATTTCGTCATCTTGGCACAGTCGGCCATAACCAACGTGCCCACTTCGGCGATCACCGGAGACTTAGGTATCAGTCCAAATGAAATTGGTTCAATCACGGGATTTGAATATAACCTTGGAACTAATTACGGTATTCCAGTCTCTCAAATTACAGGAAATATCTACGCTCCAAATATCTCAGAAGCATCTACTACACTGATGACCACAGCTACATCCAACCGTCAAACGGCGTTTACCGATGGAGCAGGTCGTCCGTTACCTGATTTTTTTGAATTACACACGGGCATCTTGGGTGGCAAAACTCTTAGTGCAGGTCTATACAAGTGGACCAACTCCGTGACAATCCCAACGGATATGACCATTACTGGTACAGCCACTGACATCTGGATCTTCCAAATTGCGGGTGACCTCATTCAAAGCTCAGCAGTAGAAATTACGTTGGCCGGTCAAGCCAAAGCAGAGAATATTTTCTGGATTGTCACTGGTGAAGTGGTGATTGGAACAAACGCTCATTTCGAAGGAATCATCCTGTGCGAAACGCAGATTACGCTACAAACAGGTGCTTCCATGAACGGACGGGCATTGGCCAAAACCCAAGTGGTGCTGGATCAAAATACATTGGTGGAACCAAACTGACGTACGAATCAATCTGATTGAATAGAGCAGGCCGAATGGTCTGCTTTTTTTATGTTCATTGATTTTTATTCGACTACAAAATCACATTAGCCACTGATTGCCACCTCAATGCACCTGAAAAAACACCCATACAAAAAACGCATTCAGGAAAAATGCCGAAAGAAAATTGAGCCGCATGGTATGGTCATAATCCGCTTTAGATGGATCAAGTAATACGTTGATAAACCAGTAATTGAAATACCCAACAATAGGCGCCATGGCGATGATAAACGTCCACGCCAGCTCCTCCGAATAATTGGCCAAGAAGAACCAAAAGAAAAAGCCTGACGCTACAGCAAACATGACAGCCGTGAAAATGAACGTGCCTCGGATACCGAGTCTATAGCTCAATGTAATGTCTCCCCTCTTTTTGTCCTCGTCATGTTGGTAGATCTGTGTCATAGGATACGAGCCCCACAAGATAGCACTAGTGAGCAAGGCCGGAAACCACAACGAACTGGTCAAGTCCTCAAAACCGAATCCATTGATGCCCAAATACGCCATGCCAAAGGTGAACGCTCCTTGAAAAAACCCCGCTACCAACCAACTAATGATGGCGTACTTTTTCAATCGAATACTTGGGTGACTGTAGGCTTTTGAAACCAACCCGTATATGGCCAACATCAGCGCGAACTCCCACCCGATAAACAGACCAAGGGCAATGGCCACTCCATCAAAAATCAGTGCGGCTTGGTAGAGCCGTTTGGTGACTTCCGGTGGGAATTTCAGTCCACCGATGCTTTTTTCGTCTTTGTCAAAATAGCTGTTGTACCCATTGCTGGCCGGGTAGAGAAACAGGTGCAAACTGATGAAAACCACCACCGTGCGCACCCAATCCACCTCCGGAGAGATAGCCCATGCAAAGAGAAAAACGGGCATGAGGAAGAAAGAAAATGGAATCCGCAAGTGAAGGATTGTAGCGCGTGTGAACATGTTCGGGTACTTTGCTGTTAAGATACGAACATTGGCTATCATTGGCTATCCATCACACTATGCCCGCATACATCACCTCCATTGGCACGGCCAATCCACCACACGCCATACGGCAGGCAGATGTGCTTGATTTCATGATCGGGGCGCATGGGCTCAATGAGCAAGAAGCCCACGACTTGCGTGTGCTCTATCGGGCATCTAGCATCAGTCAGCGGTACAGCACCATCCCCGATTATGGGCAGTCAGAACGTACCTTTTTTCCTGACAATGACTCGCTAGAACCATTCCCCGATGTGGCCATCCGCAGCACTTGGTACCAAACCCACGCGCCGGCACTCAGTCTTCAAGCCATCCGGAATTGCCTCGGCAAAACCGATCCAAAAACTATAACTCACCTGATCACTGTGAGCTGCACGGGCATGTATGCGCCGGGCTTGGATATTAAATTGGTTCAATTGCTCGAACTAAATGCCCACATCGAACGCACGTGTATCAATTTCATGGGCTGCTATGCCGCCTTCAATGCGCTGAAAGTGGCAGATCATATTTGCCGCGCGCAAGATGCCCGAGTGCTCATCGTCTGCACTGAGCTCTGTACCCTGCATTTTCAAAAAGCAAAAACCGATGACAACCTACTGGCCAATGCCCTCTTTGGTGACGGTTCGGCGGCTGTGCTGGTAGAAAGTCAGCCGCGCGGAAAAAAGATTATAGAATTGACCGAATTTCAATGTGCACTCCTTCCATCAGCGGGTAAAGAGATGGCATGGAACATAGGCAACTTTGGGTTTGAGATGAAGCTATCGGCATATATACCGGAGGCATTGAAAGTGGGCATCCCTCCACTCCTTTCCACTCTGAAGCAAAAGACCTTTGATTGGTACGCTATTCATCCGGGCGGCAAGCGCATATTGGATGTGGTAGAAAAAGAATTGGGCATCACGCGTGAATCTAATCAGCAGGCACATGATGTGCTCCGTCAGCACGGGAACATGTCGTCTCCCACGATTTTGTTTGTATTGAAAGCAATCATGGATCAAATACAGGCCGAAGATACCGGCAAAAAAATCCTCGGACTCGCCTTTGGACCCGGACTTACGCTAGAAAGCCTCGTGGGCACCATTCACGCATGAACACAAACAAATACGCCATACGGTCTGAAGAAATTGAGATAATGGACGACCTCCAATCTGGTGGTGAGGTGATCAAGCAGACGCTGCGCGAACTGGAAACGATCAATAAATTATTGGGTGGAAATAACGTGACGGTGAAAGGCATTGCGAAACTAATCACGACTGAAAACAAGACTTGGAAAATTGTGGACATAGGGTGTGGCGGTGGTGACATGCTTCGACAAATAGCACACTGGGCTTGCAAGCAAAACATACAGGTCGAGTTGATAGGAATAGATGCCAATCCGAATGTGATTGCATTTGCAGAAGCCAATTGTAAGAAGTACCCCGAAATTTCCTTTCAAACAATCAATATCTTCTCACCGGAGTTTCAGAAATTGGAATGCGACATCCTCACGGCTACCTTGTTTTTGCACCACTTCAAAGACGAAGAGTTGGTGAAACTTTTCAGCCAGTTTCAGACCCAAGCGTATACCGGAATAGTGATCAACGACCTGCACCGCCACTGGCTGGCGTACCGATCAATCAACCTGCTGACGTCTCTCTTTTCCAAATCAACCATGGTAAAAAATGATGCGGGCAT
>CAZPST010000167.1:0-5141 GCA_964589185.1 uncultured Roseivirgaceae bacterium | reverse complement strand
TACCCAGCGCGGCTATTTCTTCTACAAACCAGCGGAAATGCGGATTCATCTCAGGGGCACCACCGGTGAGATCTACCGTGTGCACGTCACTATTTTTTATAGCGACTAGGCATTGCTCCATGGTCTCGTGTGTCATGATTTCTTTGCGATCAGGGCCTGCATCCACATGGCAGTGCTTGCATATTTGATTGCACATTTTGCCCACATTCACCTGAATAATCTCAATGCCGGTAGGGTGGAGGGGATACAGGCCAAATGTCTGCATCTTGTCTATAAATGCAGGAATGCCCAGTGCATCAGTATTATCCAACACCTCCATTTGGGCACTTGGATGGGCGAGTGAATGATGGCGTTTGTTCAGCGAGGTAATGCCCATTACATCAATTTTTCCTTCACTTGATTCATCATCTGCACGCCATGCACCAGTGACGCCCCGCCACGGATGGCAGCTGCCACATGCACCGCTTCCATCATTTGTTCTTCGTCATATCCTTGCTTCAGGCTGTCTGACGTGTAGGCATCTATGCAGTACGGACACTGAATAGCGTGTGCTACGGCCAATGCAATCAACGATTTTTCTCGTTTGCTCAGTGCACCATCATTAAAAACGGAACCATAATAATCGAAGAATTTCTCGCCCAAATCCTTTTGAAAATCGGTGACATTGCCAAATAGCTTAAGGTCTTCGCGGTTATAATAGGTGTCTTTCATCTGCGTGTGTTTGGGTAAAATTAATGGATATGTCAGGGTAAACATGCGTGAATAGGCAGCAGTCCACCAACAGATCAACTAGCTGACATTTGAGTAACTAACCTGCCAGCTATACCACTAGTTCAAAAACTTAATTGTAATAGCCGCTACCCATTTTTTTCTTGGCGGGTTGTCGTAACAGCGCTCCGGTCATGGTGGCAAATCCTCCCACTAGGCCGCCGATAAGCCCCACGAGCGCGATGAGTACGATGGGTTCGTCCACTATGCCGATCACTTGGATCATGACCTCCGTAAATTGGGAATCGTTTTTAGCGTCAAGATTCCAAGCGTGTCCCATCCAAATGATGCCTACACCCAAAAAACCTGAAATAAACGTACTCAACGATCCGCCGGGGATCAGCAAACCGACAGTGAATCCTACCACAGCGAGAATCCACCACGGAAGTATCAGCGAAAGAAAATAGGTGAGTGCACCAATCAATATTATTCTGAGGAAGAGTTTCATTATTCAGGAGATAAGGTTTGGGTAAATAAGATGCGCGGGTTGTCTTTCACTTGTTTGTCAAAAAGCATGGGTTCGTAGACGCCTGAGGCCCAGCGATCAATGAAGCCGGCGTAGGTAGGGTTGCCCGGATTGCCTGACTGGCTGCCCGGGTAGATGCCCCATGCCCGCACTTGTCCATCGCCAAGCTCTACAATCATGCGCCAAGATGGCCCAGCACGGTGGCTAGCTGCATTTACGATGTTGTCATTGCCGCCAATCTTCACTTCACTTCTGCTAAATGCTGGAATACTTTGGGCTAGGTGCTGGATGGTCGTGTTTTTGAATTTGTACCATGAGTAGTCATCACCTTGCTCTTTTTTCCACCGATCCAACGAGTCAAGTGCTTCATTGAAACTCAATCGGAACAGATCAGGGGCAGTCTCTATTTCGGATGTTCCTTTGATATCAAAAAATGCAAAATCAGGTTGGTTGGTCATTAGGTAGATCGTATTGTACACATGTGGTCGATAGAGCGACACCTTTTGATCTTTGAATTCGTCCCACGTTTGGTCATAGAGCAAGTCCCACCACAGTTCGAATACAGTAGGCTCCTTCAGATCGGGTTCGTTGAAGTAATCCCAGCCTGCCAGCAGATCATACATTTCGCGCTGGTAGGCAGTTAGCGATGTGGTGTCCAAAGCAGCCAGTAGCATGGGCAAGCTCTCCGAAGCAATGTAGTTGAAATTGTCATTTTGCAATTTCATCATGTCTTCCGGCCTGATGTTGTTCAGGATTTTGAGCCGATCGTTGATGCGTCTGTTTCTGTAGTATTCAAAATTGTAGTCGTAATCGTAGTATGGATACGTGCTGTCGCCGGGGTGCTGATTGGCCGAACTCACAAAATTTTGCGGCGGATTCTTGACGCTGTACAGGTGTTCTCTAGGCATCCACTCTTGCCATTCGTGCGAGCTATTGCTGCCGTCCAGTAGGAATTTGCCTTGTCCTTCCCACTTTACCGGAAATTTGCCATTGATCCAGATGGCAATGTCGCCATCCACCGAGGCAAAGGACATGTTTTGTGGTGGACCGGTGTAGTGGCTGAATGCCTCCACATAATCTTCATAGTTTTTGGCTTTGTTCATCTGCAAGAGTGCCTTCACCTCTAGCGAAGGATCGTGGGCAGTCCACCGCATGGCCAGATTCACGCCTTCTTCCTTGGCATTGAATGTTTGATCGTAGGTAACAGGGCCGTAATGGGTGTAGATTACTGTGTCATAAAATGTGCTGCCATTTCGTATCTCAATAGCTTCTATCACTTTGCTCGTTTTCAGCCATTTGTTGTCGTATTTGTATTCTTCGCGTGTATCATCTTTGAATTCGATTCGGTACCAATCCACCAAATCGCGCTTGGCGTTGGTGAACCCCCACGCCACATGATCATTGAACCCGAGTACTACGCCCGGAGCGCCCGGAATGGTACTTCCCATCACATTCATGCCAGGCGCATTCAGATGCGCCAGATACCAAATGCTGGGCAAATTGAGGCTCAAATCGGGCTCGTTGGCTAGCAGTGATTTTCCATTGGCGGTTTTCTTTCCATTCACCACAAAGCTATTTGACCCAAAATGTGGGTCGGGTTGGGTGAGTGTACCATTGGTGGCGATGAGCGGATAGTCACCTTGCGGGGGATTCACCTGTATCGGCGTGAAATTCCACTTGGTGCCTGCAGGAATCACGGGATCGAGATTCGGGTGCGTCTCCGGATAGAGCAGTTCGAAGGTTTCTTTTCCCCAAAGTTTCAGGGCATTGGTATGTTCCAAATCTTTTTCACCTCGAGACAACTGATCGGCCATTTCGCGCAGCAGCAAAAATGTTTTGAAAGGCGTCCATTCTTCCGGTGCGTAGTTCAAGAGTTTGTATTCAATGGGATATTCACGGTAGGAGAGGGAGTTGATATAGGCGTTCACTCCTTTGGCATATGCCTCCACCACTGCGTACACTTCAGGTTCGGTTTTTTGCACCAATTCTTCTGATTGCTTGGCACCAAATACCATCCCCGATCGGCGCTTCTCTCGGTCATAGTCTAGTGCTCGCTCGCCCACAAGTTCTGAGATTCTACCTGCTGTAGAATACAGTTGAAACTCCATCTGCCAAAGCCGGTGATAGGCCGTGATGTATCCTTGAGCCAAATAGAGATCATGTTCGTTTTGGGCATAAATATGCGGAATGAGCAAGTCATCGAAGTAAATCTGCACGGGTGCTTTTAGTCCTTTGATGGTCAATTCTTCTGGCAGGGGTAGGGCTTCATTTTCGGCATTTTGCCAAAATCCATGAAAAGGACTGAGCAATTTCCCAAAAGGAGGTAAGGTCGTCCCACTGATGGTCAGGCGGGTGTTGAGGATAAAAATGAGCGCAATCGTGATGAGTAGGGAGAGCGTGATTTTGATGTTTCGCATGGTGACGGGGCGGGGCTATCTGTTTGACCTGAAAAATAACTAAGATTTAGGAGGATGTTCATACCCATCCCCTTTGAATCCCATTTTTTCGGAAACTATTTGTTGGAGAATATTTTCTTCGGCAGATACACCTCAGCTTTGATCATGATGAACAAGTAGGCGTCACGGTTTGAGTCATTGCCACGCTGTGCACCCGGCACTAGCTGGAGGTAGGCATTTTCATTTACCGTAGGTATCAGATCTTTGGGATTGGATAAATCCTGCAGGGTGATGCTCTCATTGCTCAAGTCAGCATATACGCCGGATACATCGTCCAGATAGTCTGTATTTGTGTAGCGATAGCCCAGCTCCACGTTCAGATTGGTAAAGTCATTGATCTTGAATTTCACGCCTGCACTTAGTGGAATGATCAAAGCCGTAACACCGTATTCTTTGTTGGGTTCTGTGGGCAGGTCGCGCAGGTAATAGGTTTCTCCGCGTAGCTCTTTATACGGATTATAAGTAGTGAGGCCCACACCGAGACCCACGTATGGTTCCCATGCCAATCTGCGGTAGTAATCGCCTTGATAGGGATTGAAATAATAAATTACCTGAAAAGTACCTTCCCAATTTTTTGACGTAAATGAATGATTGCGCTGCTGCTCAAACGATCCGAGACGAGCCCAACTGTCTTTGCCTTGCATGGTATAATGTGCGCCTTCTATGCGTGCGCTGAATCTACTGAGCAATCGTGCTTCTAGTCCTAAACTGACCAGTTGCGGTTTTGCGCTGATCCGATAGGTAGAATTGATATCACCAAAATACGTAACTGAGCCTGTGCCAAGGGCCAATGTGAAATAGCGATCGGCATATTTCCATGAAAGAAAGTTCTGACTTTGAGATCGAAACCCGAGCAGAATGAAGAGAAAGAGGAGCGTAATTCGCATTGCGGGTGGAAAATAAAAAAAACCCGCTGATTTTAACGTCAGCGGGGTTCTTTTTTTGGTGGAGTTTATACCTAACTACTGATTAAACTCCTTTTGGTTCCCACACCTTGTCAATCAAGATGAAGGAGGCGACTAACACTAAACTTATCAAAAGACTAAACATTCTTGCGTTTCAATTTTCTAACAATGCAAAAGTAGGCAGACCGGTCACGACAATTTCTCCTAGCTAAAACGGATATTAAACTACGCATTTTGCGTATCACATTTGGGGCTATAATTATTCCAGTATCTGATGGTAGAATGTCTATGACCAACTTAACTTCGCTGCTATGGACAAGCCGGCATTTGATGATATTTTTATGGAATTGGCTGTGAATTTGGCCAAGCGATCTCACTGCATCAAGCGGCATGTGGGGGCAGTGCTTACAAAGGACACACGCATCATCTCCATTGGCTACAATGGTCCGCCGGCAGGCACACACAATTGTGATGATGAATTTCCGCAGCAGGGCTGTCCCCGCGATTCGAAGGGTGGATGCTCATTGGCTATTCATGCCGAGCAAA
>CAZPST010000166.1:0-5212 GCA_964589185.1 uncultured Roseivirgaceae bacterium | reverse complement strand
AAATCATCATGCTCAGTGCGGCGTATTTATCATACAAATTCGCTGACCAGCAGGCACATCTTGGCAATGATTTCAACTTCGAACCCATCAGAGAAGTGGCCTTCATTTTCGTGGGAATATTTGGTACCATGATGCCCGCTCTTGAGCTGGTAAGCAATTACGCACAATCGCCCGAAGGCGCACAAATGATTTCTGCAAACAGTCTTTTTTGGGGTACGGGATTGCTTTCAGGCTTTTTGGATAATGCACCCACGTATGTAAACTTCCTCACGGCTGCTTTGGCGGCTAAAGGTGGCAGTATCAATTCACTGGCTGACGTGCAGTCCTTTGCAGCGGGTGGCTATACCGATTCGATTATTTTTCTCAAAGCCATCTCCATTGCAGCCGTATTTTTTGGAGCAATGACCTACATTGGCAATGGCCCGAATTTTATGGTGAAGTCCATAGCCGAGCAAGTGGGTATCAAGATGCCATCCTTCTTTGGCTACATGGTGCGGTTCTCTATACCATTCCTGTTGCCACTCTTTGTGCTGATTTGGTGGCTTTTCTTCGCTTAATCGCCTAACGCCAAAAGCATCTTTACTGCTGAATAGCCCGCTTCATCACCTTTGTTTCCATGCTTTCCTCCGGCTCTGTCGAGTGCCTGTTGCACGGTGTTGGTTGTGAGCACACCAAATATGACCGGCTTGTCGTATTTCAGCGCCACGTTGGTCACGCCATGCGCCACTGCATCGCAGATAAAATCGAAATGGCGTGTCTCTCCTTGGATGACACACCCAATGCAGATGACCGCATCAATTGTGTCTTGCTGCGCAAGCGCTTGGGCGGCTATGGGCAATTCAAAACTGCCCGGTACGGACATGCGCGTGATAGTGTCTCGGTTGCCGCCCATTTTGACGATCGTTTGCACGGCAGCTTCGTACATTGCTCCAGTCACTTGGTCGTTCCACTCGGATACTGCTATGCCAAATCGAAACGTGGATACACGTGCGTCTGTATCGGCTTTAATGCTGCTGAGGTTTTTCTCGGATGATGCCATAATAAAAAAGGGGTAACAGATTCTGTCACCCCAAATGTAGTTCGTAAGTTGTGTTTGATTACTGCGCCATTCCTTCCAATCGCGCCTTGTGCTTCTTCGCTTCTTGAACAAGTCGTGACTTCACATACTCATCTACGATTGTTCCCCAAGCAGCAGCAGCCGCTTTGAAATCGCCCGCATTTTCTTGTGCTATGGCCAATTTCTGCAAATACACAGGCGTATATGATTCGTTGGATTTATAATCTGCTGCCTTTTCGTAATAATCTGCTGCTTCATTGTATTTCTCCAATTCCATATATGCATCACCAGTAAGTGCATATGCACGTGCTTGCATCACATAATCAGAACTTGAAAAATCGTCCAAGTGACGAATGGCACTATTGAAATCACCAAGGTTCAGGTAAATATTTCCTGCATACAGATTGGCCATATTGGCTGCTCGTGTACCCCGGTAGTCCGCTATAATTTTAAGAAAGCCGTAGTTCAGACCATCACCATTGAGTGCGGTGCTCAAGCTATCTGCTTCAAAGGCATAGATGGCAGGAAACATTTCCTCCTGCGCCTCTTTGTTTTGAGAATCAAGATAACCTCTGTATAGAAATAGGCCAACGATGGCAAGTATTAAAACCCCGCCTATTATGACCGTAATGTTGCGTTTTTTGGTATCCGCCAAGAACTCCTCAGCCTTATCGACAATCACATCAGGGTTTTCAATAATGCTGTCCTGGTCTTGTCCTTTCTTTTGCTTTTTTGACATGGTTCGATTTTAAAGGACGCAAAGATAGGTTTTTCGGCAATTAATTTTCAAAGTGCTGTTAAACCTCTACGTATGGATAATTTGGCTCGGCATAAATATCTGTATAGGCATCTGATGCCGGAGGGAAATTGGACTCTTCAGAGAAGGTCACGGTCTCCATTACTTCGTCTTTGATTCGGTCATCGATCGCCTTCAATTCAGCCTCTGTGGCATACTTATTTTTCAGAATGGTTTCCCGCACCTGCTCGATGGGATCTTGTCTTTTGTATTCTTCTACCTCTTCTTTGGTGCGGTATTTCGCAGGATCAGACATAGAGTGACCTTTGTATCGGTAGGTTCTGAACTCCAACAACGTTGGGCCGTCACCTTTTCTGGCTCGTTCGGCGGCTCGTGCCACTGCCATGTGCACATCCTCTACACGCATGGCATCTACAGGCTCTGACGGAATGTCGTATGCTTCACCTAGTTTGTAAAGCTCGGTTACGTTGGATGTACGCTTTACAGATGTGCCCATAGCGTATCCATTGTTTTCTATCACAAAAATGACGGGTATTTTCATGGTCATGGCAATGTTCAGCGCCTCGTGGAATGCACCCTGACGCACGGCACCATCGCCCATGTAGCAGATGCTGAGGAATCCGGTGTTGTTGTACATTTCGGCAAAGCCCATACCTGCTCCGAGTGGAATCTGACCACCCACGATTCCGTGCCCGCCGAAGAAATGATTCTCCTTGTCAAACATGTGCATGGAGCCTCCTTTACCGCGCGAAATGCCCGTTTCCTTACCGTACAATTCGGCCATGACTTTCTTTGGATCTGATCCCAACGCCAACGGATGGGCGTGATCGCGGTAGGCAGTGATGTACTTGTCGCCACGCTTGAGTGCCGATACTGCACCGGCCACACACGCCTCCTGCCCGATATAGAGGTGGCAAAATCCCCTGATTTTTTGCTGGCCATAGAGCTGACCGGCTTTTTCTTCAAACCGACGCATGAGTAGCATGGTCTCAAACCACTTCATGTAGGTCTCTTTTGAAAATGTCTCGTTTTTAGCGGTGGTTTTAGTCTTTGCCATGTGTAGTCCAATTAGTTTTGCTTGGTTGGGACGTGCGAAATTAAACCCAAATTATGTATTACCATAATTTGCATTGTGCCGAAAGCAATGGATAAAGGTTGCGGCTTCAAACATCCTGAAAGTTGGCGGTCAGGTCAATACTATGAAGGAGGTATTTTCAAGTAAAAGATTCGTAAACTTTCTGGAAAAATGATAAGTTTGAAAAAAAGTGAAGATGAAAAAAACCCTGAGCCTTTTCCTAGTTCTGCTAATTACTATTTCAGTAAGCTTTGCAGGTGATGTCAGAATTAATGCAAAATCAACGCTAGCTACGGAAGCTCCTACGGAAGAGAGTAGTTGGTGGGATGATGTTTGTGAATGGGTTACCTCAATTTTCTAATCCACGCTATGTCACTTGATATGCCGCCATTTGTAGGGTATCCTTTTTATTGGATGCCTGTAAAGTGGCATTCATGATCAGCGTATTTCCCCTCGTTCCTATATTCGTATCCAGTTCCAGTTCGCCATGAATCAGATTGGAGCGGGAGGTCATATTGCGCCAGCCATTGCCAGTACCGGCGGTCAATTTTTCTTTGTCAAAGCCCTGTCCATCATCTTCGATGAGCAGGGTGATTTCCTCATGATCTTTAGTAATCTGGATCACGATTTTCTGGGCATCAGAGTATTTCAGAATGTTGTTGACCCACTCTTGAGTAATGCGATAGAGGGAGATTTCTTGAAGGTCGGTCAGGCGCTCGGTTAGGCCGAATACATTCACTTCCACATGCTGCCGTTCAGCTAGGCTTATGCGATTGGCAAATTCATTGAGGGCAGCTTCCAGTCCATGCTTGATGAGTGTCTGCGGCATCAAGTCAAAACAGATATTTTTCAATTCCTGATACATTTCCTCCAGCACGGCGGCAGATGCAGAGAATACCTTTTCGCGCTCGTCTTTGTTTTTAGGTGCTTCCAGATTTTTCAGGTTCAGATTAAGCGTGGAGATCAATTGGCCAAACCCATCGTGGAGGTCACGTGCGAATCGGTTTCGTTCTTTTTCTTGTGACGAAATGACAGCATTCATCTCGGCTTCACGCGCCAGTCTTTTTTGTTCTTCAAGGAGTTGTCGATTTTTCCATTTGAGGCGGCTGTGACTTTGAAAACCAATTACAAGTAAGAGTAGGATGAGTGCCCCTGAGCCGGCAAGTAACAGATTGTTACGATCGATTTGGGCTTCCTGTGCTTCTATAAGTCTTTCTTTTTTTTCGTTTTGATATTTAGCTTCAATATCAGCGACTTGCATGCTTTTGCGATCATTGAAGAGGCTGTCTTTAATGGCTATGTGCGCTTTATAGTAGTTCAATGATTTTTCATAGTTCGCCAATTTTGAATGTGTTTCGGAAAGCATGTTCAGCACGTGCTGCTCAAAATCACTGAATTTTGCACGTTCGGCTATGGTCAAAGCGGCTTCAAAATAGGGGACAGCCTCATTTACTTTATTAGCAGTCAATAACATTTCTCCTATGTTATTTTTCACAATTGCGGCCCCAACCTCATCACCGATTTTTTCTTTGTAAGTAGCCGCTAAATCAAAATAGAACCTACTTCTTTCAAAATTTTTCATTTGACTGTATGTAATTCCCAAATTGTCATAGTTGTAGCTTAAACCAATTGTGTCACCTATTTGAGTTTTTATCTCTGTAGATATCAGGAAATAATCGAGTGCCTCTTGAAATTGGTTAGTTTGGAGGTAAACTAACCCGATGTTATTTGTGCTGTTACCAATGCCCAAACTATCTCCTTCCGCTTCTGAAAGGATCAACCCCTTTTTGAAGTAAACTAATGCATCAGACATGTTGCCCTGCTTTTTGTGCAATGTCCCAATGAGATTTAAGATATTCGTCTGTTCTTTTATGTTTTCCGTTTTTTCGAAAAATGTGAGGCTATTTTGATAATTGAGAAGTGCTTCGTCATAAGCTCCTAGACAATAGTTTGTTAATCCTCTTTGTAGCATAACAGCAGCATTTTCTGCTTCTGATTTACTTTCTTCCAGTTGATTCAAAAGAATAAGCGCACTATCGCAACTGACTTGCCTTGCTGCTTCAATTGCCGATAAATTAGTTGCCGATTTACTTTGAGAATTAGCTTGAAAGCAGCACAGCAATAGGCTGTAAAGAAATACAAAGTACTTTTTCATAGTGTCCAAGGGGTGAATTGATTGTCAAGTTACAAAAAGCTTTTCAGCGCGATTGGCCTACTATTCAAAAGATGTTCCAATATTTATGGCACAATCAAATAGTATCATGCTTCTCAAATTAGGCAAATGGCTCTTCGGCGCTCTGATTCTCTTCGTGCTCATTTTCAC
>CAZPST010000165.1:0-5250 GCA_964589185.1 uncultured Roseivirgaceae bacterium | reverse complement strand
CCCGATCCGGATTCAGGAATCGCTCAAAAAGGAGATCGTAGGCGATGGGGTCTACATTGGTGATACCGATGCAATAGGCCACCACCGATCCGGCAGCTGATCCACGTCCCGGCCCAACTACCACACCCATTTCGCGCGCCTTGGACGTGAAGTCTTGCACAATAAGGAAGTAACCGGGATAGCCGGTATTTTCGATCGTTTGTAGCTCAAAATCAATGCGATCCGTCAATTCGGGTGTGAGATCGTCGTAGCGTTTCTTCGCTCCTAGATAGGTCAGATGGCGCAGGTAGGCATTCTCTCCGCGCTTGCCGCCATCGGTCTCGTCTTGTGGATCTTTGAATTCGTCCGGAATGGCAAACTTGGGAAGCAAAACTTCACGCTCCAGTTTGAACGATTCGATTTTGGCTACCAATTCGCCCACATTCACAATGGCCTCCGGCAAATCGGTGAAGGCCTGCTTCATTTCGTCCTGACTTTTGAAATAAAACTGGTCGTTGGGCATGCCCGGACGGAAGCCGCGCCCACGCCCGATGGGTGTACTTTGCTTTTCGTTTTCCTTGATACAAATCAGTACATCGTGGGCTTTGGCATCTTCGGCTTGCAAGTAGAAGAGCTCGTTAGCGGCTATCAGTTTGATGTCGTACTTACGCGCTAAACCTACCAACACTTGGTTGAGGTGGTTTTCTTCGTCGAGCCCGTGTCGGTTGATTTCTATGTAAAAATCCTCTCCAAAAATGTCTTTCCACCAGAGTAATTCTTCTTCGGCCTGAGTTTCGCCTACATTCAGAATCAGCCGCGGGATTTCGCCATACAATCCGCCTGTGAGCGCGATCAACCCTTCACTGTATTGTTTGATCAGGTCTTTGTCGATGCGCGGGTACAGGCCGTAGAGTCCATCGATGTAGCCAAGCGAACTGAGTTTGGACAGGTTTTCATAGCCCTTTTTGTTTTTGGCCAATAGCACCTGCTGAAAACGCTTGTCGGGATTGTCTTTGGTGAATTGTGTTTTGGTTCGCTCTTGAGCCACAAAAAATTCGCATCCTAGAATGGGCTTGATGCCTGCCTTGTGAGCAGCACGCACAAATTTGAATGCGCCAAACATATTGCCCAAGTCCGTGAGTGCCACGGCGGGCATGTGATAGGCTTTGGCTTTTTCTACGATGGCTTCCACACTCGGTGTGGCTTGCAGAATGGAGCACTGCGAATGCACGTGCAGGTGGCAGAAGCTTCCTTCAATATCCTCAGCAGCTACTTCCTCTGTACCGATTTTGGCACTGGCTTTTTCTCTGATCCAAGCAAAGTTGGCTTCTGACAAATCCGGCGCTTCGTAGACGATGGTGGCAATGTCTGTTTCTTCCAGCGCAGGAATGATGGCTCGCTTGAGTGTCTCAAAAAAGGCTTTGGAAGTGGCATCCACGTCATACGCTGCATCATGCGCTGCTTGGAAAGGTTCGCCAAAAAGCTTTTCGTACAGTTCGATCAATTTAGGCGATTTCAGCTTGCCGCCCGGGCCGCCTGCTAGTTGACAAAAGTCGCGGGTGACTTCTGCCGTGTCGATGTTTTTAACGTCTGCAAGGAGGTTTTCCTGACCCGTGCGCAGGTATTCTGCTCCAAGGATTTTATTATCAAATTCGATATTGTGCCCGACGAGTACCTTGGCGCGTTGCACATCTGCGGTGAATTTGTCCATCACCTCGCGCAGGTTTTCACCTACTTCCAGTGCCCGATCGGTGGAGATGCCGTGGATTTTCTCAGCATTGAATGGGATGGTGAATCCTTCGGGCTTGACGATATGGTTGCCGCGTGAGATGAGCTTGCCTTGGGCGTCATGCAGCTGCCAGGCGAGTTGCACGAGTCTAGGCCAATTGTCCAGATCTTCGATAGGAGCGGTTTTGTTGTGAGGCAGTCCGGTGGTTTCCGTGTCGAAGATGAGATACATGATGAGGATTTACGATTTTAGATTTACGATTATCCGCCTTCACTAAAGCTTCGGCAGTCAGTCCAACTTCGCTAAAGCTTCGATGGACAAGGCAAATTAAAACAATGTTGGGGCAGGGAGGATTGGGTGAGTGACGATTGTGGAAAAGTTGTGTACTTAACTTTTAACCACATAGACACATAGATTGAGGGGCTCGTTTACTCAACCACAAAGGACACAGAGAGACACAGAGGCGGTTCGTTCCGAACCATGTGCGCTACAGCTGTGGACTGTGGACGGAAAGCTATTAAATATTTACGTCAGGTCATAAGATGACAAAAAGTTTATATAAGTAAGGTTAAATTATGACAAAAAATATAAATTTGTCAGGTTAAATAATGACGATATGATTAAGAGTAGACTTTTGGCGGATCACTTGGCAAGTAAGTTAAAGGAGTTTCAGCCGGTAGCTCAAGCCACTATCCCCCCCATCGGATGGATAAAAACCGTCCGTATGGCGCTGGGGATGTCGCTGCAGCAATTGGGCACCAAGCTCAGCATCACTAAACAGAGCGTGCAAGAATTGGAAAAGCGCGAGAGCGAGGGTTCTATTTCAATCAAGACACTCCGTGAAGTAGCCAATGCCCTCGATATGAAGCTGGTGTATGGTTTTGTACCTAAGGACGGAGACGTTGATCGGTTGATCGAGCGAAAGGCACGTGCATTGGCTACCAAAATTGTACAGCGTACGTCGCAAAGCATGCTATTAGAAGATCAAGAGAATAAAGTGGAGCGGCTCTCAAAGGCCATCGATGAGCTCACGTTTGATCTGAAAAGAGAAATGCCAAAGGCCTTATGGGATTGACTCTTGATTTTGATTCAGGGCAAACACCCCTCGACCCGCAAGAGTTGGAGGGGTTGCGCATGCCCTTTATCACTACGCAGGGTGAATTGAATGAATTGGAGCAACTAAATATTGAAGAAGCCATTCGTTGGACCATCCATCGCAATATCAAGTCGGAGACACTTTTTGCTGAAAAATTCATTCGATCGCTACATAAACGCATGTACGGTGATGTGTGGAAATGGGCGGGAGAATTCCGCCGAACAGAGAAAAATATTGGCATAAAATCATTTGAAATAGGCACTCAGTTGCGACTGTTACTGGATGATGCTGCTTATTGGCATCAGCATCAGACATATCCTCCTGACGAATTGGCCATTCGGTTTAAGCATCGCTTGGTTTCCATTCATTGTTTTGCCAATGGCAATGGCCGCCACAGCCGATTGATGGCTGATTTGGTGGTGGAGAAATTGTACAAATTGGCCCCTTTCACGTGGGGGGCAGCCTCACTCATCAAACCCGGTGAAGCTCGAGCGGCCTATATCAACGCATTGCATGAGGCAGATTCCGGCGATTATCGTGCGTTGATAGCGTTTGGTAGGAGTTAAATCCTATTCTCTGTGCTCGCTTAGTCTACAAATCATCGTTACTTTGTTCTGCCAATTTCAATTGATCCATTGAGCAAGAAAAAAACCATAACAAGCACCTTACTTTTCCTTGTCGTAGCTTGGGTAGGCTTGTTTGTGGTATGGAATTCGATCAGTTTGGATGGGATGAATCCGACTATGAACTTCGAAATTGATTTTGGGAAAATCGGCTCAGTGATTTTGAATAAAGTAGCTGATATCGTGCGGCAGTTTATCCAGCCGCGGTAATCACCGCACCATCATTCGCTTCGTCAGACGATTCATATACGCCACTTTTTCTTCGAAATTTCCTTTCAATGACTTCCGGTGCGTGTCCAGATTTTTCACTAGTTCATTGATGTCGTCCGGAATGATTTCTTCAAAAAACTGACGCAAACGCTTAGCTGTGGTAGGCGATTTGCCATTGGTGGAAATCGCAATTTTTACGTTCCCTTTCGTCACGATTCCGCCCATGTAGAAGTCGCACAAGGGTGGATTATCAGCCACATTGACCAAAATCCCTTTTTTTCGGCACATTAAATAAATGAGTTGATTGATTGTCTCATCATCTGTGGCGGCTATCACCAACTGATGTCCGGCTAAATCTTCCGGTTCGAAGGATCGTGTGTGACGCGTAACCTGTCCTTTCGCCGCGATTTCCATTGTTCCCTCTCTGAAAAAAGTAGCAACCATCGTCACTACGGCATCCGGACTTGATTTTAATAAAAATCCCAACTTCTCCTCCGCTACAAATCCAGCACCTACGATCAGCACGCGCAGTTCTCGGAGTTTGAGGAAAATAGGGTAGAGCGTATTCTGATCCATCAGGCAGTTTGTAACAGGTTTTCATTTATTATCGCTTGCAAGCTCACCGCATGCCGCACCACTTCACCGATCACAATCACGGCCGGATTACCGATGTTTTCTTCTTCCATCAACTCAAGGATAGTTGACATAGTGCCAATCACCTGTTGTTGAATATCGCAATAGCCATTTTGGATGATTGCCACGGGGGTATCCGATTTGTTCAATTGATGGAATATCTCCACTATTTCCGTCATCTGACTCACACCCATCAAAATGACCAAAGTAGCAGAAGTCTGAGCGGCAATGGCAATGTCCCGATTGAGTGAGCGATCGGAGGTGGTGCCCGTGAGCACCCAATAACTCTTGGCAATCTCGCGTTGCGTAATAGAAATGCCAATGCTGGCCGGCACACTGGTGGCTGAACTAATGCCTGGCACTATGTCGCACGGAATGTCAAATGTGGAGGCATACGCAATCTCTTCGGCTCCTCGCCCAAACACAAACGGATCGCCTCCTTTCAGCCGAACCACATGGCCGTGAGCCAATGCCTCGCGCACGATCATGTTATTAATTTCGTCCTGATCGTAGGTTTTGAGGCCTTTTCGTTTGCCTACAAACACCTTTTTGGCTTTTGGTGCATGTTTCAGCAATTCAGAATTCACCAATGCATCATACAAGATCACATCAGCTTGTTGCAGGGCGCGAATGCCTTTCACCGTGATCAAATCCGGGTCGCCGGGACCGGCTCCTACGAGGGTCAATTTTGGATTCAGACTAGCCATTTACCAATTCTTTTGCGCGTAGGGCATCCACCTTTTGGTAGAAGCCTTTTGCTTGTTCCAAATACTCTGTAGCGATTGCTTCTGAGGGATTGTTTGCATTGATTTGATAGACTAATTCGGCAAATGTGCCGCCTAGTTCGATAGCACCGGTTTGCACATAGTGCACATCAAATTCTTCCACGATAGACGCGTGCGTATTGGTCTTGTGGTTGTCAGCCGCTAGGATCGCCTTTGCCGTATTCACCATGCTCGAATAGCTGTGATAAATCGAAT
>CAZPST010000164.1:0-5435 GCA_964589185.1 uncultured Roseivirgaceae bacterium | reverse complement strand
CGTGTACATTTGACTAAAATCAAACAGTATGCGCTGGATCAAACGGATAGTAATTGCATTGGTGTTGCTAGTGACGACACTTATCTTGACGTATGTACTCGGGCCAACGGCTCAATACGAAGAAGTGACCCCAAACTTACCTGCACTGTCTCTTTCATTGGAACAACTGGATGGGTATCTCGCTGACAAGGAAGGTAAGGTGCCTAATATCAAGCCTGAGAATCATTCGCGCATCATTTGGGCTGACTCTATTCGACAAACGGAATATGCTATCGTCTATTTGCATGGATTTTCGGCAGGGGTGATGGAAGGTGCTCCGCTGCACATGGAAGTGGCGCGTCGTTACGGCATGAATTTGTACTTACCTCGATTGAGCAAACACGGCATTGGTGACAAGGATATTTTTGCTGAACTCACGCCTTTTGATCTGATGGAAGATGCCAAGGAAGCGCTAGCGATTGGGAAGAAATTAGGCAAAAAGGTTATTCTGATGAGTTGCTCTACAGGGAGTACGTTGGGCATTTACCTTACGGCGCATCATCCGGACATCTTTGCACATGTCATGTATTCACCAAATATTGCCCTTTTTAATCCCACAGGTGAGATGCTTACAGGCCCATGGGGTTTGCAAATAGCCAAAAAAGTAGTGGGTGAATACAAGGTTCCATCGGCGGAGAAGGAGCCCAAACCAGATAGCATTCAGGCTAAAATTGATCGCTATTGGACAGGTACGTATCGTGTGGAGGGATTGATCGCGCTGCAATCATTGATTGACCAAACGATGACGGAGGAGGTCTTTGAGGCGGTCACACAGCCGTACTTTATGGGGTACTATTATCAGAGTGATACGGCGCAAGATATGACCGTATCTGTGGCTAAAATGTTGGAATTTGACGCTTTGACGAAAACAACCCATGAGAAGAAAAGCGTGGTGGCATTTGCCCAAGCAGGTGCGCACGTTATCAATTCGCCGCTGATCTCTAAAGAATATGATCGGGTAAGAGCGGAGACGTTTCGGTATTTCGAAGATATTCTGGGTTTTGAGTGATTGGTTTGCTCCGACTGACATCCGTATTTATTTGTATTTTGGACGGCTTTAGATTAATATTTGATTAGGAATTTAATCTGAGTATCTGGGACTGGGGAATATTAATACCTTTGTCTGAGGTCTGAAAAAAACCTAATCACTACTATGAACGGATTGCTTCGCAGGATATTCCTTAATGAGTGGATCATCATTTTTGCTATTCTTGGCAATACGTTTACGCTCTTCCTGATGGGTTTTGGTCAATACAAGGACATCAATTTACTTGACCGCATTGACCATATTTTCACTACATTTTTTGTCTTAGAGGTCATTATCAAAGTGCGGGAGAATGGGTGGAAAGCGTACATTTCGAATGCAGGAAATAAGTTTGATTTTATTCTAGTAGCCATATCCTTCCCCTCGCTGCTGGAGATTTTCATCAACGTGCCGAACATGTCGTATTTGCTCGTATTCCGTTTGCTCCGGGTATTGCGTGTGCTACGCTTCATGCGCTTCATTCCGAATATAGGGCAGATGATTGCGGGCATTCAGCGGGCGTTTAGAGCATCGGCGTTTGTGTTTGGCGCATTGCTTATTTACAATGTCTTGCTGGCTATCTTAAGTACGTATTTATTTCACAATGAAGATCCCGCACATTTCGGTGATCCATTCAAGTCGCTATTTACCATTTTTCAGATATTCACCCTGGAGGGGTGGTATGAGATACCTGAAGCCATAGCTGCCAATTCGGAACCTGGCTCAATAAAGCCCGCATTTGCCAGTTTCTTCTTTCTGATGGTCGTGCTCACGGGCGGTATCTTCGGTTTCTCTATTGTAAACGCCATTTTCGTAGATGAAATGGTGATGGACAATAACGACGCGCTGGAGGCCAAGGTGGATGAACTCAACACCAAAATGGATCGCCTGCTCGAAGAGCGCGGAGATAACGGCTAATCCAATACAATAAGCACTTCTTTCGCTCGGCCAAGCGCATCAAAACGCAGGAAAAGTGATTGATTTTCGGACGAATTAGGGCAATCTACTGTGAGGGGATAGTAGAAAAACTTCTCATTTCTCCCATGCAATTCGTGTTTTGGTGCTACCCCCAATAGGGCTTCAATGTCGGGCTGGGTGGCGCTCAGAAGTGCCTGTTCATTTTTCACAAGTAGTTTGGCCAGTTCCATGCGTGTGTCAGAACACACGTCAGCGTCTTTCCATTTCTGTGTATCAAATCCGGCGATTGTGGGAGGGGATTGACACGAAGCGATCAACAATAGAACTAATAAGTAGTAAATAGGAGCGAGCCACACCGGTATTTTGTTCATTCCCCAAAGCTATTTCATCAGGATGGAATGAAGTCTTCCGTTTTTTGACTTGAGCTGAAAATGCGTGTGAAAACCGGCATTACCAGCATAAAGTAGAAGCAGGCCCAAACGAGCCATTTCAATAAATCAAAGTCATCGGGCACCCAGCCCATTCGAAGTAGGATCTGGCTGCCAAATAGGAGGATAAATAAGGCCGATGACAGAGCACGATAACTTTTCAAATAATCATGGCTTGATGCTAGTTGAGCAGGATTCCATTCGTGTCTGAATACTATAAATCCGGTAACGAAACATATCGCAAGAGAACCTATGAGAAGGCCAAGTTCCAGTCGTCCGTCGGTCAGCTCAATAGCCATGACATATTGCATAACCAAAAATGAGAGTGCATTGAGTATGAGTAAGATCTTTTTCATATCAATTTGTTTTTTCATTTTCCATTTCCGAAATATTCACTTCCAATTTTTTCAAATAGCTACCGAAAGTCACCCGATTCATCCACTTGGCAAACCAATCGCATGCCGGTACCAGAATAATCAAGACTAGTACTAAAGCAATCCAATCTGCCCTATCGGTCATGAATTCGCCGTTTTCAGAACCCTCCGCCAGTCCGATCATGAATCCGGCCGTGGCAGATATCGGGTAGAGCATGAGCCCAATCAGCTCTTCATAGTGGAGGATTTGCTTTACCTTTTTTTGAAATTGGCGAAGCGTATCCACCACAGGTTGTGTAGCATCGGTGTATTCTGATAAGGATTTGTATTCTTTCCACAGTAGAATATCGGCCACCAAGTAGGCACCAAACATGATCAGAAGTAGTATCTGAGAGGGCAGTGGATATGCAAATGGCAAGAATCCCCCGACGAGCGCTGTAGCACCTACACAGAAGTAGAATTTGATCTTTACCTTTCGCCTGATTGTCTCCATAAGGCCTTTTGATTTCTGGTTTATCGAATAGGCGATCTCCTCTGAACTAAAATCAGTCAAGTTGTTAGTTTTAGCTTTCAGTTGTTTCCAGACTTCTTTCAACTCATCCATCGCGTTACCCTTTTAGCATTTTCGTAAGCTCATTTTTTATCCGGTGTAGTTTCACCGCCACATGGTTTTTGGTTAGGCCCATTATTTCTCCAATTTCCGCATTGTCGTATTCTTCTAAGTGCAGTGTGATGATCGTTTTGTCAATGTCATTCATCTGCCGTATAGCTCGGTAGAGCATCTCTGTGGCGGGATGTTCGGTAGTCGGTTCCAATGGCACATCCTGCAACTCACCTTTTCGTTCCGGTCGTTTTTTGGCCTTTCGTTGGTAAGTCAGCACCGTATTGAGTGCCACCCGATACAGCCACGTACTAAAAGCTGATTGTCCCCGAAAATTGCCAATGGACTGCCATGCTTGCAGAATAATCTCTTGTTTCAGGTCGGCCTTGTCATCTGCATCGTCCACATACAAATACAGGATTTTGTGGATGATGCCTGAATGCACCTGTATCAATTCGATGAACGCTTCTTGTTTCAATCCCTTTTGATTTTCTGATCTAGCTTTGTGCCGTTAGTGCACTATCAACCCCAATAATTACAAGTGCTTAGAAAATGTTCCAAATAGCCAAAGTCCTTCGCATCTTCACCTCCATCTTTTTTGTCATCATCCTGCTTTTCATCTATGCCTATTTGCCACTGACCATCGATATCAATTTCGATAGTATCGGTAGGGTAGGGCGCAATTTTTTCTTCTATTCGGCCATGGGATCGTATGTGGTGCTACACCTGATGTTCTACTTCTTCCGCTTTTATGTAGACAGGGCAGGGGTGGGGCAGCAGCTCAGGCTGACTGTGCATATGCTTCCGGCTGTGATGCTCTTTTCACTCACACTTCTGATAGGCTATATCGGTGTGCTCAACAATGCCGAAGATATTGCTCCCTCGCGCTACAATTACCTCAATTACCTGAGTGCCGTGCTCATGCTCGGATGGTTTTTTACATTTTTATTTGTTTTAATCCGCAGGAAATAACCAACTATAAATCAGTTATTTAACTCGATCTAACTTAATGATTACATCCTGATTCACTAAAAAAATCGGATGGCACGAATGAATCAGTTTACTTAATTTCATCGCCCGATTACACCTTCAAAAATCTTTTCTTGAGCGAGATGGAAGTAGCAGAAGCAATATATACCGAGGACAGTATTAAGTCCCTGGACTGGAAAGAGCATATCCGGTTGCGTCCGGGTATGTACATCGGCAAGCTGGGAGACGGCTCCTCGCCCGATGATGGCATCTATGTGTTGGTGAAAGAAATCATCGACAACAGCATCGACGAACACATGATGGGGCACGGCAAGACCATCGAAATCAAAATCACCGATCATCGCGTAATTGTGCGCGATTATGGCAGGGGCATTCCACTAGGCAAAGTGGTAGACTGTGTGTCAAAAATTAATACCGGAGGCAAGTACGACTCGGGTGCGTTTCAAAAATCGGTAGGTCTCAATGGTGTGGGTACCAAAGCTGTGAATGCTTTGTCGAGCTATTTCAAAGTGCAGAGTTACCGTGATGGCGAGACCAAAGTGGCCGAATTTGAAAAAGGCGAAATCAAGGTGGATGCCAAGATCACCAAGTCTTCAGACAGAAACGGCACACTCACCATCTTTGAGCCGGATCCGACGGTTTTCAAAAACTTCCATTTCATCCCAGAATATTTGGATGACCTCATTTGGAACTATGCGTATCTCAATGCAGGACTCACTATCAAGCTAAATGAAAAGAAGTTTTATTCAGAAAATGGACTGCTCGATTTGATGAAGCGCAAGACGGACGAAGAGAGCCTACGCTATCCAATCATTCACTTAAAAGGCCGAGATATAGAAGTAGCGCTCTCACATGCCAATCAATATGGCGAAGAGTATTACTCATTTGTCAATGGCCAAAACACCACGCAGGGAGGTACGCATTTGGCGGCATTCCGTGAGGCTATTGTCAAGACTGTTCGTGAATTTTATAAGAAGGATTTTGATGCGGCCGATATCCGTTCGGCTATCGTAGGGGCTGTCGCCATTCGTGTGCAGGAGCCGGTTTTTGAAAGCCAAACC
>CAZPST010000163.1:0-5492 GCA_964589185.1 uncultured Roseivirgaceae bacterium | reverse complement strand
TGCTTTTGGTTAATTCAGACATTGAAATCGGGTTGGCCGCTCCACGCAAGTCGATTACCGATTATTTCTATAAAAATGTGGATGCCGATGAATTGATTTTTGTGCACCGAGGCACGGGCACGCTCCGCACGTTTTTGGGAAATATCAAATTTGAATATGGCGATTATCTGGTCATTCCTCGTGGCATGATTTACCAAATCGAGTTTGACACAGAAGACAACCGATTGTTGGTTTCTGAATCGTATCACCCCATTTACACGCCCAAGCGCTACCGCAATTGGTTCGGTCAGTTGCTGGAGCACTCTCCCTTCTGCGAGCGGGACTACAAACTACCTACCGAACTCGAAACGCATGACGAAAAGGGCGAATTTGTGATGAAAATCAAAAAGCAAGGCATGCTCCATGAATTGCTTTACAACACGCATCCATTTGATGTGGTGGGTTGGGACGGCTACAATTTTCCATATGCATTCTCCATTCACAATTTCGAACCCATCACCGGTCGCGTACATCAGCCACCACCCGTGCATCAGACGTTTGAGACGAGCGCCTTTGTGGTGTGCTCGTTCTGCCCACGCTTGTATGATTATCATCCCAAGGCGATACCGGCACCTTACAACCACTCGAACATTGATTCGGACGAAATGCTCTACTATGTAGATGGCGATTTTATGAGCCGAAACAACATTGAGCAAGGCCACATCACCCTTCACCCATCGGGCATCCCACACGGGCCTGCCCCGGGGGCATACGAGCGCAGTATTGGCCAAAAGGAAACGCACGAACTAGCCGTGATGATTGACACCTTCAAACCGCTGAAGATTACCGAAGAAGCGATGAAGATTGATGACGGAAAGTATTTTAAGAGTTGGATTGAGTGATAACGATGCAAATCATCTGAATAAATGAATTTGCTAGACATACAAAAAAGTGAAGTCTTGGTCTTTAAGCCAGAGGGTGGACAGACTGAATTTCAAGTTATACTTGATGGCGAACATGATACGGTATGGGCAACCGAACAGCAAATTATGGATTTGTTTGGGAAGGCCAGGAGAACCATAGGCGCTCACATCAATAACATTTATGAAGAGGGGGAGCTGGATAAGACATCAACTTGGCGAGAATTCCGCCAAGTTCAAAGAGAAGGAAACCGAGATGTAACCCGTGCTATATCCATCTATAACCTAGATATTATCATTTCAGTTGGTTATCGAGTTAAATCACATGTAGGTACCGAATTTCGGAAATGGGCAAATCAGAAATTGAAAGAGTATTTACTAAAAGGATACTCAATCAATCATGATTTGCTTGAAAAAGAAAAAAGCAAAGTTGATCTCTTACAGAAGGAGCTAAATTTATTGAGTGAGGAAATAATAGAAACTCGAGAAGTTCTCACGGACGGTCTGCTTTCAATAATTTCTCACTACTCCAAAACTTTCAATCTATTAGATAAATATGATCGAAATGAAATTACAAGCGAAAATTTAAATGATGCTGTCATATATGTCATTGAATATGATGATGTCAAAATGGCAATTTCAAAGCTTAAAGAAGACCTTATCAAAAAAGGTGAAGCTAGTGATCTGTTTGGGAAAGAGAAAGATGAATCGTTTAGAGGAATACTGGGAAGTATTTCGCAAACTGTGTTCGGTGAACTGGCATACCCTACAGTAGAGCAACAAGCCGTTCAACTTCTATATTCGATCATTAAAGGACATCCATTTGTAGATGGAAACAAGCGCATAGGATCATTTGTTTTCGTTTGGTATTTGGAGCAAAATAACTATCATTTGAATAATGTGGGGCTGAGAAAAGTAAGCAACAATACACTAGTTGCCTTGGCTTTAGCTGTTGCACAAAGTCCTGCGGAACAAAAGGATTCAATCAAAAGGCTTATTATGAACTTAATAAAGTGAAATAATTCAGAAATAGCGAACAATATTATAATTGTAGGAAAACATGGAAACGCAAACACTCCCCAAAATTTTCAAATCAGCTGAGGACTTCATGCCGATCAATGGCACAGATTACCTCGAACTGTATGTAGGCAATAGCCGCCAAGCAGCGCATTACTATCAGACGGCTTTTGGTTTTCAACCTTTGGCGTATTCCGGTTTGGCCACCGGTAATAAGACCACCGAGTCGTATGTGCTCGTGCAGGACAAAATCCGCTTGGTGCTTACTTCGCCCCTCTTTGGAGGCTCAGAAATTGGGAAACACATTGATGCCCACGGAGATGGTGTGAAGGTGATTGCCCTGTGGGTGGAGGATGCCACCTATGCCTACCACACGGCCATTGAGCGAGGGGCTAAATCGTTTATGAAACCGATGACCGAAGAAGATGCACACGGCAAAGTGGTACGAGCGGGCATTCATACCTATGGCGAAACAGTGCACGTGTTTGTGGAGCGTAAGGATTACAACGGTGTGTTTTTACCTAGTTTCCAAAAATGGGAGCCTACCTATCGTCCGTCACCCGTAGGGCTGAAATATGTGGATCATATGGTAGGCAATGTGGAGCTAGGCAAGATGAACGAGTGGGTGGATTTCTACAAAAAGGTCATGGGCTTTGCGCAGATCGTGTCGTTTGACGACAAGGACATCAGCACCGAATACACGGCGCTCATGAGCAAGGTGATGAGTAATGGCAATGGCCGCATCAAATTCCCGATCAACGAACCGGCGGCAGGCAAGAAGAAATCGCAGGTGGAAGAATACCTAGACTTCTATGGAGCAGCGGGTGTGCAGCACATCGCGGTAGCCACGGACAACATCATTCATACGGTGACCGAACTGCGCAACCGAGGCGTGGAATTCCTCTATGTGCCGGACACGTATTATGAAAGCGTATTGGATCGGGTAGGCGAAATAGACGAGGACTTAGCGCCGCTGAAGAAATTGAACATCCTGATTGATCGTGACGATGAAGGGTATTTGTTGCAAATCTTTACTAAACCGGTAGAGCCTCGCCCAACGATGTTCTTCGAAATCATTCAGCGAAAAGGTGCGCAATCCTTTGGCAAAGGAAATTTCCAAGCGTTGTTTGAAGCGATTGAAAAGGAGCAGGAGTTGAGGGGTACTTTGTGATTGACGATTAATTCGATTTGACGATTGAAGGTCTATATTTCTCTTGCTTTCACTTTTCTAGCGTTGTTCAATCTGAACGGCCAAGACAATTGTGAGCTTTCTAATGGATTCTATCAAATTATATATGACAGAAAATTCCATTACGACAACTTCATTTTTGAAATTAGATCTGACAGTCTTTACTATCACGATCAAAAGCTAAAAGGTGTCATGTATAAAAATGATGATGGATTTACTATTAAGCCTATTGTGGAGCCTAAGACCATTGTAGATAAAAATTCTTCAAAGGCAATTTTGAATAACATTTATCCTCTAATAAATCGTTCCTACCAGCCCCAAATGGAGATGTTTATCCTAAATGATTGTAATGAGAAGAAAATGAGGTTTTGGTCTGGCCCAAACCTACACGTTACATCGGCAAAAGGAAAAATTATAAAACTGAACAAATGACAATTCCTTCCAATTCAGACTTCACCCTAGACAACCTTCCGTTTGGGATTTTTTCCACTGGCGGAAGCAAACGCGCGGGTGTCGCTATCGGTGATCAAATCATTGATTTGGTAGCATTGCAAAAGAGCGAAGCATTGGAAAGTCTGCATCTGCCCGAAGGCATTTTTGAAAAAGATGTACTGAACGATTTCATCAGTTTGGGTCGTCCGGTGTGGCGTGTCGTGCGGGCGAGATTGCAAGAATTGATCAAGGCAGACGATGCACATTTGATGTCTTCATTAGTGCCACAATCTTCTGCTCAAATGCACCTGCCCGTCCGTATTGGTGACTACACGGATTTCTACAGCAGCAAAGAGCACGCTACCAATGTGGGTATCATGTTTCGCGGCAAAGACAATGCGCTCATGCCCAACTGGCTGCACATTCCTGTGGGTTATCATGGCCGTTCGTCATCTATCATCGTATCGGGGCAACCCTTTCACCGTCCAAAAGGACAGATCGTGCCGAAGGATGCAGAGACACCTATTTTCTCCGAAACCAAACTGCTGGATATTGAATTGGAAATGGCCTACATCATCGGCAAGTCCACCGAATTGGGACAAATCGTAAGTACCTCCGAAGCAGAAGATCACGTGTTTGGTTTGTTGCTTTTCAATGACTGGTCGGCTAGAGATATTCAGAAATGGGAGTACGTGCCGCTCGGACCATTTTTGGGGAAAAACTTTGCATCGTCTGTGTCGCCATGGATCGTGACGCTGGATGCGTTGGAGCCGTTCCAGGTGGATGCGCCCAAGCAAGATCCACCCGTATTGGATTACCTGAAATACGAAGGAAAAAAAGCGTTCGACATCCAGTTGGAAGTGTACTTGAAACCGAAGGATGGAGTAGAACAAAAAATCAGTGCGAGCAATCACAAATATCTCTATTGGACCATCGTGCAGCAATTGGCACACCACACCGTGAACGGCTGCAACCTCAATGTGGGCGACATGATGGCCAGTGGCACCATCAGCGGCCCGACAAAGGACAGTTTTGGTTCGCTATTGGAACTGACCTGGAGCGGACAAGAGCCCATCAAACTGGCCGATGGAAGCGAGCGGAAATTCTTGCAAGATTATGACACCATCACCATTCGTGGTTTTTGTGAAAAGGATGGCATCCGTGTGGGTTTTGGCGAAGTGACCACTCAAATCCTTCCTGCACTATGAACCTGAACGGCACCAAGGCTTTTGGGCTGCATCTGGATGCCACATTGAAGGTGATCAAGCAAGACCTCACACGCCGATTTAGGGAGCAGGGCATTGACCTCACACCGGAGCAATTTGCCTTACTGGCAGAACTGGCCGTGCGTGGCGAACTGGCACAAAAGGAATTGGCCAAAAGTACCTTTAAGGATGCGCCGACGGTTTCACGCATTATCGATTTGCTGGTGAAAAAAGGCTGGATCAATCGCTCATCGGATACAGACGACCGCCGAAAGTACATCCTCACCCTGACGGCTGAAGGTCGAACGCTCTATGAGCAGGCAGCACCCATTGTGCAATCAGCAAGAGAGATGGGCTGGCAAGGGCTGACAGAAGAAGACTACAGTCGGTTGAAGACTATTTTGGATAAGGTGGTGGAGAATATTCAGGGGTAATCGATCCACACCTCCAAAAACTGTAATTCATTTTCCGGTCGTACCTCCACTGTCAATCCTGCCGGAATTAAGACCGTCTGTCCAATGCCAAAAGCCAGTTGCGTTTCTCCAAAGCGAATTTCACCCGAACCAGCCACCCCCATCAACACCTTGAATGATTGGTTCGACGCACTTACTTGGGTCGGTTGATCACATGCCGATTTTCTAACTACAAAATAATCCGATTGAACAAGTAAACCATCCGTATCGGGTTTCACTTGTCCTGTCTGCTCGCTGATATTCATTACCTCTAATGCTTGCTCCAAATGCAGTTCGC
>CAZPST010000162.1:0-5527 GCA_964589185.1 uncultured Roseivirgaceae bacterium | reverse complement strand
GAAACAATATCTGAAGTACGCCGAATGAGCAACAATCTGATGCCAAGTGTATTGACTGACTTTGGAGCGGGAGAGGCCATCGGCAACCTCATTGCCCAAATTCAAAAAAATGCGCCTGTCATTTTTAAATATAAAAATGATATGTCCAGTGAATCAAAAATTGATGATTCCATCCATATTGCACTTTATCGCATAGCCCAAGAGTCTATAAATAATGCATTGAAACATGCAGAAGCCACAGAAATACGTATGTCTTTGAGTGAATTTGACGACCATGTAGGATTGTTCATTTCAGATAATGGCAAGGGATTTCAGCAAAATGTAGCTACCACGGGCAATGGATTGCGAAATATGAAAGAACGTGTGAAACTGACCAACGGGACGATTCAAATTGATTCAGGACAGGAAGGAACCACCATTGAAATAGAAATACCAACATCATGAGCAAGATCAAACTAGCCATTGTAGATGATCATCAATTGTTTCGCGAAGGAATAGCTTCGCTATTGGCTAAAAATGACGAACTGGAAATAATCGGCGAAGCAGACTCTCAAGCCGCATTCTATGAGTTGATGGAGCGCGAGGAGCCACATGTAGTACTGATAGACATCTCCATGCCGGATATCAGCGGACTCGACCTGATAAAGATAGCCCGAGACAAATACCCTACGGTCAAATTCATCGTGCTCACCATGCATGCCGAGGGACAATATGTGGTAAAGGCAGTACGCAATGGCGCTTATGGTTATCTTATTAAGAATGCCGACGAGCAAGAATTGATCACGGCCATTCGGCAGGTGGCACTTGGCAGAAAGCATTTTAACAATGAAATCTCCGAACTCATGATTGGCAACATGGCCATAGAAGGTGAGTCGCACAAGCGGCTATCGGATCGGGAGCTGGAAGTGCTGGAAATGGTCTCGGAGGGAAAAACCACCAAGGAAATTGCAGATCAATTATTTGTGAGCTCGCGCACCGTGGAGACTCACCGCGTGAATATGATGAAAAAACTAAGTGTGCAAAACACCGCCGAACTGATCAAGAAAGCCGCTCATTTAAAATTAATCTAGTGTCATTCCGTATTTATACCGACCCAATAATACTGGTTTATTCAGACCCAAAAGACCATCACACTTCAATATCTTAGCCTAATCAAATTTTAATGTATGAGTAGTTTTGACATCATTGCCTTACTGATTTTAATGTCAGGCATCTTCCTCTTCATCAACACCTACGTTCTCAAGCTCCCCTCCTCTATCGGACTCATCATTATGGCGCTGCTCTTGTCAGGTGTGGTCATGCTGATTGGGAGCATTCATCCAGACTACCATTTGGCCGAAGCGGTGAAGAAGATTGATATGGAAGAAATACTCTACCGCTTTGTACTCAGTGTGATGATCTACGCCGGTGCTTTGAGTGTGGATTTTACCAAAATGGACAAACAATTGGTACCTATCGTGGTGCTCGCCATTTTTGGTGTACTTATATCCTCATTTGTGATTGCCTACCTCGTTTATCTGGTGGTGGGTGTATTAGACATTGGTTTAGATTTTAGAGGTTGCCTAGTATTTGGGGCACTCATCTCCTCCACCGATCCGGTGGCCATCACCAAAACAATTCGCAGATTTAGTTTATCAAAAGCCCTCGAAGAAAAAATATCAGGAGAAGCCATGCTCAATGGTGTCATAGCCATTGCACTTGCGATGATCGTAGTGCGTATGAATCAACAGGAAGCAGCCAGTGGTGTGCCTATGGATGTCAGCGATACCACTATCTTGGTAGTGCAAAATGTAGGCGGAGGACTCGTACTTGGGTTTGTATTCGGTTGGATTGGTCAGAAGCTTTTGAAATTTGTAGACAATGACAGTGTGGAAGTAGAAGTACTAATAACTATAGCCATGGTGATGACTGGTTCCTTAGTAGCTCACAAACTCTTCGTTTCTCCCATTATAGTGGCCATGATGCAAGGACTAATGGTGAGTAATTATGGCAAAGAAGCAGATGAGGAAGCTGCACTTGGAAAATATGTGTATCGTTTTTGGCAATTACTACAAGATAGTCTAGCCGCCATGCTCTTCGTACTCATCGGATTCGAAATGCTGGTGATACCCTTGCGTATAGACTATTTCGCATTAGGCTTCTTTTCTATTGTAATTGTACTATTTGCCCGGTGGATCAGCGTATTTATCCCTATTCGATTGCTCGCCATGAGCCATAACTTTGAAAAAGGTACCATCTCTGTACTCACGTGGGGTGCCTTGCGTGGTGGCTTGCCCGTGGCACTGTCTTTATCTATACCCGATTATCCGGGGCATGAGATTATTATAACCATCACATATGTAGTGGTAGTATGCTCCGTGCTGTTTCAGGGACTTACATTGGGCGCACTCATGCGAAGTGTGCGATCGAGCAATAAAGCATTACTTGCTTAATTGAAGTTGTACTGTACACCAAAATACGTTTCGTAGATAAATGTATTCAGGGGAATAATTGGACGATCCTCCAAATGAAAGTCAGCTATTAGTTTGATGGTGAAATGATTTGATACACGATCTTTCAGTTCCACATGTCCACTCAATCTAGAACGAAAGGCATCTATGGCATCATCGCGACCGGTTTGAAAATACACAATCGAATTGATTTTAATACTTTGGTTCAAACGAAGATCACATCCCAAATACGAATTCATTTTCCATAAATGCTTGGTAACGCTCACCTCCGCGCCATTCCATTGTTCATATTCATAGAAAGCTCCAAGTCCCATTTGAACAGAATTGTCGCCACGTACCGGATTGAATCGCAATCCACCCCCAATTAATTCTCGGGATTTCATATTCCGCGATTCATCGTACTGCATTTGTACAAATACCTCTGGAGAAACATCCACATTTCGCCTTACAATGTGACGCAAATGTCCGGTACCGTTGCTGATGAGCGGCCCATCACCTATTTTGAAATAGTTAATGCCTCCTATCAAAATAGTGGCACCACGTGCTCCAATGTGCACCAAATCGAGGTGATTACGAAAACCCACATACACATTCTCCTTATCCGCTGTAGAGCTGCGATTGTTCAACGCAAAGGCGGCATCCGCCACACCCGTGATATAGCCGGATGAATCACTAGAAAGGTGACTCTTGTCCACCTTCAGAATTTGTGCAAATACACTGCAAGTGCTATACAACAAACAGAAAATATAGAGTGCAACAGGTCTTCTCATTCATCCAAATCTATACATGTGATTGCATGATTGCAAACATCATCGTTCTATAGATTCGAGTCAAATTCGGCATAATCATGCGACCTGATATATCTGACTACTTCGAAAATGAAGAACTCAATTTGCTGACTTTTATCAGCGTAAAATGAAACAAAAAGAGATGAAAAGTAAATATAGTATCTCACATGCTTTCGCATAATTGTGCAGGCAAAATGCGATAATATGTATGAAACAACGATAAATTATACCATCCAAGGCATATAATACACCTTACACATGATAAAATTTGGTGAATATACATGTGTAGTATAAATTGTCGACACAAAAATAAATTCACTATTCAAAATGGCACAAATTAAACTAACTGATGCAGAAGCCGCTGAGCTGAAGGCATTCTATCAAAAAGAACTTGACAAGTTGAGCGAACGCGTGACAGAGATCAAATCTCTTATGGCGCGACTAAGCGGATCAGATGCACCTGTGGCAGCTAAGAGAGGCCCCAAGGCTAAAACCGCGGCTGTTGCTGCTGAGAAGCCTGCCGCCAAAGCTACCGGAGCAAAAAAAGGACGTAAACCTAGAAAGACAGGTCCATGGCCGTCGTTCATCGTAGAAACCCTCACGTCTAATGGTGGCGGCATGACTCTAAAGGAAATCCTTCCAATCGTACAAGCACACTTCAAAGGTGATGCTGCGAAAACGGAAAACAACTTGCGTGGACACTTGGTGCGTATGGCCAAGCGAAACGAAATCAAATCAAAGAAGATCAAAGGATCTCGTGAGTTGATGTACTCAGCGAAGTAAATGACATTACCTCAACATAATAAGACCCGCTCGGTATCGAACGGGTCTTTTTTGTGTCCAATTCCTCCCCCTTTCACATGGTGCAAATTGAAAGTACAAAGGGGTGTAGATTGAAAGTGAATAGGGGTGTAAATTGAAAGTGAATAGGGGTGCAAATTGAAAATAAGTAGTAGATTTGTCACATGATTACGCGACAAATCTACACGCAAATGACCCAAATGATGGCCAAATACCCCATTTTGGCTGTCACGGGTCCGCGGCAATCAGGCAAGACCACCTTACTACAAACGACCCTAAATGATTATCGCTATGTGACACTCGAAAATCCGGACAATAGAGAGTTTGCAGAGCGCGATCCGAAAGGCTTCATGACTGAATACAATCAGAAGGTCATATTCGATGAAGTGCAAAATATCCCCTCGCTATTTTCCTATATGCAGGGTATCGTAGATGCCGATAAAAAGATGGGACAATTCATCTTATCAGGTTCGCAGAATTTCAATCTCATGGAACGCATCACGCAGAGCCTAGCAGGACGGGTAGCGCTATTCAGGCTGTTACCATTTGACCTCACAGAAATGAAACAAGCCAAGTGGCTGGCTTCCACATTGAACGAAACCCTAACCAACGGATTTTATCCGGCCGTATTCGAGCGACAAATAGACCCTGACAGATATTATGCTAATTATCTAGATACATATGTCAATCGAGACATCAGTCAATTAGTAAACATCAAAGAAACCCGAACATTCAAACTATTTGTGAAACTCTGCGCCATCCGATCGGGACAGCTTTTAAACTTATCTGACCTAGCCCGAGATGCAGGCGTGAGCCATACCACTGCCAAAAATTGGATATCGCTTTTGGAGACCAGCTACATCGTGTATTTGCTCCCCTCCTACTTCAAGAATTTTGGCAAACGCCTCGTCAAAGCACCTAAACTATACTTTTATGATACCGGCTTGCTTTGTCATTTGCTAAATATCCGAAAGGGCGACATAACACCGCTTCATCCACATTGGGGGCACATATTTGAAACAATGGTGGTGACCGAACTCATCAAGCAGGCAGAGCACCGAGGCATAGCGCGTGACTTCTACTTTTGGCGAGATGCCAAAGGACATGAAGTGGATGTGCTATTCAAAGAAGGCGATTCGATTCATCTGTATGAAATCAAAGCGAGTAGCACCATCCAACAGCGGATGTTTGACGGACTAGATTATTTTGAAAAAATTGCTGATGAACCTATCGCGCAAAAGCACCTCATTTATGCCGGGGATCAATCTCAAAAACGGACTGAATATAATGTAGTGGCTTGGAGGAATATCGATACGCATGCGATTCCATAAAATCGTAAATCGTAAATCGTAAATCAAAATTTACATATTCCGCCTATACTGCCCGCCTACCTCAAACATCGCGTGCGTGATTTGCCCCAGTGAACAATACTTGGCCGATTCCATCAGCGCCTCAAAGGTGTTCTCATTGTGCAAGGCCGCTTCCTGA
>CAZPST010000161.1:0-5530 GCA_964589185.1 uncultured Roseivirgaceae bacterium | reverse complement strand
GAAATGCTCATCGTCGTTCGTTCGAAAGAAATTGAAGGCCAAGCTGCTACCTACCCTATTTACTAGCAATGCCGTTTCCACTTGTGTGGGCTCTTGATTTTCTGTGAAATAGATATAATTCGTGATCGTCTTAATGTTCACCCTAGGATTGATCTCAATACTCTTCCATTTCAACCGGAGCGAGCCTTCAAGTTGGTTGGAGAAAGTGGGCTTGAAGTTATTCTCCCACGCATGATGATTGCCGGCATATGATTGCACCAGAAAATCCGGTAAGGAGCGCATGGATGTATACGAGGCAGACAAAATAGTACTCTGAATTTGTCCTTTCAGGAGGTATGCGCCTACGTCAGACAGTTCCCCGTTTCCAATCACAGCAAATTTTTCTTTCCAGTCAAACCGCAGATACGTACCCGCATAATTCTCTGCTTGAGCCAGCTCCACACGTTCTTTATGGTCATAAGTAAGTGCCCGGCGCTTGATGTAAAAGCGATAAAATGCACCCTTAATATCACCCTTGAGTCCTACTTCATTATCAAACGAGCGGTACGTGGCTAACTCTTGCGTGGTGTCAGCATTCAATAAAAACTGTGGATAATAATTGGCGTATTTGTCTCCATCATCATCTGTTGCACGATCTGAAAAAGCATACTCATGATTGGTAAGATCCATTTGATGATACACCTGAAAACCCGATCCGAGTTTGTACTGATGATACACATGCGTGCGCGTGCGTTTGTCCACCGTGTTGGCATTGTCCAATTGCGTCTCGGAGGTAGCGTACTGATAATAGTCTGCGCGGGTTGGATTGTCCCCTACCAACACGCCTCCTATATCCGCGACCTGATGCTTAAGGTTGGTAAAACTAAATGCGATTGAGTAGGGCTTTTCTTCATTTTCGTAATGGGTGTATATATCGAATGACGAGCTTTCCACACTGCGATCGCCCAATGCCTGAGCGCCAATTTGCTTATCTGCCGTGATGCGGTTGATGTCAAAACCTAGATTCCAATGTTCGTTTACATTTCGTGTATACGCGAAATCTATTTTTGAGCGCCTTTGACCGCCCAATGTTACACTCACATCCATAAAAGGTGATTTGGTGTCATAGTAGCGGATGTCGCTCGCATCTTTCCAATACAGGTCATATCCATCAAAACCGAAGGTGCGCCCAGGGTGCTCAGGTAAATCAAAATAGAGATCATACAGTGGACTTCCCAAAAAACCCAGCGACTGATAGCGTCTGTCGGTGCGGTCTACGATATCGTACTTTTCAAATAGATAGACCGTGGTGTCAGGATTCGTGTACCGATCTTCAACGTTATTTTTGATAAACGATTCATACGTATAGAGTACCGTGTGCGGACCGTACACCAATTTCGTAGAGTCGTCAATGATTTGAGCACTCAGATGTAAAGCAATAAAGAAAAGGAGACTTGTAGCCAGAAACCGCACAGCACAAAATTAAGGGTGATCCACCGATTCCGACGATGGATTCAGCAAAGGAGTTACTTTTTTTAGGAATTCGTCTTCACCATGCACAAAAACAGTCTCGATCGGAATGTAGCCCCAAGATACCTTGGTCATTTCTGTCAACGTTTGCAATTTCACTGCATCCTTAAATGTGGTCACGATCATGAACGATTCATCTAGTGCCTTTTGGATAATGGGTGCCACATCCACAGGCGAATACACCTTATGATCAGCAAAAGAATGACTGGCCACTAGATCATAGCGCGAGCGGATAAAGTCAAAAAACGGGCGATTATTCGCGAGCCCTGCTACCGCGATTACCCGGGGAGTTATCGTTCCATTCATCAAAGTACATGCGCCATAGCTGACCTTGCTCGCGCTAATTATACATGCACTGGTTTTCAAAAAAGATAAATATTGATTCAACTTAACTTCCTCATTTTCAGGGCATTTTGTTAGCACAATTGCATCAGCTCTTTTGTCTCCTGAATTCGCTTCTCGTAATCTTCCGGCGGGCATCACATAGTCCTTCCAATACGGACGATCAAAACTTGTGAGAAGAATATTGAAATCCCGTTTGACCGATCTATGCTGATACGCATCATCTAAGAGAACAACGCGTACATCAGGGAAATTGGCCTGTATCGCTTGAATGCCTAGCGCCCTCTTTTCGGCCACCACCACTTTCACACGATCCCCAAACTGCAGAAAGTAACCATACGACTCATCGCCCAAATCAGCCGCTGTATCTCCCTGTGTTGCTATACGCACACCATTCGTTTGACGACCATATCCCCTGCTCAGCACAGCTAGCTGCGCATTCGACTCCAGCCCTTTTCGGATCAAGTATTCCACCATTGGGGTTTTGCCTGTACCCCCAACGGCCAGATTGCCTACCGATATAATCCGAAGATTTGGAAACGAGTGCGTGGTAAATACACCAATATCGTACAGCCAATTCCTACATCTGGTGACGATATCATATATTATTGCAAAAGGGAAAAGCAGCAATTGCCATCCGTTCATTTGAGCTGAATTATGAAAGTCAAAGATATAACAACCGCACTTGAGCAGTGGGCACCTCTTTCGCTTCAAGAAAACTACGACAACTCGGGATTGATCATCGGTGATCCACAGCAGGCAGTGAGTCGGGTGCTTATTACGCTAGACGTCACCGAAGCTGTGATTGATGAAGCTATCGCCGAGGGTTGTCAGCTGATTGTCGCGCACCATCCGCTCATTTTCAAAGGATTGAAACGCATCAACACAGACCATTGGGTAGAGCGATGCGTTCGGAAAGCGATCAAAAACGACATTGGTATCTATGCCATCCATACCAATCTGGACAATGTGCGCACAGGTGTAAATGCCCGCATTGCTGCCAGGCTTGGTCTAGTAAACACAGCTATCCTCTCAACCAAAACAGATAATCTACTGAAACTAGTCACATTTGTTCCGGTAGATCATACCGAAAAAGTGTTGAATGCGCTATACGAAGCAGGTGTCGGAGCTATAGGAGCTTACGATCATTGTAGTTTCAGCATGGTGGGCACGGGCAGTTTTCGCCCATCCGATGAGGCGAATCCGTTTGTAGGAGAACACGGAAAAGAAGAGCGGGTGCAAGAGACGCGCATAGAAGTACTTCTTCCTCAGCACCTTACAAAAGGAGTAATCAACGCTCTAAAAACAAACCATCCGTATGAGGAAGTGGCCTATTACCTCTCCGCATTGATTAACCCAAATCAAGAAACAGGTGCCGGCATGTATGGAGAATTGCCTGAGCCATTGTCACCTACAGTATTTATTACGTTTCTAAAGAAGCAAATGCATCTGACCGTAGTAAAACACACGCCTTTTATCACCGATTCAGTTCAAAAAATCGCGCTCTGTGGTGGTGCGGGCGGGTTCTTACTGAGCCATGCTATTAGGCAGCAAGCTGATGTATTCATTTCCGCAGATTTCAAATACCATGACTACTTTGAGGCGGATGAAAAAATCACCATTGCCGATATTGGGCATTATGAAAGTGAAGTATTTACAAAGGACTTGCTATATGATTTTTTAGAGCAAAAATTCGCTAATATTGCGTTTCGTTTGTCGGGGGTGGTCACGAACCCCATTATCTATAGTTAAACACACATGGAAAACACGGTTGCGCAGAAGCTCGAATCTCTCCAAAAATTACAGCACATTGACTCCCAAATAGACGAACTGAAGAAAGTTCGCGGCGCACTTCCTGAGGAAGTGATGGACTTGGAGGACGAAATCATCGGGTACGAAACCCGAATCGATAAGCAAAAAGGCGAACTCGCTGAAATCGAGGAGGCCATCAATGCAAATAAATTGGCCATCAAGGATGCTGAGAAACTCATAAAGAAATATGAGGAGCAGCAAATGAATGTCCGAAACAATCGGGAGTATGATGCCATCACCAAGGAAGTGGAACTTCAGCAGTTAGAAATACAGATTCTTGAAAAACGCATCAAAGAAGCGTATGACAAGATAGAAGCCAAGAAAGAAGAAATGGCGGTGACTGAGGATCAGAGAAGCGAACGCCAGAAAGACCTAGATGGAAAGAAGGGTGAATTGGAAAACATTGCCAAGGAATCTGAAGCTGATGAAGAAAAACTAGACAAAGGGCGTGTGAAGGCGACTAAGCAGATAGAAGATCGACTGCTGAAGTCGTACGAAAAAGTACGTGCCAATATGCGCAATGGATTAGCCGTAGTGCCCGTGAAGCGTGGCGCATGCGGTGGCTGCTTCAACATAGTACCCCCTCAGATGCAGGCCGAAATTCGCGAACAAAAGAAGATTATCGTATGTGAGCACTGCGGTAGAATACTAGCCGGTGTAGAAGAAGAGGTAGTAGAGGAAGAAAAGCCAAAAAGAAGAACCAAACGATCTGCATAAGATCGAAAATAGAAAAAGGAAGCCTCAAGAAATTGGGGCTTTTTTTATGCTTCTACATGCAGTGATATGAAGGCTATTAATTCGGCTTCCTCGCTCCTATACACTAGTACAACATCCAAATTCTGATGCTGGGAGAAATTGCCACGCAAAGACGAAATGGATTTCACGCAAAGAGCGCAAAGGTTATCACTCAAAGACCGCTAAGTTTTTTCGAAACAAGCAAAGATGCTCCGGGAGCTTCGCGTCTTCTTTGCGCACTTAGCGTGAAACTCCTACCTAATTTCTTTGCGTCTTCTTTGCGCCCTTTGCGTGAAAATATTCACCGCCAGCCTTAAATTGCCCCAAACCAACAAAACCCATTCGCTCATGGATGCGCAAAGCAGAGTGATTATTGAGAATGTTCGCCCGAATATTGAAGACGGCAGATACACCGCAAAAGCCATTATTGGAGACCCGTTTGAGGTCACCGCCGACCTGTTTGCCGACGGACATGATGTGCTGAACGCGCATCTGATTTACAAAGCAAATGCTGATAAAAAGTGGATAGAGGTGCCATTCGATTCTTTGGGAAATGATGCTTGGAAAGCGACCTTCATTCCCGATAAACAGACCTATTACACCTACAAACTCGAAGCGTGGATCGACTATGCGTTGACATGGCGTTACGGTCTGCTCAAGAAAATAAAAGACGGCCAAGATGTGCATGTGGAGCTGACTGACGGCTTGGAACATCTGACCTGTCTGAAGAAGCAGAAACTTGGTAAAGAGCATGCAGCCTACATCGCCAAATGCATCAAGGCGATTGAAACCAAGGATTACAAAGCCGCTGAACAGATCTGCCAAGAGCCGATGCTCGAAGAAGTAATGCGGGCATTTCCTGAAAAGCGGTTCAAATCGTCGTTTGACAAGAATCTACAGGTCTACGTCGATCGGGAGAAGGCGGCTTTCAGCACATGGTACGAGTTTTTCCCGCGTTCCAGTTCGCCGAAAGCCGGCAAACATGGCACCTTCAAAGACTGTGAAAAACTGCTACCCCGCGTGGCAGAGATGGGATTTGATACGCTCTACTTCCCTCCCGTGCACCCCATCGGCGAGCTCAACCGCAAAGGCAAAAACAACACCACCACCGCCAAACCCGGTGACGTAGGTT
>CAZPST010000160.1:0-5555 GCA_964589185.1 uncultured Roseivirgaceae bacterium | reverse complement strand
CCCACCATTCCAGAATGCCCAGTTTTTTGCTCCACTGCTTGCCGCGTAGGGTAGCTTCTTTCTTAGACAGCCCGCGCAACCGCCCGAAGTAGATCAATTGATCACCTACGGTCATTTTCTTGTAGAGTCCGCGCTCCTCGGGCAAGTAGCCAATGGCCTGAATGTGCTCTTGCGAGAGCGGTGCACCATTGAGCAAGATTTGCCCTTGGTCGGCTTCTATAATTTGGTTGATAATGCGGATGAGTGTGGTCTTGCCGGCACCATTTGGCCCCAGCAGGCCAAAGATGCTCCCATCGGGTACTTCCATGCTCACATTGCGCAGGGCTTGGTGAGCACTGTAGGATTTAGAGATGTTCTGTATTGATAACAAAGTGATTAGTGTTTAGGTGTTCGAAATTAGGTCAATTGACGAGACAGGTAACAGTTTGATTCAAAAAAATGGCTAAGCGGTCATTTATCTGGGTGAGCGTATTCTCGCGGAGTTAGTATCACACTGAGGTCGGATTATTACAAATAAAGAAAAAAGATTCAATCGACAAGGGAAACCTGCGCCCACAGGAGATGCACGATCTATACTGCACGACCCTCTGAATGCCCGCACTGTGCCGAAAGGGCGTAATATTGCGGTTTCATAAAAAAGCCTCAATATCCATGCGCGTAGATTACAAACATCCGGTGGTAGCTATGGCCTTGGCAGTCAGTGTGATTGCAGGTCTTTCGATGTTTTATTTTTATTTCAATGGATACGATACATCCATCAGTTGGAGTCTCACCACTTCGTCAGATATGGACGAAATAGTAGCGTATGAATTTCAAAAAGGACCGGCAGCTTTTCAACTAAAAGGGGAGAAAATCACCCTTACAGAAGCGTATGTGGGCGATGCAATCAATCCGCTTGACACCCTATCCACAGTCTATTGGTACGTAATTTTGTTCGGTTTGGCGCTTTTGGTATCGTGCGCTACTTATCTGAAACAAACGGCCTTTATCGTTTTTTCGGGCTTGTTTGTGGTGTTCATCAGCTTCCTCGATCTCACAGGCTATTTCGGACAGAGCAATTGGGTGGTGCTGGTGCCCTTTGTGTCGATCATTGGGGTGGCGTATCTCTTTCAAGGATTCTGGTATCAATCCATTTTTGTCATTCGATTGGCGGCCATTTCTGCTGTCTTCCTCGTGCTCTCACTGATTATTCCGGGTGGTATCCAGCCGTTTGTAACACACTTTTTTGCCAACGGCCTGTTGTCGCTACTCGTCTTGGCCGTACTTTTTATTCTTCTCGTGGCAGAGGAGATTTTGTTTGGATTGCTATACGTACTCACTCAAGCCAAAGGATCCCGAGGCAATGCCAAGCACTTGCTCATTATGGGAGGCATCTACATTGCCAACTTGCTAGGCTACTACCTCAACAGAGCAGGCATATTTGAAATCAGCTACACATTTATGAATCCGTATGTGCTGCTATTCATTTCTTTCGCAATAGCACTGTGGAGCCTGAAGTACAAGTATGCGTTAATCGAAAAATGGACGATTTTCATTCGTGCATTTGTGGCCACTTTGGCGTTGGGCATTATCACATTTGCGCTTTTGGGATATGGATTTGCCAAGGGGCTCGATGGTATCTATGAGGGGCTCCACTACTTGATCATCTATGCGCACTTGGCTTTCGGGTTCTTTTTCTTGGCCTATATCATTATCAATTTCATCGATCCGCTGGTCAAAGGATGGCAGATTTATAAAATCGTCTACAAACCGCAGACATTCCATTATGTGACGGCTCGAATTGTAGGATTGATAACAGTGCTTGCCTTTTTTGTATTGGCCAGTCAAGCTCCCTTAAACTTGTTTTATTCGGCCAAATACAACTTGCTAGGCGATACGCATGCACGTACAGGTAGCACTGATCTGGCCATCACCTACTACAAGCAAGCTGATCAGTTCGGATACAATTCGCATTATACCAACTATCAATTGGGAAGCGCTTATTTAAGTCAAAACAAATTACCTGCAGCTAGGGCACATTTTGAAAAAGCCACCAAACGGTATCCATCCGCACAGGCATTTTTGAATGCGAGCAATTTGCAATCTGAATCCGACCTCAGTTTATCCACGGCGTACCTGACACATGGTTTGAATTATTTCAAAGATCAACCCGAGCTCATTACAAATCTCGGATTGATCCAGCTACGCAATGCGCAAGCCGAGAAGGCTTACAGTTTTTTTAGTAGTACCCAGAGCGACCAAAAATGGAACCAAGCACCACTGGTGAATGCATGGGCGGCATTGGCTCAGATGCGTGATCTGCAAAATGAACGGCCTGAAGACGTGTATAACGCAGGTGTGCTCGCTACTAAATCCAACGTACTTTCCGCTTTACTTTCAGCCGGTAGATCAGCCAACATCGGATTTGATACCACACTGCTGGCAAGCTCCTTTCCGCTTCATCGACAAGCCTATTTGCTCAATGCGTCCTATCTATTTGCCGACACGGTGCTTCAGCAAAAAATCGGTGAAGAACTGGAAGTGCAGGGCATTGGTATCCAAGGACAATTACGTAAGTCACTCGTGGTAAACCTGTATGTCTCCGGACGTGTGAAGAGTGCCTTTCAGCTGTTGGATTTCATCTCCCAAGGTACAAGTGGTCAGCGCGCCGGAGAAGTATTCAATGAAATGGGGCTACTGGCGCTAGATCAACACGCTCCGTTGGAGGCGCTTGATTTTTTTGAAAAGGCCACCGAATACGGCTATTCGCAAGCATCCTTCAATCGCTTGTTTGCTTTGCTGGAGGCCGGTAGATTCACTGATGCCGAACAGCAATTAAATCAGTTGGCAGAAGTGGATTCCACCATGCATTCACTGAAAAAATCATTGGCCAATATTTTCAGACCAGAAAGCGACACTACTTCTGAGGCGTCATTTAATGAGCTCTACTATAGAGGACAGGAGTGGCCTGTGGAGAAAATAAAAATACGACTGGCTGATTTTACACCCACGGCACAGCAGATGGTGATTCGAAAAATTGCCCATGAAATTGAAAACAAAGGATTGGACGCGGATCAGTATGCAGGGTTGTCATTGCCCCTTCCTTCGTTTGACAATATCCCCACCGATGATTTAGTGGCCATCGCACTTGAGCGCCCTTTTGACGAATCCTTGATCCTCACGGCGGCCAAGGGCATGGATAGTATAGAAGCTTTCAATTTGCTCAAATCCTCCCTTGAATTCAATCCATACTCGATACTCCTCTTAAAAGCACACGCTTTGAGCGCAATCGATATAAATTTGCCGGAATATGCCAGTTCGTCTATGCAGCAGTTGTCACAATTGCTATCCGGCACAGACTTCATGACCTTCGAAAAGGAGTGGTACACGAAGAAATCTGAGCGCACGTCGGACTGGCCATTTTAACAAATGAAATGACAGAATTTCACTACGGAAAAGATCAGCTCACAGTAGCTGTAACGCTGCAATTGGCCACCGGCCTGCGAAAAGGCATCATTGATGCCGCCACACAAGAGCGCATTGAAGCCTCACACAAAATAGTACGCGATATCACCAACAGTGAGCGTGTGGTGTATGGCGTCAACACGGGGTTTGGCTCACTGTGCAACACAATCATTTCCAAAGAAGACACCAGCAAACTGCAAGACAACATCTTGAGGAGTCACTCGGTGGGTGTGGGCGAAAGTGTGCCGGATATCATTGCGCGGCTCATGCTCGTGACCAAATTGCAGTCGTTGTGTTTTGGCTATTCAGGCATATCCATGACCGTGCTGGAGCGTATCATGTGGCAACTGGAAAATGGCGTGATCCCAGTGGTGCCGTCTCAAGGATCTGTAGGTGCATCCGGTGACTTGGCTCCACTTGCGCATTTGTTTCTACCCTTGATTGGGCTTGGGCAAGTGACATACCAAGGCAAAGAATTGGATGCTGCCGATGTATTGAAAAAACTAGATAAAGCGCCGCTGAATTTAGGTCCAAAGGAAGGGCTTGCGCTTATCAATGGTACGCAGTTCATCTTATCGTACGCTGTATGGGGCACAGATCGATTGGCCAATTGCCTGGAAACTGCCGATATCATTGGCGCCATGTCCTTGGAAGGTATCCTCGGATCGGCCTCCCCATTTGATCCAAAACTGCATGAAATCCGTGCGTATAAAGGCACGCAACTCGTGGCACATCGCTTACGGAAATTGCTGGAGAAATCGGAGATGGTAGAGTCACATGCTAATTGCGGACGAGTGCAAGACCCATACTCCATCCGATGCATGCCACAGGTACATGGCGCGTCCAGGAATGCGTGGCTGCACCTGCGTGAACTCGTAGACGTAGAACTCAATTCGGTCACGGATAACCCAATCATCGTGGACGAACATAAAACCATCAGTGGCGGCAATTTCCACGGTCAGCCATTGGCACTCGTGCTTGACTATGCCAGTATAGCAGCGGCCGAATTGGGCAATATCTCTGACCGCCGATCGTATCTATTGCTTGAAGGACAGGCCGGATTACCCACTTTGCTTATGAAAAATACCGGGATCAATTCCGGTTTTATGATTCCCCAATACACATCCGCGGCATTAGTCAGCGAGAATAAGTCATTGGCACATCCGGCAAGCGTAGACAGCATTCCCACTTCGCTCGGGCAAGAAGATCATGTGAGTATGGGCTCAATAGGCGGTCGAAAATTGAACACCATTCTTTCTAATCTCGAAAACATCTTGGCCGTGGAGCTGATGTGTGCTGCGCAGGCATTCGACTACCGCAAACCCATGCGTTCGGGCAAAATATTGGATGCCTGTCATGATCTGGTGCGTACCGCCATTGACCATGCCGAGGAGGATCGCGTATTTGCAGATGACTTGAAAAAAGCCCAGCAATTGATCGCCTCAAAAGCGCTGATGCTATGCGCCAACGAAACAGCCCAAAAAGAAAACATTGACCTAAACGGACCTTTTGATGAACTATTCAGACTTTCTTAAAACATACGCCCCACATCCTCATTACAAATCCCCCACTGGTAATGTGCTACATGCCAAATCTTGGCAAACGGAAGCGCCTTTGCGCATGCTCCTCAATAACTTGGACGATGAAGTGGCCGAAGACCCAAGCAATCTAGTGGTGTATGGCGGCACAGGACAAGCGGCTCGCAACCGACCGGCACTGGAAAAAATCATTGAACAATTGCTCAAGCTTGAAGATGATCAAAGCTTGCTGATCCAATCAGGTAAAGCCGTGGGTGTGGTGCATACCCATCCGGAAGCGCCGCGTGTATTGATTGCCAATTCGAACCTTGTGCCTGCCTGGGCCAACTGGGAGCATTTTGAAGAATTGAAAGCAAAAGGTCTGATGATGTATGGTCAGATGACCGCCGGCAGTTGGATTTATATTGGTTCACAAGGCATCCTGCAAGGCACCTATGAGACGTTTGCCGAATGTGCCAAGCAGCACTTTGGCGGTACGCTGAAAGGACAATTACTGGTCACTGCAGGACTTGGCGGCATGGGTGGCGCACAGCCACTGGCCGCTACCATGGCGGGTGCTACGTTTCTTGGTGC
>CAZPST010000159.1:0-5566 GCA_964589185.1 uncultured Roseivirgaceae bacterium | reverse complement strand
GGGTCGTATTTAGTGGCCAGACTCATGCAGATTTTTTTAAGAGCCGCAAATTTAGGTATTTGGTTGACTTGTTAATTAGTTAACTGGTTGACTAGTTAAATCGTTGACTAGTTTGCTACTGAAAGCGAGTTCGCCTGTCCACTCCCCAAGGGTGCCCACCAGTTAACCAGTCCACGAGTTAACCAGTTAACTAGTATACCAGTTCACTAAATAGGGAGCGACGCTGTTTGGCTATTTAGCTACTGTACTCCCGTGCTCAGTGCGGCACAGCCTTCCTTCGTCCGGGCATTTGCAATGACCGTAGCGTCATCAATATGAGCATTTTCGTCCTTCAATTTACTTGATTGGTATAGATAGTCTAAGACAATCGATGTTCTTATTGATTGAAAAGATTATTGAACTCCTTGGTTCAGCTAATATCCAAATTAATGATGAAGTATTGATAGATTCTATTAAATGCAATCTTGACAAATTGGAAAAGAGGATTTTGGCACTATTCCAATGAGTTAGGTAATTTATATTTTGTTAGAATTTTCTGATCCGTTCGCTCAATTGCTTTCAGTGATTTTGCAGCGAGGTGTTGGCGTATTTTTTCCTCCTTAGAGGGTTTTCGTACAACTCTATCAGCCTTTTATGCTTCAAATGAATTATGTAATTCAATAGACGCCATGCTATAAAATTGGTCTTTTGAGGAGAGCAATCAAATAGCTTGCGAAGTGGCAATTCATAAATCAATGGCCAAGAGCAACTCTTCCCAATCTTTCCCTAAATTGAATCCCAATCCCAAAACCACACACCCCCATGTACATCATCGACCTTACGTACATCGTACCGATGGAGCAGCTAGATGCCCACATGACAGACCATGTGAAATACCTGCACAAATACTACAAGTCCAGCACCTTCATAGCTTCCGGCCGCAAAGTGCCCAGAACCGGAGGAATTATACTGGCACTGGCAGATTCCCGAGAGGAAATAGATAAGATCATTGCAGAAGATCCTTTCTACACGCACAAGTTGGCCGAATTCAGAGTCACCGAGTTTCAGACCTCCCAGATGCATCCGCTCATGAAACCACTGCTGAAAGGGTAGCCTACTTTCGTGGTTTTCACCGCCTTGACAGTTTGTGATATTTCATTTGATTCATTTTACATATCTATCGTAACTTGTGGCTGTTTTTACTTCTTTACATCACCAGCTATACGTACCGGAATGGATAAAATCAGACTAGTTTCTATCACATGCCATCAGCCATCTGAAACCGATAAGGATGAGATTTACTTGCGGTTTCGCACAGAGAAAATATGGCCGAAAGGTTCAAAATTCCTGAAAATTGATACTAATGATACGTTGGATATAAACCTGACACTTGAAGTGTCGACCATTTGGGTGGAAATCGAACTGTGGGAATATGATTACCTCAAAAGGGACGATCATTTGGGTGATTTTATCTTCAAGTCAAGCAACTATGCGGGCGAATACACCAGCGAACTAAAAGTAACCGATGAATGGGCCGGTAAGACAAGCTACACGCTCAAATGGGAGATTGTGAAGTCGATACTGAGGTAACCCAAGACGAATAAAGGCGAGGCAATGACCATCGATCCCAAAGAATTCCCCGTTCCCAAAATGCACGGCTACCTGCTGGCAGCCGTAGCGCCTCGTCCCATTGCATTTGCCAGCTCGGTGGATAAGGACGGTCGGGTGAATCTGAGTCCGTTCAGTTTTTTCAATGTGTTCAGTGCCAGTCCACCCATTCTGATATTCTCACCCGCACGGCGCGGAAGAGACAATACCACCAAACACACCTATGAGAATGTGAAAGAACATGCCGAGGTGGTGATCAACATCGTGAATTACGATATGGTGGAGCAGATGTCGCTCTCCAGCACCGAGTACCCCAAGGGCGTGGACGAATTTGTGAAGGCTGGATTTACCAAAAAACCATCGGAGCGTGTGAAGCCACCGCGTGTGCTGGAAGCGCCAGTGTCGTTTGAATGTCGCGTGAATCAAGTCATTGAATTAGGTGAAAATGGAGGAGCAGGTAACCTCATCATTTGCGAGGTACTGCTCATGCATATTGCCGATAAGGTGCTGGATAAAAATGGCGCCATCGATCCACAAAAGATTGATCAGGTGGCGCGCATGGGAGCCGATTGGTATACACGGGCAAAGCTGGGCACCTTCGAAGTAGCCAAGCCGCTCACCACCATCGGGATAGGATATGATGCTATTCCCAAGGCTATCCGTAATAGCCAAATTCTCACGGGTAATCACTTGGGCAAGTTGGGCAATGTGGAGCACCTACCCACCGATCAGGAAGTGGCTGCCATGGGTGCAGAACCCGAAGTATCAGCCATTCTCACAGGCCTTGATGAGGACATGGATCAACAAGTGATCGAATTGCACAAGCTAGCTGCTATCTATTTGGATAGGGGCGAGGTGATGAATGCGTGGAAGGTGCTGCTTCAATAATGTCGGCGTTCCAGTGAGCAGGATGGTAAACCATCTTCATCGCCTCTCAATGCGCCTGCCACAAATCACCCCGACACATAACAATTGTTATAGATCAGGTGACAGCCCTAACCTTCCTTTGTTGGGCAAATCAGACGCATTTCTGATACGCACATGTAGTAGTTTTTAGTTTAGTGGGTCTCCTCATCTGAGGGCTATTTAGAACTATTACACGCGCTGGCGGCTTCACTGCGTTGCGCCTTCATCGCGGCTATTTTGATGCGGTGAGGATGTTTGAACTGCCGGTTGATCACTCGCCGCAGCTCCGCTGAGGTTTGCGGAGCAATCTGACAAGAGACTTCCGAAGTGATGGGGGGTGATTGCTTTGCATACTGACGATTCAATCGTCATTCTCGCCCGCCCTCGTTTCCGAACGAGGGCGATTGTGAATGGCATGGTCTGTTGATAGAGGCCGGACTGTTTGACTGGTGATTTAATATTTTGATAATGATCGTGCGTGTGTGTTCTTAGTAAATTCGCGGGTTATCAGACGGGATGAACTACGATACATTTAAATTACCCGAGAATCTTTTATTGGGTTCGGCCACAGCTGCCACGCACATAGAAGGCGGTGAGCAGTCTCACAATTGGTACCGTTGGTCTGAACTAGGTCGCATTCAGGATGGCTCTCATAGTAAGGTTGCCTGCGACCATGTCAATCGCATCGAATCGGATGTGCAACTGCTTGCTGACATTAATACTGAAACGTATCGACTAGGTATAGAATGGAGCCGCATCGAGCCCAGTGAGGGAGTGTTCAGCGAAGAGGGCATTGCTATTTATCGAAAGGAAATAGAACTTTTACGGGCTAACAATATTAGACCGCTGGTCACACTGTGGCATTTTTCCAATCCACTTTGGATGGAGGATGATGGCGGTTGGATTAACCCCCGATGCATCGATCGGTATCTCAACTACGCCCGATATGTGGTAGAGCAACTAGGAGATTTGGTGCAGGATTGGGTCACCATCAATGAGCCCAATGTGTACCTGTTCTTTGGCTATTTTGAAGGACGATGGCCTCCCGGCATGCGAGGAAAATTAGGATATTATCTCAAAGGAGCAAATCATTTTGCTAAGGCGCATCTCCGTGCCTATGACATGATCCATGGCATTTTGAAAGAGAAGGGTCACACGGACATAAACGTGGGTGTAGCTCATCACTTGAGGATCTTCGACCTGTTCGATTCTAGCCATTTATCACGCTTGGCTGCTTACCTGAGCAATCATTTGTTTCAATGGATGTATCTGGAAGCCATGACCAAAGGGCAATTTATCTTTCCGCTTAGGTGGTTCGATAGAGAGTTCAAGCGCAAGAATTACGCAGATTTCATCGGCATCAATTACTATTCTCGAGACTTAGTGAAAGGGATATACAATCCGGGAACGCTCTTCAATGAACTGTATGTCAAGAAGGGAAAGGCGGTGAACGATCTGGGATGGGAAATTTACCCAAAAGGGCTTTATCGAATTTGTAGGAAGGTATATCGGCACTTTAAGATTCCCATTTATATTACTGAAAATGGCATATGTGATGCGGAAGACAAGCAGCGGGCGGAATTCATTTATTCGCATCTCAAGGCCGTCCACAAGGCGTTGAAGAAAGGCATTGACATTCGTCGGTATTACCACTGGTCCACCATGGACAATTTCGAATGGGCAGAGGGTGTGAGTGCCAGATTCGGTCTGTATCACACGAATTATGAAACGCAGGAGCGAACCCTCAGAGAAAGTGGGAAATTCTACGCCGAGATTTGTGCCAAGAAGAAAGTCACGCGGCGGATGATTCACCAATACCTGATGAAGGACGAGAAGAAGACGGTGGAAGCGGGCTAGGCCATCACCTTTACGCCCTTGGGCACTATCCTCAAATCAATCTTTTTCACTTTGCCCTGAGCTTCTCCATCTACATGCAGGTGTATCTTCTTTCGGGTGGTGATGGTGGCATTTTCTACCACATATTCTTGATACAGTTTGGATTGATCAAGTGTTTTGCTGAACAACAACCAGGTGATATAAGGTGCCGAAAACCAGTGAAATTTCTTGAGTGTGATGATGTGCAGTTTGCCGTCATTCAGTGAGGCTCGGGGGGCTATGTGGAAGTTGTTTCCAAATTGACTTGAATTGGCAAAGCTGGCCAACAGCACCCGGCGACTCACCTTCTCGTTATCAAAGGAAATCTTAACCCGTTTCGGCTTGATCTTCTTGAATTCATTCAGGGTGATTTCGGCGTAGGAGAGTAAGCCACGCTTCTTGCTGTTTTTGAATTTGTTTGCCACCTTGGCGTCAAATCCTATTCCCGCCACGTTGACAAAGGGGACATCATTGATCAATGCATAATCTATCTCCTGAGGCTTTGCCTTGTTGAGATGCTTCACGGCATTGGTCATGGTCATGGGGATGTCCAGTGTCCTGGCCAAGCCATTGCCCGAGCCGGCGGGGATTACGGAAAACCATTTGTCCGTATCGATGATAGCCCTGAACACTTCGTTGATGGTGCCATCACCGCCCACAGCAATGAACCCGTCAAACTCTTCCACGCGGCTTTTTACCTGCCGGTATCCATCGCCTGCTGCCTGTGTTTCATACACTTCATAGGAGAACCGCTCAGTATCCAAATGTTTTTCCAGAATATCGGCCTTGAATCTGCCCCGACGACCGCCAGAGATGGGATTTACCACGAACAGGATGTGTTCCCGCTTCATTGTAAGCTTGAATTTGACCGCAAGTTAGCGAGCCACTATTATGGATGCGTTAACAAGTTGTGAACTTTAAGTTGAGCGGATCAGTGTGTAATAGGAAACTGCCCAATTTCTACAACATGACGGGATATGGGTCAAGCACCCCAAAGGCTGCAATGAGCGCTCATGGACAGCTTCGTTATGACTCTGCTTTATACAGGTTGTCTAAGTTTCGGAGCTCTCTACCCAAAAGAGATTCTGCGTCTGATTTTGAATTCGCAAGTTGTGTCTTAGACAGTTGTTCTTCTAGTTCCTTAATCAATAGCGTCCTAAACGTTTTCACATCTACGCATTAATCCACCCACAACAGG
>CAZPST010000158.1:0-5676 GCA_964589185.1 uncultured Roseivirgaceae bacterium | reverse complement strand
ACTTTTTGGTCTGCTTTGTAGTGCACGTTAGTCACGCTCACATGGAAGGGGTGAAGCCAGAAAACTAGAGCAACTATGTGGATCATGCCCTAAAATTAGGTTATAGTAATGTACAAGAACAATTGAGGATTACTTTTGACGACATATGAATACATGGACGGTCTATTTGGTAGTCGTGCTGATGATTGGTTCATCCACCGCAAGGGCTCAATCGAAACGTATGAAGCTCATCGACAGGGAAACCGGCAAAGAGGTAATCTTAAAAGAAAACACACGAGTCCGTGTAAAAACGGAAGAGTTCAGACGAGCCGGTCGGATGAAGATTTTGGAAAACGATCAGCTGATGATTCGGAAGAAGGAACTGAATGTGGCTGATATTCAGAAAATTAAGCGGCAGCCACTGGCTATGATCATTGGTGTTGATGGAAGCCTTTTGTTTATAAGTGTGGCGGCTACTGGCATTGCCATTACAGGTACACTATTTACAGGTCAGCCAGAACTTTTGCTAGTCCTTATTCCAGCAGGTCTACTCACGGAAGTCTCCAAGCTCACCCCCAATCCTTTGCCCGCATATAAGCCGGCCAGATGGGATATTAAAATAGAAAACTAATGTCATCCTTCTCACTTTACTTCCAACTTGGCCAAGAGCACATCCTCGATCGGATGGCCTATGACCACATGGCGTTTGTCATAGCATTGGCAGCATTGTACCAGTTTTCTGATTGGAAACGCATCTTGGTGTTGGTCACGGCATTTACCATTGGCCATTCCATCACGTTGGCGCTTTCCACGCTGAAACTCATTTCAGTGAATATGGACGTGATTGAGTTTCTGATTCCATTGACCATTCTGTTCACGGCGCTTTCTAACCTTTTTGTGCGCGAGGAGGCCATTCAGCTTCGCAAAGTGCAGATCAATTACCTACTCGCCTTAGGTTTTGGTCTGATACACGGGTTGGGTTTCTCAAATTACCTCCAAGCCATTCTTGGAAAAGAAGAGTCCATCACATGGCCGCTTTTTGCCTTTAATGTGGGTTTGGAGGCAGGTCAAATAATAATCGTAGGTATCTTCCTTTCGATAGCCTTTCTTTTCGTTTCCGTTTTCGGTGTTTCGCGCCGAGACTGGAAACTGATCATCTCATCGCTGGTGGCCGGAGTAGCCCTCACCCTCACGATGGATGCAGTGTATTGGTAAGTATTTTTCAATAATTATAACAAGAATGAAGAGAATTTTAACCCTCGTTTTGCTAGCCGGCTCGTTGCTGTCCTTTGCACAAGAAGAAGTGGATCGCACGTGGAAGCAAAAATTTGAGCAATTGGGCACCACTTTGCCCACGCCTAATACCTATCGCACGGCATCCGGCGCACCCGGTCATGAGTATTGGCAACAACGCGCCGATCATAAAATGCAGATCGTGCTCAACGACGACAACCAGACGATATCCGGTAAAGAAACCGTGACCTATTACAACCAATCACCTGATGTGCTCACCTATCTCTGGCTACAGCTAGATCAAAACATGCGTGCACAGGACTCTGATACACCGTTGATTCGTGGGGGCTCTATGCGGGATACCCTTTCGTCAAGAGCAATCGCCGGATATGTCAATGATTTTGATGGCGGATTCAAAATAGCATCGGTAAAGGATATAGCAGGAAAGGATTTAACGTATTTGGTAAATAAAACAATGATGCGAATTGATTTGCCTCAACCACTTAAGCCGGGCGAGAATGTGTCCTTCAAAGTGGATTGGAGCTACAACATCAACAACCGAATGACGGACGGGGGAAGATCCGGACTGGAATATTTTGAAGACCAAGACGACTATTTGTATACCATCGCCCAGTTTTTCCCGCGTATGGCGCCCTATATGGACAATGAGGGATGGCAAAACAAGCAGTTTCTCGGATCGGGCGAGTTTGCCTTGAATTTTGGAAATTATGAAGTAGAAATCACCGTGCCTGCTGATTTTGTGGTGGGCGCTACCGGCTGGCTGCAAAACCAAGAGGAGGTATTGACCAAAAATGAATTGGCTCGATTCAAAGCGGCTCAGAAGTCATTTGACAAACCGGTCATCATCGTGACACAAGAGGAGGCCATAGCTCGTGAGAAAAACAAAGCCAATATAAAAGGCACCAAAACGTGGAAGTTTAAGGCCGATAATGTGCGCGATTTTGCTTTCTGTGCCTCACGTAAATTTATCTGGGATGCCCAAGCCGTGAAGTTGGAGAACGGAACAACACCATTGGCCATGTCGTATTATCCAAAAGAGGGAAATCCACTGTGGGAAGAGTGGTCCACAAAGGCAGTTGCTCAGACACTGATTACCTATTCAAAGCACACCATCGATTATCCGTATCCTGTTGCCATTTCGGTGCATACGGCCAGCATTGGCATGGAGTATCCGATGATATGCTTCAACTACGGCCGACCAAATCCGGATGGAACGTATTCTGACCGATTGAAATACGGGATGATTTCGGTGATCATTCACGAAGTAGGGCACAATTTCTTCCCCATGATCATCAATTCGGATGAGCGACAGTGGACATGGATGGATGAAGGACTCAATACATTCACCCAATACTTGGCAGAAAAGGCGCTTGACCCGGAATACCCATCGCGCAGAGGACCCGCTGAAAACATCGTGAACTATATGAAGGGCGACAAGGATTTTATCCGCCCCATCATGACCAACTCTGAGCAAATCATCCAGTTTGGCAATAATGCCTACGCTAAACCGGCAACAGCACTCAACATTCTACGAGAAACCATCATGGGCCCTGAGCTTTTTGATTATGCATTCAAGGAATATGCAAGACGATGGGCATTCAAACATCCGACACCCGCTGATTTTTTCCGCACGATGGAAGATGCTTCGGCTGTTGACTTGGATTGGTTCTGGAAGGGCTGGTTTTACACCACAGATCATGTGGATGTGAGCATTGACAAAGTGAAATGGTACAAGATGCTATCTGAAGACAATAAACTGGAGACCAGAAACATCAAGGCCAAAATGGAGCAAAACCAAGCCGAGGGAATGTTGGATTTTGGCGCACAAGCTGAAACGTTTGTTTTCGAACCGGCAACCAATTCAGGAGAATATCGAGCAAGTATTCCCAATGACAAAATAAAGGGGCTGGCCGAAGGAAAGCATTTTTATGAAATCACATTCAAGAATAAAGGCGGATTGGTGACGCCCATCATCGTGGAGTGGACGTACGCTGATGGCACCAAAGAATTGGAACAAATACCGGCCGAAATCTGGCGAATGAATGAGAATCTAGTCACCAAAACGTTCATGAAGGACAAGGAAGTGGTAAACATAGTAGTAGATCCAAACAAAAATACGGCTGATGTGGATACCTCAGACAATGTGTTTCCTCGCAAGGCACCTGAAACCCGAGTGGACAAATTCAAAGAAGGAAAATGAAAGCAGGATATCTATTGACAACACTAGTAGCAGGCGGCCTGATGGTCGCCTGTTCTGTTTCTTCTAAAAAGGAAGACAAAGTAGAAGACACGTCAGGCGCAGTGGATGTATTCCCCAACTCACCGGGCGCAGGGTTTAATCTAGCCGAATCGGATGCCATTGCGGTGAAAATAGCCGACGATGTGATGCACGCCATGGGTGGGCGCAAGAATTGGGATGATACGCGCTATTTGTATTGGAATTTCTTCGACAGCCGCACATTGCTTTGGGATAAGCAAACCGCTGATGTGCGCATTGATTTTCTCAAGCAAGACCTACAGATAGTGATGAACGTCCGAACGATGGAGGGCAAAGTACGCAAAAAGGGTGAGCAACTTACCCAACCGGATTCATTGTCCAAATACCTTACACGTGGCAAATCAATCTGGATCAATGATTCCTATTGGCTGGTGATGCCATTCAAATTGAAAGACTCAGGTGTGACACTCAAATACATGCGAGAGGATACCACACTATTGGGTGAACAGTCGGATGTGTTGCAGCTTACATTCCAAGAAGTGGGCGATACTCCGGACAATAAGTATGAAGTGTGGGTAGATCGAGTCTCTAAATTGGTGAACCAATGGGCGTATTATCCTTCATTTAGTGATAGTGTGGCACGGTTCACTTTGCCATGGGGCAATTACCAGCAAAAGGGAGGCATTTTGCTCTCGGATGAGCGAGGCGATCGAGACCTGAAAGATGTGCGTGTGCTAGATCAGGTGCCAGCCAATATCTTTACGGATTTTGATATTTCGCCGATAGAGGCGTCAACCTCACAATAATTCGCTACATTCATACCCCAACCAACCAGTAAATGCTAGCGGAAAGTACCCTTTTCGTGTTAGTTCAGTATGTCGCCCAAGCAGTGCTTGCCTTGGTCATTGTGCTGTTGCTTCGTCGTTTTTACGCCGATAGCGACCGCCGTGGGTTCAGGGCATGGTCATGGAGCTGGTTGGCTCTTATGATCCACATGATCGGATCGGCGATATCGCTTTGGAATATTCAGCATTTTCATGGAGAGCATCCATTTCGGTTGGGCATTTCTATACTCACCATTGCCGCTAGTTTCCTTCAAGTGTTTTGGCTCTATGCAGGAGCGTTTGAATTGGCCTATAATCGGTCGGTAAAGTTTTCTTCAAAAAGATGGGCACTCCTTCTCGCACTCCTAATGGCGGCTGTTTTGGTTTTTGCCTATGCGTATGACCCTTCTGCCGGAATGATCCGTGTATTTCTCCGCGTGGGTGTGCGATCGCTGGTGGCTGGCACATTTTATATTATTTGTGCCATCATGGTCTATCGGTTTATCAAGACGGGCATTGGCATCAAATTTATCCTTGTAGCCTTCTTGTTTTATGGATTGCAGCAACTCAACTATGGTTTGGCCTCCTTTTTCTTCTTCAATGGGTGGAGTTATCCATTTAATCTCCCCTTCTACATGGGTTCTATCGATGTGGCGCTGCAAGCTGTGATGGGATTGGGCATGATCATCAACCTGCTGGAAGTAGAGCGATTGAACCTAAAAAAAGCCAATAACGAGTTGGATACCTTTCTGTACCGATCGTCGCATGACCTGCGGGCACCACTCACCACGATACTTGGTGTGGTGGATATATTGAAGCGCGAACGAGATCCGGCAAATACGGAGAAATACATTGACTACATCCATGATCGTGTGCTCAAGGCAGATAGCGTGATCAATGACATCATCCACCTGCGCAGAGGACAGAAGTCTCAAATAGTGCAGGTGGAGATCAATGTAAATGAATTGATGGAGGAACTGATACGGCGGTATGAAACACTTTGGACAGGACGTATCAAATTTGAGCGGATGTTTGATCCCGAAGCAATCGTACGATCGGATGTGGATCGGGTGAGTGTGGCTCTGGATAATGTGATTACGAATGCCATGACCTACCGGCGATCGGAGGACAATGAGCCCTGGGTTCGTCTGGAAACGAAGCGCACCGCCGATGGTGTGTCCATTGCCATTAGTGACAATGGACAAGGCATTGCCGAAAAACACCTGACGCGCATTTACGACATGTTTTATCGTGCCAATATGCAGTCTGAGGGATCGGGTTTGGGGCTATACATGGTGAAAGATGCCCTCGCAGACATCAACTCTACCATTGAAGTAAAATCGGAAGTGGGTGTGGGTACCACGTTTCGGTTGTTGATTCGGGATTTGGTATAGGCGTGTC
>CAZPST010000157.1:0-5689 GCA_964589185.1 uncultured Roseivirgaceae bacterium | reverse complement strand
TTTTGATCGGTCCACGACAGGCAGGAAAAACTACATTGATAAGACACTTGTTAAAAGGTCAGTCCCCCTACTTATTCCTAGATGGCGATGATCCACTCATCAGGGAGGAATTGGAAAATATCAATACCTCAAAGCTTCAACGCATTATTGGTACACATCAGGCAATTTTTGTAGATGAAGCCCAACGCATTTCCAATATTGGTCTCACACTAAAACTCATAACTGATCAATTTCCGAATGTTCAGCTCTACGTTAGTGGCTCATCGGCTCTTGAACTAGCGCATGGGGTAAATGAACCATTAACGGGTCGAAAATGGGAATTCCATCTCTTCCCAATTTCTTGGGCAGAATTAGAGCAACATGTAGGGTACTTGGAGGCAAAACAGCAATTGGAGGCACGATTGATCTACGGTATGTATCCTGAGGTATTGGCTACACAAGGCAATGAAAAGTTGGTTTTGCAGGAATTGACAACCAGCTATTTATACAAAGACATCCTCTCGTTGGCCGGAATTCGCCGACCTGAGATCGTAGAGAAACTGCTAAAAGCGTTGGCATTACAACTTGGTCAAGAAGTCTCGTACAATGAGCTGGGTTCGTTGGTGGGAGCTGATAAAAATACCGTAAGCACCTACCTCGATATACTAGAAAAGGTCTTCGTCGTTTTTCGTTTACCTCCATTCAGCCGCAATCTCCGAAATGAAATTAGCACTACCCGCAAAGTGTATTTTTTTGACAATGGCATTCGCAATGCCCTCATTGGCAATTTTTCGCCACTCGACCTACGACCGGACAAGGGTGCTCTATGGGAGAATTTTTTAATGTCAGAACGAATGAAATTTCTCCAGTATCATGACAAATGGGCGAACAGCTATTTTTGGCGCACCAAATCCCAACAAGAAATTGATTACCTCGAAGAGCAAAACGGCCAACTAGATGCGTATGAATTCAAATTTGCTCCTAAAAAAAACGTACGATTTCCGCTCACATTTCGGCAAGCATATTCAAATGCTTCAATGCAGGTAATCTCTTCTGAAAACTTTAGTGATTTTCTTAATCCTCTAAAGACTGAATGACCATCAGTTGTTGATTTTACTAACCAAACAATTCACCAGTCCAGCGGTTAACTAATTCACGAAGAGTGATCAGCAATCACCTTCCACGCGCCATTGATCTTTTCGAATACAAGCGAGAAGTGCCCCGTGGGGGTATCATTCTGGCGAACGAGCGTCCATTTGCCTATGACCAAATAGTGTTTCTTGCCCAGTGGCTTGAATTTCAGCAGGTCAAACTTGAGCGTGCCCATGGCTTCTTTGTTTGGATAGCTGCTTTTGTATGAATTGAGTGTCACCTGCCAGCCATATCGGGGGCCGGATGAGCCAACAAACACCAAATCATCCGCTTGGGCATAGCCCTGCATGAAGCATTCCAAGTCGCCTTTGTTCCAGCAGGTTGTCTGATCTTCGAGTACTTTGCGGATGTCTGCCTCCTGCCCTAGTGCGCCCAGCGAACTGATAAGTAGGAAGCAAAATGCAAACGGTTTCATCACTTGAGGTATTTCTGAATGGACGTCTTCAGCGAAGACTTGTCTGCCGTGATATGCGGATCGCTGTAAATTTTGAGCATCAGCTCTGTGAGCACCTCCTCGTCATAGCCGAGGTTATTGGCCATTTTGGCACAATACTGTATTTCTTCTTTATATAACCGCCCGTCGATCTTCATGAGCTGCACCATGTTGTAGATGTACTCATACTTCTGATCATCGGGCAGATTTGCCAAATCACCAATCTCCGACGGATCTTCAAAACACGCACTGATTTCGTCAGACGACATGCCAAAACCCGTGGCAATCTGCGTGATCAAATCGATCTCTTCCTGCACCACTACACCATCCACACGCGCTAGCTGCACCAACATGTTGATGTGGGTGCGAGTGTTGCTCGTAAAAGTGCTGCCGTTAGCCAATGGAGATTTAGGTTAAAAATTTTATCTTACCTGAACTGTCGAACAAATGTAAACTGATTCGACTGTCAATTCAAACCAATGAATTTTTTAGCACACGTTTTCCTGTCCGGTGACCACACAGAAATAATGGTGGGCAATTTCATTGGTGACTTTGTAAAAGGGGCTCAGATGGATCAATATCCCGAATTGATGAAGGTAGGCATCCAATTGCACCGCCAGATTGATCACTTCACAGACACCCATTTGATTGTGAAAAAGAGTAAAGAACGACTCAGGCCGGAGTTTCGGCATTATTCGCCCGTGATTGTGGATGTGTTTTATGATCACTTCTTGGCCAGAGATTGGGAAAAATTCTCCCATCATCCATTAGAAGACTACACCAAGCAATGCTACGAGACAATTACCGACTTTCGCGCACTGCTGCCCCCGGATGCTAATCACATGCTCACCTATATGAAGCGCGACAATTGGCTGTACAATTACCGACTGAAAGAGGGCATTCACCGGGCACTCACCGGCATGGCCAAGCGCACACCGTATGACTCCAAAATGGAACTGGCCGTGGCGCATCTCGAAAAAGAATATGTGGAATTTGGTGACGAATTCCATGATTTTTTCCCCGAACTGCAGCAGCATTGCGCTGATTTTCTATCTTCAATCAAATGAAACAACTCCTATTGATCGGTACAGGCGGATTCATCGGTAGTGTACTTCGCTATGGTGTGCATGTGTGGGCGCTTCGCTGGTTCAATAGCTTCCCTGCAGGCACCATGGCAGTCAATCTCATTGGCAGCATGTTGATCGGCGTGATCGTGGGAGCATCTGTGAAGAATCAGCAACCTGCGTACGCCTTTTTGGCGGTGGGTTTTTGTGGCGGGTTCACCACATTTTCGGCGTTTGCGCTAGATGGCATTCGATTGATCAAAGATGAAATGTGGGGTGCCTTTGCCCTCTATGCCGGCGTGAGCATGATCGGTGGATTGCTGGCCGTACTAGTGGGCATGTGGTTAGGAAATAAACTGATATAAACTATCAGGAAAAAACACGCGTTTAGCCGATAAGCACAGCCCAATGAAAAATTATTACGAACTGCTCGGCATTCCGGAAAACGCCTCACCAGAGGAAATAAAGGCCGCTTTTAAGCAAAAAGCCGTGCAACTGCACCCTGATAAACATGCGGGGAATGCCGACATGGAGGAGCGATTCAAAGAGATTAATGAAGCATATCAAATCCTCGCTAATCCGTACAAAAAAGCCAGTCATGATCTAGAGCTGCAATATGCCCGATTCACGAGCTCCAGAAAAGCGCAAGATGCGCCTCATACGTATCAGCGTCCGCCACATTACCGCCCTCGACCGTATTACAAGGAGCAGCCCATTTCACCAAAAGAAAACAACAGGGCCACCCTTTATGCTTTTGCCATGACAGCCGCCATAGCCGTGCTGGTGATGATCGTGCGCGGATTTTATCATTTGTATTTAGAAAGAAAATATGAAGCATTGCTAGAAAGCAGACGCGAGACGTTTGCCGCAGCACAGGATTTCTACAGCAAAGACCAAGTGCGTGAGTCGCTGCTCATGTTGTCTGATTTGTCGCCATTCAAACCGGAGGAAGAAGACATGAAGGCATTTCACTCGGGCATTATGGAGGATGTCATCTTTATGGGAGAGGCCAATTTTGATGGGAAAGATTTTGCGCAAGCCATTCGCTACTACGAATTGGTAGAGCAATTTTCTCCCTATAAGCCTAACGCCATGCGGGCACGATTGGCGCTTTCGTATCGCTACACCGATCAACCTGAGCGATCGCTTATCGTCTTGAAAGAATTGCTGGAAGTGAAGTATGAAGTGGTAGCCACGCTAGTGCAAATGGCCGATGTGTATGAGGAGGATTTGAATAAACCCGATGCGGCTAAGGACTATCTGGAGCTGGCGCGCGATGTAGCTGTAAATGAATATCGGGGCAAATTTGGAAAAGCTTACATGCTCGTCATCGATCATCGGTTTGTGCCAAGGGATCACTACGACCTGTATCTCAACCTGGCAACTGTGTATAATGAATTGAATGAGCCTGAATTGTCCATCGGCATCAGCAATTGGATGAAACGCCTCTGGCCGGACAGTGCCCAAGCGTATGTGTTGGCCGCAAAAAGCCATGAAAAACGCAGTGAATCGGCGCTGGCGTGCAAGGAATTTAATAAGGCCATTGCGCTCGGACATTCCGCGCCATTGCCGTTACTTTGTAGGTAATATGCGATTCGCGTTTTTTTTCTTATTGGCATTGGTTTCCCTTTGGTCATCTGCCCAATGGCAACCACTTGACATCCCCACAACTACCCGCTACGACGATGTGTTTTTTGTAGATGCTTTGACAGGCTGGGCTGTGGGAGGTGGAGCGCGCACGATTTACAAAACCACCGATGGGGGCAATACATGGACGCTGAAATATACAACCACAGGCTACACACGCAGCATCGAATTCCTCACCCCACAGTTGGGCTTTGCCGGTACGCTCAGTGGCGATCTATTCAAGACCACTGATGCAGGCGAGACATGGACAAACATCACCTCATCGCTCCCACGGGCAGTGCCGGGCATTTGCGGTATGGCGGCACCATCAGCCACCATCATCTATGCATGTGGTCGTTGGGCGGGTAGTGACCCCCCATATGTAATGAAATCATCAGATGGGGGCCAAAACTGGACGGTGAAAGACATGAGCGAGTGGGCGTCTCATCTGGTGGATATGTTCTTTTTGAATGAAAATGAAGGATTTGTCACAGGAATGGCTAACCCAAGGTCAGATGGTGGCATCATTCTCAAAACAACTGACGGAGGTGCAAATTGGGAGGTGATACACAAAACAGAGGTGGATAGATACAATGTGTGGAAAATCCAAACGCCGGATTCAGTACATTTTGTAGCATCTATTGAATCGCTACCAGCTGCCGGCAATGTGCGCTTCATCAAATCGACAGATGCAGGCGAAAACTGGGAGATCAAAATAGTAGACGCCTCCAAATGGAACTACATCCAAATGATTGGGTTCAAAGATGCCCTCACCGGCTGGACAGGTGGCACGGCCAATGGCGGAGGCGAAACGGTGCTCTATCAAACAATTGACGGTGGAGAAAATTGGACATTAGCTCTGCTGGGCTCGGGTTCTACATTCAACCGATTTTTTATGTTCAATGCCGAAACGATTTTTCTAACAGGCCGACAGGTGTATAAATACAATCCTGAATACATTCCCACCGGCACACAGCCAATTAATATTTTTCACAACCTACACGTGTATCCTAATCCAACACACCGCCCGCTAATAATGAACGTGCAGATGGCTAATACATCCACTGCTTCGTTGCAGCTATTTGATGCATCTGGAAAATTGATCAAAACATTTTTTGAAGGAGAATTGGCCGGAGGTGAACATCAATTTGAATTCAACTTGCCAACAACTGGGAGCACCGTTTTATTTCTTTGTTTACACACTAACGAAGGTCTTTTTTATTCAAAAATTGTGAGAAAATAATGCAGACGGGATATTCACCAAATCCACTGTATAAAAAACTGGGCATCAAGGAAAACTACCGCTGCTTAATCATCAATGAACCCGACAATTATGTCGATTTGCTGGAAGAAATACCCGTCAATACACACTTCTTAGATGAACCGGATGGGCAATTGTTTGATTTTATCCATGCATTTGTGACACGTCAAAAAG
>CAZPST010000156.1:0-6004 GCA_964589185.1 uncultured Roseivirgaceae bacterium | reverse complement strand
AATTTGGCACTAAGGAAATGCGCCAGTGGTTAGTGGATCATGGTGTACCCACTGCTGAGGAGGCGGATCATCGGGTGTTTCCAATGAGTAATTCATCCCAAACAATAATCGATTGTTTTCTGAATCAATGCGCCACACTGGGCGTCAAGATTCGATACCGGATGGATGTGCAAGACATTTGCCAACTGGATAATGCGTGGCATGTTCAGTGCAAAACGGAAACGCTCGTGGCAGATGTACTGGTGGTGGCCGTTGGGGCTTCCGGTCGTGGATGGGATATGTTAGGGCGGTTGGGCTTGAAGATTAATGCGCCTGTTCCGTCATTGTTTACATTTCATATCAAAGACCCTCGCCTTGCCGATTTACAAGGTGTTTCTTTTGCCGATGTGAACGTAAAAGTGGCGGGGACAAAACTACTAGAGTCGGGTCCCATGCTCATTACGCATTGGGGATTAAGCGGGCCTGCCATATTGAAACTGTCAGCTTGGGGAGCGCGAGATCTCGCAGATGCGCAGTATCGTTTCCGCCTAATAATCAATTTTTTGGGGCTTTCTTTTGAGCAGTGCAAGGCAGAATTAGTCAATAGACAAGCAATCATGCCCAAACGAAAAGTTCGAAATGAGCCATTGGGTGATATTCCAAGGCGATTTTGGGAACGTATGGTGCATATGGCCGATGTAGGTGAGAAGACCTTTGGTGAATTGTCTAAATCGCAGCTAAACAAACTGTGTGAAGAGCTAACACAGGGGCATTATGAGGTGAATGGAAAGAGTGCCTTCAAGGAGGAGTTCGTCACATGCGGTGGAGTGGATTTGTCGGAGGTTGATCTTGCCACCATGGCATGCAAGCGCTTTACCGGACTCTATTTGGCCGGCGAAGTAATAGACGTAGATGCCCTCACCGGAGGGTTCAATTTTCAGGCTTGCTGGTCAGCAGGGTGGCTTATTGCTGAAGATATCGCTACTCGATAGGGGGATTTTATCGGCATGATGTTACAGCTTTTAACTTCATAATCTTGATAGGTTATAGTAAGGTGAAAGTGTAGGTGATTAGGTGAAAGGGGCTTCTTGTGCCCCTTTTACTTTGTAGGATGAAAAGTGAATCCTCCATCTCTCTAACTAATCGCTAATTTCGCACCATGTGCGGCATCACAGGTTTTTATCAGTTCAATAGGAACAAATCCTTACAAGCGGAATTGGATCAGGCCGTGTGTTCGTTGGGTCAGCGCGGACCGGATGCATCAGGCACATTTCTGCATGGTGCGGTGGGGCTGGGGCATACACGGCTCTCTATTATGGACACATCGGCCAAAGCCAACCAACCGATGGTTGATCCGTCCGGGAGATACGTTCTAGTGTTCAATGGCATGATCTACAACTTTCAAGAGTTGAAGCAGCAACTGCCACCAATTGAATATGTGTCTACTAGCGATACCGAGGTGCTATTGCATTTGCTCATTCATAAGGGAGTCGATTGCCTGCCCGATCTGAATGGTTTTTTTGCGTTTGCTTTTTACGATCGGGAGAAGGATTCGATGCTGCTGGTACGCGATCGTATGGGCATCAAGCCTTTGCATATTTTTCAAGATCCAGATCAGTTGTGCTTTGGGTCAGAAATGAAGGCGGTCATGGCCTTTCCCTTTCAGCGCACCATCAATGAGGAGGCACTCTATTGGTACTTGAAATTGAATTATTTACCAGGTGACCTGAGTTTGCTGCGCGGTGTGAGGAAATTGCTGCCAGGACACTATTTAAAGGTGGATGCTTCCGGTACTGAGGAAGGCATCTTTTGGGAACATAAGGAGGTGCCAACGTCTGGAATGAGTTATGATGATGCCCAAAGCGAGCTCGTTCGGCTGCTGGATCAATCGGTGCAGCGGCGACTGATTGCGGATGTGCCGCTGGGATCATTCTTGAGTGGAGGCACAGACTCATCCGCCATTGTGGCATTGGCCAGTAGGCATCACCAGCGCATCAGCACGTTTTCCATTGGCTATGCCGACCATGCGTTTTTTGATGAAACCAAGTATGCTGAATTAGTTGCCCGAAAATTCAACACCAGTCACACTACTTTTTCACTTACCAACGATGATTTGCTCCACGATCTGGATGCCATCTTATCGTATATAGACGAACCGTTTGCCGATTCATCCGCCATTCCCACATATATCTTATCAAGGCATGTGAGCAATCATGTGAAGGTGGCACTCTCCGGCGATGGAGCAGACGAGCTCTTTGGCGGATATTACAAACACATGGCGCTGAAGCAGTCGCTAGAAGGATCCGCGACAAATGGACTCCTTCGCGCTGTACATCCATTGGTGAGGCAATTGCCCCAGTCTCGGTCGGGTAAATGGAGCAATTTTTTTCGGCGAGTAAGTCGATTTGGCCAAATGATGCGCATGACAGCCCATGAACGGTATTGGTTTTTGGCATCACTTACCAATGATCCAAGTGCATTGATGTGTACTACTGTTGCTTCTGAAAGAATAGCACAATTCAAGCGTCAGTTTCTAGCAGAAAATCCTGATTTCAACGACTATTTATCAGCAGATATGCAGGTGCTATTGCCGGGCGATATGCTCACCAAAGTAGACCTGATGTCCATGGCCAATGCGCTGGAAGTACGCGTGCCGTTTTTGGATAAAGATGTGGTGGCCTTCTCTCGATCCTTACCTGCGTACTATAAAGTAAAAGGCAATGAGCGCAAGCGGATCGTGCAGGATGCCTTTAAAGAAATTTTACCATCGGAACTGTACCACCGACCAAAGAAGGGATTTGAGGTGCCGCTGTTGCATTGGATGCGCAATGAGTTGCTGGCAGATTTGGACAAAACACTTTTCAATGAATCGATGTTGAAATCGCAGGGGGTGTTTGTTCCCAATCAAGTGATGCATTTGCGCAGCAAACTCCTGAGTGCCAACCCCGGCGATGTACATGGGCCTATCTGGGCGCTGTATGTATTTCAGAAGTGGTATGGCCGCTGGATGGGTTAGAAAGAGCCCGCTTGTTTTCGATTCTCACACACTCCGAAGAAGCGAAATGTTCTTGATTGGTGTATATTTATTATAAAATTGGTGTAAAATGAGAACGAATATTGATCTGGACGAGGATTTATTGAAAGAATTCAAGTCCTTGAGCAAATCCAAAACGAAGCGGGAGGCCGTGAATAAGGCATTGGAAGAGGGCATACGTATGTACAAACGACGTGAACTAATGAAAATGGAGGGGAAGATTGTTTGGGAAGGTGATTTGGCAGAAATGCGAACATACGATCCATGGAAGGGGTAATTGCTGATTCATCTGTTTGGATTGATTTTTTTAATCAGGAAGGTTTGGCTGCTTCCGAATATTTAATTGAATCAGTTCTTGCCAATGAATTGTTCATTTGCCCGATTATCGTTCAAGAAATCTTGCAGGGCATTAGAGATGATGAGAAGTTTGCTTTTTGTCAGGAGAAATTGCAGGCGATTCCCATGCTTAAGCCGGATATTTGGGACGCAAGTGTGGGTGGTGCATCGATATATCGACTATTAAGAAAACGAGGTATTACTATTAGAAAGCCAAATGACTGTCTCATAGCATGGTATGCCATTTCTTACGACTTATCATTGCTGCACAACGATCGTGATTTTGATCTCATCGCCGCACACACACCCCTGAAAGTAATTTCCCTTTGAAAAAACGTATTCTGTTTTTGGTTCTTCACCGGTTGGATCGATCGCCGGGTCAGCGCTATCGGCACGAGCAATATGTCTCCTATTTGGAGGCCAATGGATTTCAATGTGATTTCTCTCCGCTGCTCACTGCCGAAGAAGATCGGATTTTCTATGCTTCGGGCAATTATTTTCGTAAGATTATCATTGGACTAATAACATTACTGAGACGATTCAAGGACATCCAAAAAGCCAAAAACTACGATTTCATTTATGTTTACAGAGATGCCTATTTCTTTGGATCTTTTATAGAAAAACGATTGGCCAAAACAGGCACCACGCTCATTTATGATTTTGATGATGCCATTTGGCTAAAAGACGAAAACCCCAATCAAGGCCTGTTCAATAAACTCAAAACGCCCGATAAGATCAGCCGGATCATCGCGCTGAGCGATCGCGTAATAGCAGGCAATGAGTATTTGGCGTCCTATGCACGGCAATTCAATCCGAACATCACTATCATACCCAGCACGGTGGACATGTCGCGCTATATCATTGAGCCAAAACCTGAGAATGACCGTGTGTGTATCGGCTGGACGGGTAGTTTTTCTACTATCAAGCATTTTGAGACGTTGGTTCCGGCCCTGCGAGAGATCAAAAAAAAATATGGCGACAAGGTTTATTTCCAACTAATTGGTGACCCAAAATATGTGCATGATGAATTAGGTATTCAAGGTATCCCGTGGCATAGCGAAACGGAGGCTCAAGACCTGGCCGAATTGTCCATCGGGGTGATGCCACTGCCCGATAATGAATGGACGCGTGGCAAATGTGCCATGAAGGGCTTGCAATACATGGCACTGGGCATCCCCACCATTATGTCACCCGTAGGGGTGAATGCAGTGATTATTCATGATGGTGAAAATGGGTTTTTGGCGTCAGATACCGAAGAATGGGTGGCGAAGCTTTCGCGGTTAATTGATGATTCAGCACTTCGTCAGCGCGTAGGAAGCGCGGGAAAAATAACGGTTGAAAACGAATTCTCTGTGGAAGCCAACAAAACGAAGTGGCTCGGCATGTTCAAATAATCTCTTTCCAACTTCCAACTTCCATCTTCATACTCCCAACTTTCCCCTCACATATCCTTCAATTCCTGTTTGGCTTTCTTAAAGATTCCATCTTTTCGTCCGGCCAGTTTTTTTACCAGTTTGAAGTAATAGGCTGCTTTTTCCTTTTCTCCGCGTTCCATGGCTATTTCTCCCAGATAGAAGAGGGTGTAGTAGTAATATCCCTTGTTGGTTGAACCGGCAGCCTCTGCAAATTCCTTCGCTCGGTATAAATAGTGCTCGGCCAGTGCTGTGTTCTTTTTTCCCTTATAAATGTTTCCCAAAAAGAAGGAAGCATAACGTCCGGTTTCTGCTTCATACCCCACCATGCCACTGTCTAACCGAGCGATGATGTCAAGACACACTTTTTCGGCTTGTGCCCTTCGGCCGGTTTGGTATAGCACTCGCGCATACCACCGATGAAAAAAGGCATTGTCGGGATACGTAGTGTGCAGATATTCCGATACTTGTGTGGCTTGCTGGTAGTCGTCATAATCATGAAACATGATATTCATGATGTAATACTGCGCCTCTGTGCGGGAATAGAAGGCATTTCGTGCTACTTCGCGCAACTGCTGCACCCCCAAGTCTTTATCTCCCTTTGGAAAAAAAGCCAAGAGCGGACGCAGCATCGGGTAATTTTCTCTGATCCATTTGGCATAATAATTTACCAGTCCGTCACCGAATAAAAGTTCAGGGCTGTATTCTGTATAATCGCGTGATTCCTTCAGGTATTTAAGGGCTTTTCGGCCATCCAGTGCCGCTCGGCTGTAATTTTCTCGGTCTGAATGCAGCCGCGCCTTGAAACCCCACGAAGCAGCCAGAAAAAACGCACCTTCTATTGGATTAGCGTCTTTGTACAGCCGCTCCGCTACATAGATGGACGTGTCCATATAGGCATTGAACACATCGTCATACTCCGTATTGTTCATATTGGGCTGAATACGCCACCAATAGTTGAGCCCCATCATAAAATAGGGCAGTGGATGCCAGCCGTACTCGTATTTGAGGTATTTCATGCTGCGCATACTTTCGTCAAACTTGAAGTTGTAGAGCTGATTGAGCGCGTCAGTGGCTGCTATTTGTACATAGGGGTTGAGTAGCACCATATGCACACTGTCGATTTTCGGGGCTCGTTGTGCGGAGACCTGATTGATAAACAAAAGCAGGAAAAAAAGGGGCAAAATTCGCCGCATCGGCATTGATTTCATAGACAGGTCAAAATTAGAACCCGTTTGCATAG
>CAZPST010000155.1:0-6059 GCA_964589185.1 uncultured Roseivirgaceae bacterium | reverse complement strand
CCTCCTCTTGGATAAAATGGCACTAAATCTCCTGGAGCCGTTCGACCATTGGTCACATTGCATCGCCCACCACCGGAGACCTTCACTTTTTGAAGCACATTGGATGTTTTCTCCAAAATAATCACCTCAGCCTCGGGGCGCTTTTCCATGATGGTGATGGCCGTAAAAAACCCGGCTGCCCCTCCTCCGATGATCACTACACGCATGGTCAATTGAAAAAATTCATCGTACGCTCCAGCCCTACTGTAGCAAATGAGTGAATGGCCTCTATGGATTTGTCCATGTGCGGCACTAGTTCATCAAACTCTGCCTTGCTAAATGGGCTAAGTACGTAATCTACCTGCTGGCCTTTGTGAAAATTGTCTCCCACCCCGAAGCGCAATCGGGTATATTCATTGGTGCCCAGTGTGGCTTCTATATTCTTGAGGCCATTGTGTCCTCCGGCAGATCCTCTGGGTTTCAAGCGGATTTTTCCAAACGGCAAGGCAATGTCATCTGTCATGACGAGCAGTTGCTCGGTGGGGATTTTGAGTTGCTGCAGCCAATAGTTCACGGCCTTTCCCGATAGATTCATGTACGTAGTAGGCTTCACAAGCACCAGCGTACGGCCTTTGTGCTTCACCTCCGTGATGAATGATAAGCGATCTTGTGTAAACTTCACCCCTGCCGCATCTGCCAATCGGTCTAAAATCAAGAAACCGATGTTGTGACGGGTAATCTCATACTCAGGACCTATGTTGCCCAATCCTACAATTAGATACTTCATGTGATACTAGTTCATTGCCTACTTCGTTCGCTCCCAAAGATATTTCCTTCAACCCAGATTTGTCATTGGCGCTTCGTCATGAAAGGATATTGACAATTCCGGGTTAATTGCTGCTGACCGGAAACGTGTGTTCCAAAAAGCCTCTATTTTTGTTTTTCATGCCAAGCAAACTACTCAGCACTTTACTTATCGCATTCCTCCTGCTCGGATCGAGCTGCAAGGTGATCTATACCAACCGTGTGCCCGTGGTGAAGCCCAAGAAACACTATGGCTGGTTCAAACCACAATACAAGCATCGTAAGCGAACCAAGATCGTGTGGATGAAAGTACACAAGGGTAAATTCAAAGACGAACGCCCGACACCCACTCCACCATCAGAGAGTCCGGTGGATGAATTTTAAAAACCATTTCATGAAATGAAGAAGTTGCTCCTGCTCATTCTCGTGCTCTCGGCCTGCACGTCTGAAAGCCAAAAGCCACATGAAGTGGGTGCAGTGGGCGCATCAGGCATGGTGGCCAGCGCACATCCCCTCGCCACAAAGGTGGGTGTTGAAATTTTAAAGAATGGCGGCAATGCCTTTGATGCTGCCGTGGGTGTGCAGTTTGCACTGGCGGTAGTGTATCCCCATGCCGGCAACATAGCGGGAGGTGGATTTGCCGTATTCAGACAGGCAGATGGCACGCGTGGCTCACTGGATTTTCGGGAAAAGGCCCCACTGGCAGCCTCGCGCGACATGTATCTGGATGCCACAGGCAATGTGATACCGGATAGATCGACACTTGGCCATAAAGCGGTGGGCGTACCCGGGTCGGTGGCGGGCATGTGGGAGTTACATCAGGCATTTGGAAAAATGCCTTGGGCGGAATTGATCGATCCGGCCATACAGTTGGCTCATTTCGGCCATGTGCTCACAGAGCGGGCTGCTGTCACATTAAACGACAATCAAGAGGGACTAAAAAAAGCAAATACCTACACCCCTTGGATGGTGCGCGAGGCAAAATGGGCAGCAGGTGATTCAATAATGCAGCGCGAATTGGCTGCCACATTGAGCTTCATCCGCAATGAAGGCCGAAACGGATTTTACCAAGGCATAGTGGCTGATCAATTGATCAAAGAAATGATCAGAGGGAAAGGGTATGTGACACAAGCGGATTTGGATCAATATGCGCCTGTGTGGCGCGAACCGCTGGTATTCGATTACAAAGGACACACAATCATCAGCATGCCACCTCCCAGTTCGGGTGGAATCGCGCTGGGACAATTGCTGTATGGTGCCGAAACGCTTGGTCTTGCTGACTACACGCACAATTCGCCTGAATACATCAATCTAATGGCCGAAATAGAAAAGCGTGTGTATGCTGACCGATCGGAGTACTTGGGTGATCCTGATTTTTTTACAGTGCCTGTGCAAACACTCCTCTCAAGTGCCTACCTAGACGGACGATTTGAAGGAATTAGTGCCAGGACGCGTACACCTTCTTCGGAGATAAAATTTGGAGAAATCACCATGACAGAATCCACCGAAACCACGCATTTTTCTATCGTGGACAAAGAAGGCAATGCCATCGCCATCACTACCACCCTCAATGGCAGCATGGGAAGCAAAGTGATGGTGAAAGGAGCCGGCTTTTTACTCAACAATGAAATGGACGACTTCAGCATCAAACCCGGTGAGCCAAATATGTTTGGTTTAGTAGGAAATAAAGGAAATGCCATCGCCCCCGGTAAACGCATGCTCAGCTCCATGACGCCCACATTGGTAGAAAAAGATGGTGAATTGAAAATGCTACTGGGTGCACCGGGAGGAGCCACGATCATCACCTCGGTATTTCAGGCGATACTGAATGTGATAGATCATGGCATGTCGATGCAAGCAGCAGTGAATGCCACGCGTGTGCACCACCAATGGCTGCCCGATGTGCTGCAAATAGAAGAAGGCCGCCTTCCCGATCAGACCATCAAGCGACTGAAACGTATGGGGCACCAATTCAAACTAAGTGAAACCATCGGCCGGATGGACTGCATCCTGATACTGAACGACTCCACCCTAGAAGGCGCCTCAGACTATACGCGAGGAGATAACTATGCGGAGGGGTATTAAATAAGTTCGTTCTTTTCCGCAGACGTGAGGTTCAAATCGCGCTCAAGGGAAGCAACTGAGGGAACAGCCAGAAAGAATATTCCTAGTATCACTGCAAGGGTAGCAAACCCCATCGGCTCGCGCGTAAGCAAGCACACTACCGTAGCAAATAACCCGGCTCCCTCTAGCACGGCACAGCGCACAATGTGGGCGGTTTGATAGGCGGTCATTTTCTCTCGAAGCGGTTGGCCATTTTGAATTTTCGCAAGTAATTGCTTAAAGACAATGAACGACATGGCAATGGCTCCTAATCCGGCCACTCCGGCCACCATCAAGAGTTGGTTTCCATTATCCAAGCCACCTTCAAATTCGCCGGAAGTGATCAAATAAAACGTTACAGCTCCGAACATGGCCAATCCACCCATCATGGCGAAATGAATGATGCGCATGGTCATCAATGCCTGTTTACCTGAATAATCAGCCATAATGAATTACTTAAAACTAGCGCTCAGATATTCTCGGTTCATGCGGGCAATATTCTCAATAGAAATACCCTTCGGACATTCCACCTCACAAGCACCCGTATTGGTGCAGTTACCAAATCCTTCTTCATCCATCTGATGCACCATGTTCAATACGCGCTCTTTGGCCTCTACCTGCCCCTGTGGCAACAGGGCAAACTGAGAAACTTTGGCCGATACAAACAGCATAGCTGAGGCGTTCTTGCAAGTGGCTACACACGCTCCACACCCAATGCACGTAGCAGCATCAAATGCCTTGTCGGCATCTTCCTTACGAATAGGTATGGCATTGGCATCCACAGTATTGCCGGAGGTATTCACACTGATGAATCCACCTGCAGCCATGATGCGGTCAAACGCCCCACGATCTACCACCAAGTCTTTGATGACAGGGAAAGCTTTGGCTCTCCAAGGCTCTATGTAGATGGTGTCGCCTTCTTTGAACTCGCGCATGTGTAGCTGACAGGTGGTAATGCCCTCGCCCGGTCCGTGTGCTTCGCCATTGATAAACATAGAGCAACTGCCGCAGATGCCCTCGCGGCAATCGTGATCAAATGCCACCGGCTCACCGCCTTCATTGATCAATTGTTCATTGAGAATGTCCATCATTTCCAAGAAGGAACTATCGGTAGAGATGCCCGACACATTGTAGGACTCCATGTGTCCTTTGTCGTTGCTGTCTTTTTGTCTCCACACTTTCAGTGTGAGGTTCAATGTTTCTGCTGACATAGTTTTTTATTTATAAGACCTAGTCTTCAATTCGATGTTTTCGTATTTCAATTCTTCTTTGTGGAGTACGGCCGCCGATGGCTCGCCTTTGTATTCCCAAGCTGCCACGTAAGTGAAGTTTTTATCATCTCTCATGGCCTCCCCTTCTTCACTTTGATGCTCTTCGCGAAAATGACCGCCGCAGCTTTCTTCTCTTAATAGTGCATCTCTCGCAAACAATTCGCCCAGTTCGAGGAAGTCTGCTACACGTTCGGCTTTCTCTAGTTCAGGATTCATGCTGGCGGTGATGCCGGGCACTTTCACCTCTTTCCAAAACTGCTCACGCAATTCTTTGATTTCCCTTATCGCTTCTTCCAATCCCGTTTTGCTTCTGGCCATCCCCACCTTGTTCCACATGATGTGACCCAATTTCTTGTGGAAATAATCAACTGAGTGCGATCCTTTGTTATTCACAAAGAAATCGAGACGATCTTTCACCGCCTTTTCGGCTTCATCAAACTCAGGTGAATCAGTAGGTATTTTGCCCGTGCGAATATCATCAGCCAAATAATCACCAATGGTGTAAGGCAACACGAAGTAGCCGTCAGCTAGACCCTGCATCAATGCTGAAGCGCCCAATCTGTTCGCTCCATGATCGGAGAAGTTGGCCTCCCCGATACAATAGCACCCCTGAATGGTGGTCATCAGATTGTAATCCACCCACACACCGCCCATAGTGTAATGCACGGCAGGGTAAATCTTCATTGGTGTTTTGTATGGATTGTCCGCCGTGATTTTCTCATACATCTGGAACAAGTTGCCGTATTTGGCCTCCACGATTGCCTCCCCTAATTCCTTCACGCGTGCAATTGATGCGTCATGTTCGCCTTGCATATTGGCTGCCTCGCGTCCGTAACGCATGATGGCTGCCGAAAAATCGAGGTATACCGCTTCGCCTGTTTCGTTGGTGCCCACGCCAAATCCTGCATCACAGCGCTCTTTGGCAGCACGAGAGGCCACATCGCGAGGTACTAGATTACCAAACGAAGGATATCTTCTTTCCAAATAGTAATCTCTGTCTTCTTCTTTGATTTCGACGGGCTTCAAGCGACCTTCACGGATTGCCTCGGCATCTTCCTTCTTGGCTGGCACCCAAATACGTCCGTCATTGCGCAGCGACTCTGACATCAGCGTCAGTTTAGACTGCTGATCACCATGCTGAGGTATACATGTCGGGTGAATTTGTGTGAAGCACGGATTGGCGAAGAATGCACCCTTTTTGTGGATTTTCCATCCGGCTGACACGTTCGATCCCATGGCGTTGGTAGAGAGGAAAAATACGTTTCCATATCCACCTGATGCGATCACCACGGCATGTGCCGAGTGGCGTTCTATCTCGCCTGTCACCAGATTGCGGGCGATGATGCCGCGGGCTTTGCCGTTTACGATCACCACATCCATCATCTCATGACGATTATACATTTTGATTTTTCCTTTGCCTATCTGGCGCGACATGGCCGAATAGCAACCCAACAACAACTGCTGGCCTGTTTGGCCTTTGGCATAAAACGTACGTGACACTTGCACCCCACCAAATGAGCGGTTGTCCAATAGCCCCCCATAATCACGTGCAAAAGGCACCCCCTGCGCCACACACTGATCAATGATGCTAGTAGATACCTCCGCTAAGCGGTACACATTGGCTTCCCGCGAGCGGTAATCGCCTCCCTTTACAGTGTCATAGAAAAGTCGGAAGGTAGAGTCACCGTCTCCTTGATAATTTTTTGCTGCATTGATACCTCCCTGCGCGGCTATAGAGTGCGCACGACGGGGAGAATCTTGATAACAAAAGGCTTTTACGTTGTAGCCCAATTCGGCCAAAGAAGCCGATGCTGAACCTCCGGCAAGACCCGTGCCCACCACGATCACATCGATCGATCGTTTATTGGCCGGATTGACAAGCCGAATATGATCTTTATAACT
>CAZPST010000154.1:0-6100 GCA_964589185.1 uncultured Roseivirgaceae bacterium | reverse complement strand
CCCCACCAGCCGGATAAGCGAGGGAAGGAGGTGTCTGACGCATGTCGCTCGTGGATATACATGCCGCCTATCCCCCCCGGGCCGGAGTTAAGATATTTGTACGAACACCACACGGCAAAATCCACTTGATCGCGGTGGAGGTGCATGGGCAAATTGCCAATGGCATGCGCCAGATCAAACCCCGCGTACGCACCCACAGTATGGGCAGCCGAGGTGATAGCCTTGATGTCAAAAAATTGACCTGTGTAATACTGTACTCCGGGCATCAGCACAAGTGCCAATTCATCTCCAAGGTCGTTGATTGTTTCTATGATTTCTTCATTAGGCAAGTAATCGCCACCCATTTTGGGCTTTAGTTGAATCAAATGTGCTTCCGGATCCACTCCCTTCATAGCCATGTGCGAGTGCACCGCATAGAAGTCTGACGGAAACGCTCCCGCTTCTATGATCACCTTCACGCGCTTGCCTTTGGGCTGATAAAATGACGCCAATAGAAAATGTAAATTGGCTGTGAGGCTGCCCACTGCTTGCACTTCATGCGCCGATGCACCTACCAGCTGTCCGAGCGGTTTTTTGGCCCATTCATGGTAACTCACCCAAGGCATATCTCCTGTGAAGTGGCCTTCTACACCGTGCTGTTGCCAGGCTGTGAGTTCACGTTGCAAATATGCCTCGGTACGCTTGGGCTGCAGTCCCAGCGAGTTGCCACAGAAATAGATGACCGGTTGGCCATTGCGCTGTGGAATGTGAAATTCGTCCCTAAATCGGCGTAGCGGGTCAATACGATCTAGTTGTGCGAGAGCGGCTGTGTCCATTTACTTAATCTACGAATCGTTTGTCGGCTTCCATTACTTCGCCGCAAGTATCGCAAGTTCGCATCTTTTCAGACCCATAGAACTCTCTGAAACGAGGCAAGAAATCTTTCTCAATATTCGTGAGCGTGAAATAGGTCTCGTGCAGTTTGTTGTTGCAATTCCCACAGAACCACAGCAGTCCGTCCATCAGGTTTTCGCGCTTGCATTCAATCACGAGACCCACAGAGCCTTCGGGTCGCATGGGTGAGTGTGGTACTTTGGCTGGCAGCAGGAACATTTCACCTGCCTTGATGGGCACTTCCACGGCTTTGCCTTCCTCTTGTATTTTCACCACGATATCGCCTTCCAATTGGTAGAAAAGTTCCTCTGTCTCGTTGTAGTGATAGTCCTTACGGGCGTTCGGCCCACCCACGATCATCACGATGTAGTCACCCGCCTCGGTGTACAAGTTTTTGTTGCCTACCGGAGGTTTCAGCAAGTCGCGATTGTCTTGTATCCACTGGTGCAAATTGAACGGTCGTCTGATAGCCATGATGTTGTTTTTTTGAGGGGAAAAAGGTAGCCATTATTTCAGGATTGGGCAAATGAGGTAGTATTTGGACTCGTCATACAAATCCGTTTTTTCACTCCCTACACCACGCGCTTTTCGATGTAGTAGGAGTTAAACACGCGCAGAGCTCCCATGTATTTCATACGAAAGGAGATCAGATCGCCCACTTTGTAGTTGTTTTTGGAAGCGCCCAAATCTACGATGATCATGTCTGAGCTGGCGCCACCGATGGTGATCTCTGGATCGTCAGGTATCATCAACTCCCCCACTACATCTAGCAGACCTACATCCAGAATAGCACGTGTGGCACTACGGCCATAGTCGTCTTGGTTTATTTCAAACATCTCACCGGATGGGTTTGATTCCATCTCGCCATAGGGCACCACGGGTTTTTCGGTAATCTCGATGATCTCGGCAAACAGCCGAAATACATCGCCTTCCATGCCCGGTATCACTTGCTCTGTGAAGAGATCCAGCCCAAAAAAGAGTGTTTCACCTACACGGAAATGATTGACGCCTTCGGGGATTTGATGCCGAAAAATAAGGGGAATCACCACTGATGTGCCACCGGTCACCCAGGGGATTTTACGATTGAATTTTGCTTCGATGAGTTGCTTGTAGAGGCTCAGCTGAATGAGTTTGTCGGCTGATGGCATGACGCCATGCAGGCAGTTTAGATTGGCGCCTATGCCCGTCACCTTGATGTTGGGCAATTCGAATACAGAAGCATAGAAGTCCATCAGTTCTTCGCCCATTACCCCTTCACGCAGATCTCCCAGCTCGATCATAATGATGATTTTGTGCATTTTCCCCTGTCGTTGAGCTTCTTCGGATATCCATTTGATGGTGCGGTACTCTGTGTTGAAGCTGGCATCTGCATATTTCACTAAGCTCCGTATGCTGCGCTTGGCCGGCGGTTTGATATAGACCGTCTCTACCGAAGCATCGAGACTTTTGATGGCCTTGAGATTGCTGATGCGTGAATCACAAATTTCCTTGACTCCCAGTGCGATGACCTCTTTGAGGAAGAGCTTGTTGCCACAGAGCAGCTTGCTCACCACGGCCCATGCTATTCCCTCCTTTTTGAAGAGTTCGTCTAAGTAGCGGTAGTTTTTCTCCAGCTTGTCTTTATACAATTCTATGTACGCCATGGTCAAATAACTTTTCGTGGGATTTTAGCTGGCAGTCGAGTCAATAATTCATAATTGAGCTGATCACTGAGCTCACTAAATGATGATACGCTGATGTCTACCGTGCCGTCTGTGCCAATGAGGGTCACTTCATCGCCTTTGATAACGTGTGGCACCTCGGTCACATCAATAGCTGTATTGTTCATATTCACCATGCCCACCACAGGCACTCGATACCCGTTGATAAGCACCCGCCCTTGGTTGCTGAGAGAGCGGCTGAAGCCATGCGAATAGCCAATAGGAATGATGGCAATCTGCATGTCGCGCTGTGCCAGATATGTGGTGCCATAGCCAATATATTCACCCATTTCTACCTGTTTGGTGCTCATCACACGACTTTTCCACGTGATGATACGGCGCAGAGGGTCATCCATTACTTTCCGACCTTTCAGATATTCGATGAAGGTCTCCCGACTAGGCCAAAAGCCATATTGAAGAATGCCAATGCGCACCAGATCAAAGTGCATATCGGGTAACCGTATGGCGGCCGCTGAGCAGCATGTATGTTTGAGCTGTGGTGTGAGTCCGGCAGCCGCTAGTTCGGCAGCCATCCGAGAGAAGGCCTCCTTTTGTTCTTGCACACGCAGGTAGTTGGCAATGCTTTCAGCTCCCGCAAAGTGTGTGCAAAGCCCTTCGAATAACACATGGTCAGTGTTGTTTTTTAGGAAGAGGCCTAATGCATCCATCTCATATTGGGCAAACCCTGTGCGGTTCATGCCTGTCTCCAATTCGATGTGTACGCGTGCCTTTTTGCCCAATTTTTTTGCCGAAATAGTCGCTTGCTCTAGCCGATCCATCTCGAATACGAAGAAGGAAATGTCATTTTCGATAGCCCATGTCAGATCTTCATTCATCACGTAACCCATAATCATGATTTGGGTGGCTGGGTTGGTTCGAGCGTCTAACACTTCGGCAGCTTCGTCGGCGCTGTGTACCGAAAAATGGTCAACTCCCAATGCTTCGGCGAGTGGTACAAACTCGGCTATGCCATGTCCATAGGCATTGCCCTTCACCACCGATGACAGACGCACGCCCGGACTGAACAATCTTCTCATGAATGCGAGGTTATTTTCCAATGCCTCTTTGCTGAGCAATATGCGCGATGTACTATTCATTCAGTGCTTGTCTGATGAGGTGGTAAAACATACCCACAGCCGGCTCGATAAGCGTATCGGGGAAGTCGAAATCCGGATTGTGCAGGGCCGGGCAATCTTCTCCTGATCCAATGCCGAACATGGCTCCTCGAAATCGCTCTGTGAACAAGCCAAAGTCTTCCCCCCATTTAAAAGGCGTGAGACGTGTTTCCAGTTCCAATGCATTTGCTTTTGCGGCTTTTCTCACCATTTCCACAGCTTCAGGATGGTTTTGGTTAGCAAAAAATTCTTCCGTCCAGCTTATGGCTGCAGCGAGGTGATGTCGGTGCGCAATTCGTTCGGCAGCCTCCGAGACTTGAAGACAGAGTTTTTCCATCACTTCATTGTGCCATGTGCGAAGGGTATAATGCACTTCGCCGTGCCCGGCCGATACGCCGTAGGATTTCTCACCCATTTGGATATGCACAGGTGTGGTGAGCGCAAAGTCGTCATGCGAAAGGTCAGGCTGACTATTGTGATGAAACATCGTGATGAGCTCTGCAATAGCAGCAGCCGGATTGATGCCCAGCTCAGGTTCTGCCGCATGTGACGTCTTTCCATCCAATCGGATGATGATGCTTTTGGCTGCAGCCGTGAACGAGCCCTCGCGTACCACTATTTTCTTGAGAGGATAGCAGGGTAGATTGTGTAAAGCAAATACATAATCCGGTGTGAAGTCAAAAGTGGGATCGGCTAATACGGCTTTGGCTCCTTCACCGTTTTCTTCGGCGGGTTGGAAAAGCAAAATAGCCATGCCTTTTTCGGGCGGATATTGCTGTAGTTCGGCGGCTACCCCCGCCATGATGGCCGTATGCCCGTCATGTCCGCATTTGTGCGATATGCCCTTGGTAGCAGATTTGTACTCAAATTCATTTACTTCTAGGATAGGCAAGGCATCTGTATCGCCACGTAGCATAATCGACTTGCCGTCGGTTTTTCCTACAAATTTCACAATAACACCTGTGCCACCGATGGGTTGGGCATTAGCTATTCCAAGGGCATGTAAATAAGCCAAAATGCGCTTCTGTGTTGCGTATTCCTGACCTGATACCTCAGGATGACGGTGAAGTTCGTGACGCAATGCCACGAGATTTTTCAATTGGGTCGCTTCCATCGCATTTCTAGGTATTTGTTTGTGAAACCCAATTTTTCATAGAGTTTTTTGGCTGGGTTGTCCGCCTCCACATGTAGTGCTATGTCACCACTGGTTTCTTGGAAGGCGGCTTCCATGAGTGCTTTGCCCACTCCTTTTCCACGGTAGTCTGCATGTGTGGCGATGTACACCAGAATGTTCTCCGGTATATAACCGGCCATACCCGTGCGATTAATGATGGTTGCGCCAATGATTTTAGTGTCATCCCATGCCGAGATGATCACTCCACCCGGATGATTGCCGGTATTCAATGCATAGTCTGCGCATTTCATGATGTCTTCTTGCTTGTCTCCATATTCATCCAAGTGATCAAAGAGAAAATCCACGACGGCCTGCTTTTCATATAAGCCTACAGTCATGGCGGGGTAATATTTTTTTAGGGTAATGTTCATTTTGGTAATGGTTTTGAGAATCCAATCAGGATAAAAGTAATGAGAGATAGGGCAATGCCATACAGGTTCGGATCAAACCCAAACCAACTCACACCCAAGATGGTGAGCAGAGTGGTAGTGAGACCACCTACAATCATTGCCAATAGTGCTCCCGTAGCTGTGGCTCGTTTCCAATAAAAGGCGCCAATTATTGGCACAAAAAGCCCTGACACCATAAAGGCGTACGAAAAGAGCATAGCTTCCAGTACATTTTCCAATGCTAGCGCAATGATGAGTGCAACAATGCCCAGCGCCAAGGTGGCGAGTTGCGATTGCCGCACCGATTTCTTGCTCATTTCGGTACCTGTTTTGATGCGCAGGATGTCTGTCAGAAACGAACCAGAACAGGCCATCAGGCAGCTATCGGCGGTAGACATGACTGCCGAAAAGTAAGCTGCGAGTACAAGTCCCATAAGTCCATGAGGCAAGACAGTACGTAGCAGCACGGGCAGCCCCAGTTCAGGATCCATTACGGAACCGGCCGGAATCCCCACTTCGGCAAATACGTTTTGATCCAGTGCCACACGTGCCAGTAGGCCGAGGATGACACCCAAAAAGGCCATGATGGGCCACTCAAACAATCCGGCAATGAACCACGCTTTTTTGGCCTCACGCTCACCCCGACTGGCAAAGATGCGCTGGTAGAGTGTCATGCCTACAAACCAGATAGGGATGATGGTGATTGTCCAATTGACGAGTTGTTTCCAGCCTACATTCGTTAGTGACAGTAATTCTCTTGACACTACAGCATCAATTGCTGACCACCCACCAATAGCCTGAAAAGCGAAGGGCACACCGGCAAACAGCAGCCCTGCCATTAGTACGATC
>CAZPST010000153.1:0-6109 GCA_964589185.1 uncultured Roseivirgaceae bacterium | reverse complement strand
CACATTGAATTTTTCACCAAAATGACTATTTTTTTTGATCCAAATCATTTTATCGGGTACATCGATGGTGATGTTGAATTCTCTCAGAATTCGGTTGCCAATAATACCTGCTACTTTACCATCTGCCTGTATGCCTGTCTTGGCCGTGCTGATGCCGATGGGCAAATCCTCTACTGTTTGCTTGCCAAATGAGAAGGACTCTACATGACCTTCATAATGCAATGTCTCGTCCTTACCCAATCCTTTTACAGGATAGGAATAATGCTTACCCGTTTTATTGATGGCATCCCATTTAGTCGAGGCAGGGCTGTTCAAATCAAGCGTGGTGCCGGCACCAGTTATTACAAAAAACAATCCTTTGAACTCCTCCTTATTATTTAGCACTACACTTCCTTCAATGGTAGGAATGGTAGTCATTAATGTGAAGGGAATGGCATCTCCGTCTTTAGGCCCGTCTCCGTGATCAAATATATCCATCATCAGATTGTCATAATCAATATGCACCGTGTGATGATGTAGTAAATCATACCCCAGAATACCATCAAAATCGCGCCCTAAACTGATTTCTAAATGATTCAAATCCGCCGCATACACATTGATATTTTTCTCCATCAAAAACCCATTGATCTCAATCGTGTTATGCTTGATGAGCACCATTTGGCTTTTCGTTTCATTCAAAGCGACCTCCTTTTTGATCAACTTCATTTTATTGGCAACCTCTTTATCCAACACGGTTAGTCCTGAACCAGTATCAAAAATGAAATCTAAAGGTGCCGATTGATCAACCGAAACTTTGATGAACATGTGATCCCCGAAAAGTTCGAAGGGAATACTCGTGATTTTCGTTTGTGCCGAAAGTTGGAGACACCCAACAAATAAAATGAAGGCAAAATATCGTCTCATAACATAGTGGATTAGATTGGAGCTACAAATTAAGGATTCTTTTCCACTCAAGAAAAACCTGCGGGAGGAAAACAAAATCCCACCAAAATTTGATGGGATCCTTCAATGTCAATAGCCGTAAGTCCGTCTACTTTTTCTTGCTCTTTTTGGAGGTAATCACAATCACTCCAAACTCACCGTCTGCACCATACTGGGCTATTGCGCTTTCCCCTTTGAGCACATTGATTTGCTCAATATCCTCCGGCTCAATTTGACTAATGTCCATTATCCGTTTCCCATCCAAAATATACAGTGGAGGATTGGTGTCTGCTAGCATTGTCTTATTCCGAAGAACTGTACGATCTTCAGCCGCTATCTGAGCCGCCTCTGCATGAGCAACAGCTGCCTGTTCGGACTGTAATTCAGCCACTTCAGCAGAAAGTTGTGCTTGTTTTGCCGCCTTGACTGCTAATTTTTCAGCTACTATAGCCTCCGCACGAACTTCAACAGCCGCAGCTCTAGCCTCTTCTGCTTTGGCAAATTCTTGAGCCGCAACCTCGGGGGCAATGCCTGTCACCACCAAATCACCTGAATCAGGTTGTTTTGGTGCTGTGGGCACGGTATTTACTGCTTTGACTTTGAATGAATAGTTTTTTACAAAATCCATTGGATTCATCAATTTCCCCTTTTCATATACCTCATAGTGCAAGTGTGGGCCGGTAGATTGACCTGAATTGCCCGATAGCGCAATTACTTGCCCTTTCACCACTTTGTCGCCTCCCTTTACCTTGAATTCATCCAATTGGGCATATTTGGTCACATAGGTGTCTCCATGATGAATCACAATATGGTTGCCATAGCCATCGGGTGAGGCCACCACTTCCGTCACCTCGCCATCGGCGGTGGCTACCACCTCAGTGCCCACGGCGCAAGCGAGATCCATACCATTATGCATTTTCTTTTCGTCTGATCCGGGCACAGTCCGCATGCCGAATGTGGATGACACCTTGAAGGTGGCGTCCGTTTTGAGCGGTAAGATGGACGGGCGATACCTATCCTCTTGGTCAAATACAGACTCATGGATGGATGGAGGAATCACAGGTTCTGCAATGGCATCAATCGATTCGGCCAATTGCGCTACAGAATGCTCCCCTTCTTTTGAAGTAAAAGCAAACAAGACAAGTGCCATTACCGGCACTGTCAGGACATACGCCAATCGCGATTGATTGGCATTTTTTACGTTGTTCATCATAACAATTCTTTTTTTAATGGTTGAAAAATTGAAATGACTCACCAAGCCGGAATAGCCGACAGGTTGCAACTGCGCAAATAGCATTTCTTGGTAACCAATAGGATCACCGTATTGCCTGATTACAGCGGCATCTGCCTCGTATTCATGAACTTCAATGAGTGCGTTTCGGTACAGATAGATGAAGGGATTGAACCAAAACAGCGAAACAAGAAAATCCACCAGCAGTCGATCCAGCGAATGCATCTGCCTCACATGCACACACTCATGCGTCAAAATCTGATCAAATGCAGCGCTACCAAAGTCCTTCTTTGGAATGAACACATTAGAAAAGAAACTGAACGGTAGTGTATGTGTAGTTTTAAATAATGTGTACCAATGCTTATTCACGCATTCGCTTTGTCTTTTGATCCGGCGGAGCATGTACAAATGAAAGAGGGAGCGTAAAACAAAAACGAGTACCAACGTGATGTATAACCATTTTAGCACAGTCCACACCACAGATGACCATTCGGTGGTATTTACAGACTGAATTTCATGTGAATCGATGGGTGTAGCCACCCACTCTAGCATGGTCACCTCCAAAACAGGGGCAGCTTCTGCCGGAAGAGGATGATGAATAAAGGGAATGACCAGTGAGAAAAGTAAGGTGCCAATCAGATATAATCGATTGAGTGAATGATTAGCATTCTGGCGCAATACGAGGCAATAAAAGAGATAAAAAACCCCCTGAATGGCCAGTATTTTGATGAAATACACAAAAATGTCACTATACGCCATCATGATTTCTGTTTTTGGATTTGTTCATCAATAAGGGTGCGAATTTCTTTGAGTTGATCTACCGTAAGGTGACTTTCCTGCGTCAAGAATGACGCAAATTGGCGCGTGGAATTGTCAAAAAAACTCTGCATCAGTCCATCAAAAGATTGACGCGTATATGTGTCCTTCGAGATGTTTGGGCGGTATAGTCGAGATTTTCCATGTAGTTCAAAATCCACGAACCCCTTTTTTACAAGCACATTCACTACAGTCGAAATAGTGGTGTACGCCGGACGTGGTTCAGGGTATTGTTCCACAATGTCTTTCAAATACGCCGACTCCAGCGTCCACAAAAACTGCATGAGTTGTTCCTCTGCTTTGGTCAATTCCTTCATCATACAGCAATACTATAACTATAATTATAATTATACAACTATAATTTTAGTAATTATTGCATTGAATCAACATACTACTCATTATGCCTACTGTAAATCCTGGAATTATAGCATTATATTTAGATGTAATAGTACTTTACCTTTGTTTTGTGTTTTCGGAATTCAATCTACACACACAAGCAGATGAACTTACTGAACATTTTTTCAAACAAAACATCTAATGGTCTGAAGCTTATGAAGTCAAACGGACAAGAATGGGTGGTAAAAAATGCCTATGGTGTACTCTACATGGGAAGCAAAGACATGTGCAAGGTTTTTATGCAAAATACCACGTTGGCTAAGCACGGATATCCTCGTTGTAAAGCGGCAATCGTAAAATAAAGGTTGTCCCCTGCCCTTCCTTGCTATCCACATGAATGGAACCACCATTCATTTCTAGGAATTCATACACGAGTTGCAGCCCCAACCCGAGTCCCTTTTCACCCTGTGTACCATAGGTGCTTTTCTTGGCTTGTAGATTGAACAAAGAGTCGAGTTTTTCTTGCGCAATACCCACGCCTGTGTCAGTCACTCGAATTTCTACTTCTCGTTCCATCACATCTGCACTTATTGTCACTTTTCCTCCCTCCGGCGTGAATTTCAGCGCATTATTGGTCAAATTTCGCAAGATCGTCATGGTGGTGTTTTTATCAGCCCACAGATGAAGATCATCCGGAATCCGAGTGGTCAATTCTATTTGCTTTCCTTTTGCCATATTGGCCAATGTGGAGATCATTTCTTCAGTCAACGATTTAAAATGAAGTTTTTCGGGTGAGTGGGTGAAATGTCCTTGCTGCTGCATGGCCCAGTTGAGCAGGTTGTCCAAGAGTGCCGAGAGCTGAGTCACGGACTTGTCCATCTCATCGGCAAACATCAAGAGGGATTCTTTGTCGTTTGACTCTACCAGCGTTTTCATCAACCGAGTGACACCATGAAATGAACTCACAGGCCCACGCAAATCATGCGAAATGATCGAGAAAAACTTGTCTTTTGTTTGATTGAGAGACTCCAATTGGCTCTTCTGTGCAGCGAGTATCTGGTTAATTTTACTTTTTGTGCGGTAATACTTGTAGATGATGCCTGCCAAAATAATGAGTAACATGGCAAATCCGGCTGTGGCAAAGAGTACGATTTGCTGGTTGCGTTTCTCCACGGTGAGTAGATCCACCTCTATTTGTTTCTGCCCTACTTCGAACTCCGTCCGCTGATTAGCTAATTGGCGTACTACATCCGCATTTACAAGGCTGTCATTGTATGCTAAATACAAGGACTGGTATTCAAAAGCATTTTCAAAATCGCTACGCTCGTGATAAAACTTCGCTAAGATTTTGCTCCCATCACGTATGAATTTTTTGAAGCCATTTACTTTGGCTAATTCTGTACCTTCTAGTGCCAATTCCAAGGCTCGCTTGGTGTCTCCGCGCGTTTCGTGGATTTTGGCCAATTCAATCTTGTATTCAGAAATGGCATAGGCATCATTGTATTTTTCCAAAATGGCAATGGCCTTGTTAAGTGTTTCTTCGCTCAATGCATATTGCTGTTGCTTTGCCTGCACTAACGCCAAATTGCCGGCGGCATACGACCAGTAATAGTCATTGTACTTATTATTCAATGTGGTGAATATGGCTGTACTCTTCTTGAGAATTTGTGCTGCCGAGTCCAATTCATCCACTAAATAGAATGCATAACCCATGGAAATATAGGTGGTTCCAACCCTAAGTGAGTCTTGCAAATCGGAAAAAATTGCAATGGCTTTTCGATAGTATTGAAAGCTATTGGGAAAGTCTTCATTGTGCTGATACACTGAGCCAATATCAGCATAAGCCATTGCTTTATCCAGGGCATCATCAGTGTGCTCAATACTCAATAAATAGTGATTGAGTGCCTTGTCCAATTCACCCTTTTGATAATAGGAACCAGCCAATGATCTATACCCTTTGGATAGCCCTTCGCGGTAATTTGTCTGGTGAGACAATTCTAGGTAACGAATGGCATAAACAATTACTGAATCTCTATTTTGCTCATGACGCAGCAGTTTTTGAAGGGTATTTCGCTCTTCAATCAGACTCAACTCAGCTTTAAGTACTTTCCTGAGACTATCTGCTACTTGTTGGTCTTGGGCTTGAATGGATAAAGCCGAAAAGAAGCACGCAAAAAAATACATGCTTCTCTTGAAGAACTTACCTGACTTCATATCAATCTTCAGGGGTTCGTATATCAGGATCATACTCGCCTACCGGTCCTCCATTGGCAGGTTTTACCTTAATGGTATAGGAATCTGTAAGATTTTTGCCGACTCCATTCGGTACCTGTGCTTGCACTTTTTTGGTGTTGTTGCCTTGTACATTTCCATTAGATATAATGTTGCCTTTTGCAAACTGGATTTTGATGTTGTCGATGGTATCATCATCTACGTCCCATTCCAGTTCATCGTCAGAGTCTACGATGGTAGAGGGTGAATTTGACTGAACTTTTGCCCATGTGCGTTGATCTGTACTCCACATTAGCTGATAATTGGGATTGCTGCCTTGTAGCTTGAGGTAAAATTTGTAAGTGTTTGCCATAGCTGTAATTGGTTAGTTTAGAAGAATGGTTTGACAAGATATTCAATAGTAGGCAAAATAGTTAGTGGTTCAATCAATTCTTTGCAATCCCATTCAAAGAGGTGTATCATCACAGCACTAACGATATTTCTATATAAAAAAAGCCCCTACAATTAAGCAGAGACTTTATCTCTATATCAGGGTTGGGCTATTAAACCTCAATTCAGTAAAGCTTCAAGTCG
>CAZPST010000152.1:0-6109 GCA_964589185.1 uncultured Roseivirgaceae bacterium | reverse complement strand
ATTGAATTGATCCTCAGCAATGGTTACTGAAAATGTTTCACCATTTTCAAACTTGGTATCTTCAGTAGTAGAAACTGCAGCATTCGTAGTAGCAGACGTCTGTCCCGCCACGATTGTCACCAAATTAGTTCCGACTAATTGCGTGTAATCTGAATCGGCCAGCGTTGCAGTTCCATCGCCAGTCACAAAAGAAACCACTACATCAGCATCCGCTTCATTGGTCATTGATACCGTGAATTGCACGGCATCTCCTTCAGCGGCAGAAGCATCTGCATCTATGGAAATTACTGATGAATCATCGTTTGTAATAGTTCCTGTGGCCGATGATGTGTTTATAGTTACATTTCTACCTCCCGCCGAGAGCGCGGAAATTACACCGTTAAAAGTTTCGGTCAATTCGACAATGTTGTCTCCTGTGATAGTGACCAAGACCTCCTGATCCAAATTCGTTCCTGCACCAAAAGTCACAAGTTGATTAACGATAGCCGGGTAGTCAACACCAGACGTAGCAGTAACATTGGCTGTATTGAACAACACAGTAACGTCAGTATCAACTAAGTTGTCTAAAGTAATAGTGAAGGTTATCGTTGGTGAATCACCATTTGCGCCTTCAGCTACAGCCCCACCTAAAATATTGATCACGGCTGCATCGTCATTGTTGATAGTGCCCAGCACCGATGCAGTTCCTAATGTGACGGTTGGCCGCCCATTTGTTGCAAGGTCGTAAATAGTTGCATCGAATGTTTCATTCAACTCAACAACATTATCCGTAGCAGTGATGACATTCACCGTCTGAGAGGTTACACCGGCAGCTAACGTTACCAATGTGCCCGCGTGTCCGGTATAGTCGGTCCCTGCTAAAGCACTTCCATTATTCGTCGCATCGAAAAGCACCGTAGTAGCTACATCCGATGGATTTGTCATAGAAATGGTAAAAACTACGTTTGAACCCTCGGTGGCTGCACTCGCCGCAATGGATACAACTGATGCGTCATCATTCGTAATAGTACCAGTTCTGCTTGTAGTGCCTAGTGAGATGTTTCGTCCATTAAAATTTGACTCAGCGATAGACACTGTAAAAGTTTCGTCCAATTCAACCTTGGGGTCACCATTAGCGACTACTCCAGCACCAATGGTTTGGGATACTGTACCTGCAAAAATGGTTACGGTGGAATTAGGATTTGTGAAATCTGAGTCAGCGATTGTAGCAGAACCATCCGTGGCATTAAAAGTAACAACTACATCGGCATCAGAAGGATTGGTCATTTCAACGCTGAATTGTATGGTAGAAGCTTCCCCACCCGAAGCATCGGCGGCTATCGATACCACAGAGGCATCATCATTCGTGATTGTTCCCACACCTACAGGACCCGCTAAAGTACCCTCTCCTCCGGTCAAATTCGATAGTGTCACAATGAAGACCTCATTGCCCTCCACTTTTGAATCAGCCCCCAAGACTACATCAAACGTGGCTGTCGTAGCACCGGCAGACCAATTTACTACTTGACCTACTAGAGCCGTATAATCCCCATCAGCCACTGTAGCAGTATTGTCACTTGTGTTGACGGTAACTGACCCAGCTACCCCAGCCGTTCCGCCGAGATTAATAGTGAAAGTCAATGGACCACCATTCTCAACAATGGATGGACTGTTAACAGTCACGTTACCCGTTTGTGCACTGGCCACAAAAGACAACAATAGGAAAAGCATCGGCAATAGGCTAGCTGCCCACCGATGTGATGAAACTTTTTTCGTATTCATACTATTTGGATATAAAGATCGTTGTAAGGCAGTAGCAGACGTACTGATAGCAGAGTCGCTGGTGATTCTCCGTAGGTTCATAGTTAGGTGAATTTTACTTCAAGGTGCCAAAATAAATGCATTCAAACATAACAACCACTACGGTGATGTCAGAAATGCGTAAAAAAAACAGCTAATTTTCAAGGTTTTCAATGAATTACTCTCCATCGAGCGACTTGAATGCCGTGGGGAAAATACGGAATTTTTTTGAAACGAAAAATCTTAATTTCACAATGTTGACTTATCGGCTTGTTTGGGTCTTAGGGTTTAGGTACTGATGTTGGTTCAGTTTTAGCTGCTAGTGGTTCACTGTCCACAGTCCACAATCAACTGCCGCATCTAAACACTCACGCAGATGCAAACTAGCCGTGACCCCAAGGGCACGTACTAGGTATCTAAATAGCCAAAATGAGCCGCTCCAAAACCAATCTCTACCGTCAAAATCAGCACGAATTCGGTTTTTTTTCGCCAAGGTTTCGAGATTAGCTGTGTGATTACTCCCCTTCTAAGGCTTCCGGCATCAGCAGTGTCTCCGGCAAGGGATACTTCGATGCGCTAGGTCTTCTTTACCTCCCCTATCTTCGGCACCATGAATCCGCAGGAGGTCTTACAGCGCTATTGGGGGTATGCCGCGTTTCGGCCGCTGCAAGAAGACATTATCTCGTCTGTTTTAGATAGGCGAGATACACTTGCACTGCTACCTACCGGCGGTGGCAAATCCATTTGCTTTCAGGTGCCTGCCCTCTGCAAAGAAGGCGTGTGCCTTGTAATCACACCACTCATTGCACTCATGAAAGACCAAGTGCAGCAGCTCACCAAGCGGGGCATTCCGGCGGTAGCGCTCTACTCGGGGCTGAGTCATCGGGAGATTGACATTGCGTTGGACAATTGCATTTATGGCGGAATAAAATTCCTCTACGTTTCGCCCGAACGCCTGAAAACCAAGCTGTTTCAGGAGCGACTCAAAAAAATGAACGTTTCGCTACTTGCTATTGACGAGTCGCATTGTATCTCACAATGGGGGTATGATTTCAGACCGGCGTATCTGGAAATAGCCGCCATCAAAGAACTCCTACCGGCTGTGCCGCTCATAGCCCTCACAGCCACAGCCACACGTGAAGTGAAGCAAGACATTCTGGAAAAATTGGAAATGAAAAATCCGGCGGTGTTTCAGAAGAGCTTCGCACGGAAGAACCTCTCCTATTCGACCTTTCATCTGGAAGCCAAAGAGGCCAAGCTGCTTGAAATATTGCAACGCGTGGGAGGCAGCAGTATCGTGTATGTGCGCACTCGCAAGCGTACCCAGGAAGTCGCCTCCTTTTTGCGCTCGCAGCGCATTTCGGCAGATTATTACCACGCCGGGCTCACCACTCCCGAGCGAGCCAATAAGCAAGATCAATGGATCGCCAACCGCATTCGCGTAATAGTGGCTACCAACGCATTTGGTATGGGTATAGACAAGCCGGATGTGCGCACGGTGATTCACATGGATGTGCCCGAATCATTGGAGGCGTATTATCAAGAGGCAGGTAGAGCCGGACGTGATGAGAAAATGGCGTTCGCTGTGGCGCTATTTCATAAAAAAGACACCATGGAACTACAGGAGCGTGCCGCTAACTCGGTGACGTCTAAAGAAGAAATGCAGCGCGTGTATCAATCGCTGGCCAACTACTATAAAATGGCGGTGGGTAGCCATGCCCTCGAAAGCTTGCCATTTGATTTGGTGAATTTTTGTGAATCATTTGCCATCAAACCCGTAGACGGACTAAAAGCGCTGCGGCAATTGGCTGAAATCGGCGTTCTCCAATTGTCGGAAGGGGTATTTCAGGAAGCCAAATTGCACATTCCTATCAGCAAAGAGGCGCTCTACAAATTTGAAGTGGCCAATGCCAAGTTTGACCTACTCATCAAGGCGATTCTTCGGCTGTACGGCGGTGATTTGTACCAAAACTATGTACCTATCAAAGAGGCTGACATTGCCAAATTGTACAAGCAACCCTCAGATGTGACCAAGAAGCAAATGGCGTATCTCACGGAGCAAGGCATACTGGATTATTCACCTGCCACCGATACGCCGCGCATCACCTTCATGGTGCCCCGCATGCTGCCCATTGACTTGCCTATAGATCAAGCTTTTATCACATTCAGACAAGACAATGCCGTGCGCAAAGCTCAATCCATGGTGGATTATCTGGAGAGTAAAACCCAATGCCGCACGCGGATGCTGCAGGCGTATTTTGATGAACTGACAGAGGAAAATTGTGGCGTGTGCGACTTCTGCTTGAATAAAAAGCGTGCCCGACCGGATGTGCCGCTGAATAAAGTGCAGCAGGCAATCACTCAAGGGGCAAGCAATGTATACTCATTGGGAGAAAAGCTTCCCGAGTATCGGGCTGAATTGTTGATTCAAGCGGTACGGATGCTGGTAGAAGATGGGAAAGTGAGGTTGGAGGGCGATTCGTTTTTGATTAATGAAAGTTAGTGGTGTCCTTGATTGAGTGGGAGTGCGCACTTTTCATGTCCAAAGGACATCCCGAAACCTACTCGACCGACGCAATCTCACTTTGGTGATTACAGTTTATTCCTCAATTTTCTCTTCGTTCTTTTGTCTTTGATACAAAAGAACCAAAAAATCAAGCCAGCATTAACCTTCCACACACGAGCCCTCACGCGCGCGGAATGCTGGCAAGCCCGCCCGCTTTCGTTTCTTCGAAACGATGGTGACACCATCGGGATATCCGCTAGATTTTTGAATCAATTCTACATTGTTCTTGGAAGACTTCCGAGGTTTTTGAAACTTCGGAAGGCTATTTTCATTGAAACATATCATACATCACAAAGAGCATTTCCACCTGTTCGTGCAGGTGCCCATGCTCTGTCTCGATATTGATATACGGAATGCCTCTTTGTCCGGCCAGTACGGATAGTGAGCCATCGTCTGTCACGGTGGCGTTGTTTTGCAGTACTACATTGAATCCGCGAGAACGTAATTCCTCAAAAAATAGCCGTTCGGTAACAAAAAAGAAATCGTCAGGGTCTCGGGCCGAATTTAGGTAGACATCTGCTGCGTCGGTTTTGTACTCGTTGAGGTAAGAAGCCGCCGAATAATTACCCTCTGTGTTGTTATGCAATGTCAAAATCACCTCCACATCCAGTGAATCCACAAGCGCATTTGCAAATCGACGTACAAGCGCATGTGCCTCGTCTGAATACACCCCCAAGTTGCTCAGCGTTTCACGTGCACCTGCATCGGTAAATATCCGATTGGGATCAAATTCGTATTGCTCGCCATTGTGCCTGAATTGGATGTTTCGCTCACCCGTATGTCGCAACTGAAGCAACTTCCCTCCCAGTGAGTCAATCACGATTTTAGCGGCTTGCACAGACGTGTTTTCATTATCATGCACATTGACAAAGGTGAGATTTCCCTTGCGCTGATAAATAGATAGTCCCACCATGCGGTCACCGATCAGAAATGATTCGGACGTGGAGATCACGCCAGCTTCTTCAGAGGTCAGTTCGTCCCAATTATCATCATATCGGGTTGCTTCCTCCTCTGTCTTCGGGGGTGATACCAGCGGGGGTGTGGTAGCTATCGGATTCAATGTGACCTGATTGGCTTTGCACGCCATCAACAGCAGAAAAAGTAGTGCGTATCTCATACAGCCCCGAAAATATCACTTTTTCCACTTTTCGATCAATGTAATGCACATGAAGTGGCTACAGGAGATAATCCTAATGCCGATTTCTTCGTTAGCCATTGCAATGATCAAAAACCATGGACACCACTACTACACCCACACCTCCCACCGGAGGTTACAGCCGCCTGAGCCGGATGCTCTGGTGGTTTGCCACAGCCATTCCTGAAATTATTCATGATTGTAAATCGGACGCCAACCGCGCCCGCATCATCGGATTGGGCGTATTGTTTACCTTCATCTACGCCTCTATCGCATGGATCTACTTCTGGTCTATCAGCGTATCGAGCCCGTGGCTCTATGTGCCGCTTGGTCTCTTTTTGGGATTCGGCATCCTCACCATTGACCGGATGCTTATTGCCTCCATAAAAGCCGGAAAAATCACACTCGTACCCACGCTCTTTCGGGTGCTGCTTGCCATTGCATTGGGCACGTTTATCGCTCAGCCGGTGATTTTGTGGATGTTTCACGATGACCTGCAAGGTGAAATACAGGTATTGAATGACTCCAAAATAGAGGAACGCAACCAAGCACTGCTCACTATTAAAGCATCTGAATCTGCCGCGCTACTCAATGAAAAGCAAGCGTTGGACACGGCACTCTACCGAAAA
>CAZPST010000151.1:0-6149 GCA_964589185.1 uncultured Roseivirgaceae bacterium | reverse complement strand
ACTACAACGTTGTACATAGCTTGTGTTGATACGAGCCGCAAATATGCTACGAATTTGGGATTGTTTATGGATCGGATCAGAACCGTGTGTGATTTTACTCTTTACGTTTCAGTGCATTCTCCTGCCACAGTATTTCACCATTCAAATTTTCTACTTTGATACCCACAAACTCTTCTGTAGTATTAAAAAAGCCGTTTTTAGGTGAACGGCCAAGGAGCAAGCGTCCCTCTTCATATGCGACTTGAATACCTTTAGTGCCGTCTTCGAGCACAAACATGTGCATCGCTTCTCCCACTTTTGGGTCATCCATTCCAAATACCACCCGATACGCTCCTGTTTCTGTTTTGGATACGCCCAATCCGCCCATTTCATATCCACGATCATCATTGAATGCAAAGCCTGATGATTCCACGATTCTACGGCCTGTGTTGGGGTCGGGGATTGTTTCGCCAAGGACGAGTTTGTCAAATCCGTCTTCGTTCAAGAAGAGAATTCCGCCCACATCGTGTCTTAATTCTTCGGTGTAATTGGTCATGTAAGCAAGACTGTCTTTTCCTTTAGCCCACTCGTTTTTCACTCGCTCCAGATTGGTGCGCATACGGTCTTTGGAAGTAGGAATGGGCGATCCAATCAAAATACGATCCCTGCCTTGTTCGTCTGTGATAACCAGACCCTGCGAACGGATGACAGTCTTTCTTTGGTCTTTGATAAGAATGATTAGAATACCAGCAAAAAGGAGTGTGCTTAATGTGGCGTAGATGATGAGGAATCGAACTTGTTTTTCTATGGGTGTGCGTTTCATACTATTTGGTTTTTGGGACTAGATGCCAAACCGCCTACTATGGTTGCGTTCTGGCAAATTGACATAAAAAAACCTGCCCCGATTATCTCAGGACAGGTTTTTTTTGAGTGAAATAAGCGATTATTTCTTCACCCACACATTGTTTTTGCCGTCCGCATCACTGCCGAATTCCACCACCAAGTCCACCTGCTTGATGGCCTTTTTGTTGCCTTTCATTTTGTGAGAATACGTGTTGCTAGTTTGCCATACGGCTGGCGTCATTGTCACATTAGTCTCGGTATCGTCAGCATACGTGATTTTCAACACAAATGGCAAGGCTCTGCCGCCTACGTTTTCTATAATCACTTCCTCTGCTGCAACGGACTTGATGCCCAAGTCCATGTATCCCCAGTCGAAGTACCAGTTTTTCCAAAACCAATTCAGATTTTGGCCTGACACGCGGTTGAACGTGAAGAAGAAATCATACGGGGTAGGATGCTTGTGTTTCCACGTGTCCATGTAGGCCTTCATGCACTTTGTGAATGTCTCCTTGCCCAGCAATTTGAACAATGCCTGATACGAGCGCGAGCCGATGTTGTACGAATTCATGCCACTGCCTTCCATTTGGTGGGAGGGCGTCATCATTGGCAGCACTCGCTGCGAACCCAAATACGGTTGATCGTTGTTGCCCGGGCTGAACATTTCAGGAATGAAAAAATCAGAAAAACTAGCCTGTCCTTCGTCCATCCACGCATATTTCTTCTCGTTGATGCCCATCATAAAGGGAAAATACATGTGGCACATCTCGTGGAGTGTAAGACCCAAATTGGCCTCAAAGTCGGTGACTTCTTTGCCTAAATAGCGGGTGTACATCGCGCCGGTATTCTCCTGATCGTTGGCCATACCCGGAAATTCCATGCCACCGCCTTGCAAGCCATTGAAGATGGTGAAGTTGCGATATGGGAAGGTGTACACGGGGAAGTCATTATGGAAAATTTTCAACGACTCCTGAATGGTGGCTAGCACCGATGTGAAGCCTTTGTTTTCTGCCGGATAGGCTGTGTGTAGGAAGAAATCCCCCTCCTTGTCGGTATATCCTGCTGCATCCCACACAAAATGATCGCTAAGGGCAAAGGAGAAATCAGGGAAATTCTTGGCTGTGTATTTCCACGTCTTGGTACCGGATGCTTCTTTTTTGAAGTCAGCCTCTGTGAGGATATTCACCGGTTCGGTACTTTTCTTCGCTTTCTCCAATTGGTCAAGGGTCGTTTTGGAATACACTTCCGTGGGATTGTCTGCGGGCACAGACGCCCACACGGTGAAATTGTCAGGTACAGTCACCTGTACATCATAGTCTGAATAATCGTGGTAAAACTCCGTGGCGGCATCATACACCACTCTGTCCCAGCCGTCTATATCATCCAGCACAGACATCTCGGGGTACCAATAGGCCACAAACATAGACGTGGGGTCTATGGCGCCACTGCGCTCAAATCCTTCGCCCGGAATCACATAATGCCACTTGAAGGTGAGTTGCATGGAGCCACACGGCACCAAAGCTTCTTTCAGTTTCACCTGATAGTTGGTGCCACGGTACGTAGCTGCGTTTCTATCTTTAAGGTTGATCACCTCACCATTGATGGTCAGTTCATCTATGACCATGCCCTCATGCGGAGCTTCATTGGCGGCAGGTGCGGCAAAAAATCCCGCCTTCTTGGATGTGGGCTTGTAATAATCATGATAGGCATGGAATACCGGATTGCGGATAGAGTCCGGCGAATTGTTGAAATAGGTGATCTCTGCCTCGCCGGTGAGGAGCCGAGTAGTGGGGTCTATCGTGGCACGTAGTTTATAATTGGAGCGGTTTTGCCAGTAGATAGGGGAGACGGTTCCGTCCATTTTCCGTGTTCCGTTTTCATAGGCTTTTTTGAATTCCACCGGCATGTATAGCTCCGTGGTTTGTGCCAATGCAAACCAAAAAGGCAGCATGCACAGCATCGTAAGGATTCTGATTTTCATTTTGTGATTATTGATTGAGTGTTCGTTGTAATTCGCTTTAAGATGCAAGTTAATCGGATTGGTTGCATCAGGCAGATAGATTGGCTTTACGGTTTAGAGCGAAGTGGGTTTAGGCTGTATCAAATCCCACAAGTTGCCATACAGATCGGCGAATACGGCCACTGTGCCGTAGGGTTCTTCGGAGCGCTCCCGCACGATGCGGATGCCCTGCTGCTGCAGGCGGGCATAGTCCCGCTCAAAATCATCCGTATGCAGGAAGAGGAATACCCGACCACCCGTTTGATTTCCTATTGCCGTTAGTTGCTCGTCATTGGCCGCCTTGGCGAGTAGCAGACCCGTTTGCGCTCCCTTAGGCGCCACCCGCACCCACCGCTTGGTGGCAGATTGGGGCGTGTCTTCCAGTAGCTCAAAGCCGAGTTTGTTCACATAAAAATCAATGGCTTCATCATACTCTCGCACGACAATGGCCAGCATGTGGAGGTGCTGTTTCATTGGGGAAAATTAGGCAGCTATTGGCAGAATTGCTTCAATTGGATTTGAAGAAGCGACACCTTCGGGGTGTTTAGTGGCTGTGCTCCTGCTCTTCGCTATACTTCGTGCCGCTTCGATCAGGGCTGTCTCACGAGCTGCATGGATATTTAGCAGTTTTTTTAAGGGTTTTTCAAGGGGATGATTGAAAGAGGTGTGGAATGCTTTAATATTACAGTGTTCATTTTAACTTAGTAACTATTATCATGAGAATAATAGCGTTATTCATTTTGTTTTGTGTGTATTCGCTTGATTTATTCGGACAGCACACCTATCCAACTTATGAACTTGTAGTCAGGAAATTTTTTGATGACTACATGGTTGATGAGGATTCACAAATAAAATTTCAAAAAAAATCAACGGGATGGCACATTAGCACTTGGAAGTACATTGATAACGAATTTTCTGAGAGCTCAAATGAAGTTTTTTGGGATAGTAGAATGGGGAGTTTTCGATCTTTGAAATTCCAATCTAAAGGACATCAAATATCTCGAATATTGATACTTGAAGATCAAATTCGAATTGAGGATTCAAATCAAGTATCGACGTATTTGGACGCTTTCGATGCAATTTATTTTGACCTTATTCCTTACTATAATTATGACGGATGGGACTGGGATGTGATTAAAGAATTCGGAAAAAATGAGAGAAATCTATCTGATACCATTTTGTATGCTTTAGGTAAGGCGTATTCGACTTTTGCTACTCATCTACTTTTTAAAGGGGAGCGGAAGGGAAAATTTAAAAATAAATTTAATCTAGATAGAAATGAAAAGTTGAATAAAAGTGAACTGTCAAAATATCGGAAGTATCAACACCATTCGATTAATGCGTACTGGCGTTTGAATGAACGAAATGAAAATTTTGAAACTATTGTTGGATCAATTGGAACCAGAGCGGCAAATGAGCATGTAGCTTCATTTATTAATTTAATGATGTTTTCAAATATAGATGAGGCATTGCCTGAATTGGCAGATAATATTTACAGCGATTTCTACCTATCGTTAGCAAAGAACTATTTGAATTCATGCGCACCTAATTCTGTACTTTTTACTGGAGGAGATAATGATACATGGCCATTAATTTATATCCAAGCGAAATATGGTATTCGAAGGGATGTTACTGTGGTTCTGTTGAGTTATTTAAATGTTGGACGCTATATTGACTTTATCTCCACTGATAATGATCTTTTTATACCTCTACGATATTCCATAAATAGCAAAAGTTACGATTCTTCGGGCCCTAACGGATATATACCCTTAATTGAATCCATAAATGTTCCTATAAGTGTTAAAAAGTATCTCGAATTAGTAAATCAAGAACATGAAACACTAAGGTATCCAATAGGAGATTCTTATTACAATATGATACCTTCAAAGGAATTGGCGCTTAGGACTGATACTTTTTTTGAAGACCGTTCATTGCCGGCTTTGCTGTCCGATTTTGCGTTAGACTCAATTATGACTATCTCTATAAAGACTGGTGGTATCGAAATGAAGGATTTATCAATTCTAGATTTCTTGGAAACAAATGATTGGGATCGTCCTATTTATTTCAACCACACTTCACTTAGTCAACTGAATTTGAATTTGAATAGTAATGTTGTTAAGGAAGGCTTGACTTATCGTTTTTTGCCTATTGAAAGTGAAGATGCTATTGATCATAATTTGATGTATGACAATCTAATGTATGGTTTTGATTGGAATTTTTTGCCTATGAAAAGGACTAATTTGAAAAATGAAATTTCATTCGCTTTGGAATACAGATCTTGCATCTATGATCTTGGACAGGCATTTTTGAATATGGGTAAAGAATGGGAGGCTAAGAAAATTTTACTTTCTAGTCTAGTTTGGTTGCCAGATGAAGTATTTCCTCCTGATTATTACAGCGTTGCTCAAATAAAGTTATTCTTGAAATTGGGTGAAATCGATTTGGCTATGAATAAATCTGACGGGATACTTGAGTACGTATCTGAAAGCCTTGATAATGTAGATTTAGATAATTCCAATTCTAGTGAAAGTTTTAAACTGCATTTGTATATAGTTGAATTTTTGAGGGATACTTTTAAGGAGTTTGGATATATAGAACGTTCTAATAAGTATCAGGAACTTTACGAGAGGTATAGAATATTGTTATACGATAGGGCAAATTGATATCTCAGAACCTGGTTGCTATTATCACCAACAAGCATACTAGTCGTTAATCAAAAGACCCAACTACGGCACTTAGTAGCAGCGTGGCTCCAAACTACCAAATACCTCACTCACCAAAATCCACAAAAACCGCCTTTCCGCTGCGTTTACCTACTTCCGAAGTGGGAGGGGGTACTTCCGAAGTACCCCCCTCCACTTCAAACATGACACGAGTCACCAAAAAGGTGACAAGAGTGAGTAAAAAGGCGGCTCGTGTTACCAAAAAGGTGACTGCAGTTACCTTTTAGGCAACTCGAGTCAGTAAATAGGCGACTCGTGTCGGTTTTTTGGTGACATCAGTCACCTTTTAGCCTACTCGTCTTGGTAAATTGGCGACAGCACTCGTATCTGAAGTGGGTCTGTCACTGGATTTGAAGACGCCAGACTTCCGAAGTTTCCAAAACTTCGGAAGTCTCTTGCTTCGGAAGTTTCCTGCTTATGGAGATTGCGCCCTTTCAGGGCAGAGGTCATTTGTAATGTGCAGTACAAAGGGCTAGCGCCCTTTGTTATTAGATGCCGCCCTTTCAGGGCTTTATGTCAATAGTTGCTCTCCACTTCAAACATGACATCAGTCACCTTTTAGCCGACTCGTTTTGGTAAATTGGCGACAGCACTCGTATCTGAAGTGG
>CAZPST010000150.1:0-6190 GCA_964589185.1 uncultured Roseivirgaceae bacterium | reverse complement strand
ACCTTGGGATACTTAAGGCACACCTCCCTCTTTAATCGTTTAGGACGCTATTGAATCTGATCCAATTTCTATCGTGGGAATGACTATCCTTTAGAGCATGAAGATCAGAAATTACTGAAGCAAAGGTCAAATAACTTGACAAATTCTCCCCTACCAACCACAATGAAAGTCCGTACTCACCTGTTACTTGAATACGATCCAAAACAAATTCCTTCTCTTTGGCCAAGTCAACTGCTCGAGACAAATAAGGAATAGCATACTTAGGATCACTGCGAGAAACAGCACATGCCAAGTAAGTAAGGGTTTCAACAAAACTTAATTGATTTTCACAGTCTAGTTCTATAGCAGAATCCAGCCATGTTATGCTTTCCTTCTTCTTTCCATGATTGTACAAAAGCTTTCCTAGAACCTCGTAAACCAAATATTTAGAAACATCGTTATTAAACTGCTCTATGAGTAATTTTCCAATTCTTATTGCCTTTTCCTCGTCATCTTCTACTCTAAATACGAAAGCAATAATCTCCTTCTGAATAACCGCTTCTAATACTTCGTTCGATCGCTTTCTAAAAATCTGCGAAAATTTTTCAAGCACATCGATGTATGAGTCTTTATCATCATGATTCATTAGAAAGCTTTCACTATCAACAATTTTATTTACCAGTACAGTAATTCCATTTTGAGCTGATTCTCTTGAGAAAACATCAATGGGAAATTCGGATTCAGCAATCCTAATTAACTCGAACCATTGAAACAAATCTTCTTTGTCATTGATTGAAGTTGATGCAAGCCAAACAAAACCTTCAATAATTTGTTCACTAAGAAAATCACTATATAAAGGGTGATTCCTATATGTCACCAAGTAGTTCAAGTGATCAATGAGTTTAACCATCTTAGAATATGGACGCGCGTTCATACACAAGGCCCTTATAATCCATTCATCATCATGTGCAATTGATTCTTGAACTAACAAATTTTCAAGTCGATTATATGTTTCTTCAGAATCCTCGCCCAAACGAGCCTTTAGTCTAATTTGTTCGTGTAGAATTTGAGCTTGCAATTGAATAGGCAAACTGGCTGGCATGGGAGTCTTATTCCAGAAGTTTAAGAATCCCCATTCCTTAAGAATTTTAATTTCATCTAGGTTATGTCCGGCTTGGTAAAGATTAATCAAAACTAGACCAGCTTGAATGAAATCTTGGGCAGCTATAAAAGCACTTATGAGTCTTGAGACACTAATTTGGTTTAAAGATTCTGATCTCAAAATGTTTTTGGCGATTGCGAGATGAATCTCCCTTTGGGTTGTAGGTGCCAAATTTTGTTCACCAAGTTTGCGAATGAGTGGTGATGTCTGATATTCACCAAATGAAGTTCGTTGAATCCAAATGTTAATTAATTCATTAAACTTCTCAAAAGAATATTCAATCTCCTTGTCTACATGCGCAAGTGCCATTACGTAGCTATTGTCGAACGACCAGTCAATAAAACTCAATCGGTAGAGTAATTCTCTTGATTCTGGATCTGGTATCAATTCCTTAATCGCAAATTGAGTGTCCAGAGCTAACTCAGAGGAAAACTTTCCTTGAAGTAGTTCCTCAAGGGTCTTTTTACTATTCAACCCCCACTTTTTCCTCTTAAGAAAGCGCAAAACCTCAGACACTAACCTAGGATTTCCTTTAGTTATAGTGGAAAGAAAAGATATATATTTTCTTATGCCCTCGGGGGCTCCATTCTTCAATAAATATTCCTCTATTTCATCATCCTCAAAATCTAACTGAGTAAATTCCATTAGATACATATCCTTCAACTTTTCATTTCTGATCGTATCGAATGAATGATTTGACGTGGTTAAAACCCTAATTCCGGAATGAAGCTCATGAACTAGCATTAATAATATCTCAATCAATAAATTTTGACCATTAGGATTTGGTACATCATTAATGACTATAAGAGCATTTGCTTTGATACCTCCAATTACCCTTTTCAGCCATTCCGCTCTGTCATGCTCAAATGAGGACAAGCTGATCAACTCTATAAATTTTATGAAAATTAACCTTGCATGCTCATGATGATTCCAGAGTGATCTCAAATCCAGCCAATATGCCTCTTCAAATTCATGACAGACCAAAGCTGCAAGCTGAGTTTTACCTGTACCATTTATCCCATTTAGGTTTATCCAACGATACGTTTGAAACGCCTCAATGATATGATCGACTTTTTTCTTTCTCCTTGATCCATTCTCCATAGGACGTGGAGGATCTATAGAAATTGCATATGTATAATCAAAGGACATGACACTTGAATTATTTTCTAGTTCAAGAGATCTTTTGCTAATGTCCGCGATACTTTTAGAATTTGCCAGCACCATAGCTTCAAGATCAGAGAGTTTATGTAGTACCTCGTTTTGGAGTGTGATCAAGTATGTTTTAAGATCACTGTCATCATCTGTTAAACTCTCATCAGCAATTAATGTATCGAGATCATTCTTTTGTAAAACCTTTAGATTTGGTTGACATAGAACCTTAAATACATGAAAAAATGCCTTAGAAAGAATCCGCTTTTCCCTATCTTCATTTGTCTCATTAATTAATTTTCTTATTTCAAATCTTATTAATTGCTCGACTTGATTTACATCACCTGTTTTCAAACTCCACGCAAAACCTCCAATTAAATCTTGAACAAACTCATCAGATTCTAAAGACTGAAGAAATTCTCTCCATCCGGTTGATTCGAATCCCTTTTCATCAAGTTTATCAATTATATGTGAAGCAGATTCTTTAAGATGTCTTTTTATCCCTTGATAATAGGTATTCGTGTTATCAATTTCTCCTTGCGTTCTTAAAATTTCCCAAGCTTCAATACCTTTGGTCGTATCTAGAAATAATGATGGCGACTCAATAACACAATTTGTGTTTGAAAGAAACCTGAAAACTAAATTATGGCCTGGGTTATTCCTCTTATGTTCAAAGTAGTTAAAAACAATATCAAGAATTTTTCTTTGATTCAGACTAATCCCCCTTTCTAGGAATTTTACCTGTCCAAGTTCACGTATTTCCTTTTGCTCCTCAATCTCCTTGGTAATAACATCGAAATCTTCACCTTTCTCAAGTTCTAAAATTTGACCGTGTCTTAATCTAAACCACTGTAGAATTGTCAAATGAACCTGATAAACAAAGCCTCTTATTGCAGGGAATGCATCTCTCTTCGGTATTTCGTTAAAAGATACTTTTCCTTCACTCATCTTACAGTGGTTGTCTTGTGCTATACATAAATTTAATAAACTCCATTTTTCCGTTAATTTGCATTTTCCGAATTCAACAAATCAATACAAAAAAGAGCTACTCTCCCACTGATTTCCGCAAATTGCTGATTTCAAATACCGAAAAGGCTACTCTGAAAACTAGTAACAAAGTAGAGAAGACCATAGCACAATTAATCTAAGTGTCTTATTTCTACTCATTCTTCGGCTTATACCCTGATAGTTCAAAAATCCGGTGGTGGTCGGTGTTTTCCATCAGTTCCACTATAGTCACGTCATTTTTGGCCATGTAGCTTTCCACTATTTGCCAGCCCACCCAAGCGCCTATGCGGCCGGGACAATTCTGACTAATTTCAAAGACATTCGGTCGCTCACTTAGAAACTTCCGCTTGATCACATGGTCGGTGGTGTAGAGCAATTGATTTTCCACAAAATTGGCCCAAATGATCTCTTGATTTTCCTTGATGTCGATCATATTTTGCGGCGTGTAGCCCATCAAAATGGAGTCGGAAGTGCAGGGCAGCAGACGGCTGTTCATGTAGTAGGTCTTGCCAAAATCAATCATGTCAGACAAGAGTGTGTTCTTGTTCCCGGCTTTTACATAATAGCCTGAGAGAAACTGCATGATGATGGCCGGCAGATGATCCATGTCGTATCGCGCTAAGATATAGGCAGGTATGTCTTGCGGTGCATACTTGGCCGTGGGGCCGATGAAGTGATCCAATCCGATGATGATGAGCGAATCTGACACCACCAAGTCATTGTAAAACACCGTCACTGCCGTCATCACCTTGGGTGTTTTGGCGTTGGGATACAATGTCTTCAACCTACCAATGGCTTCTGCCAATTCCGCTTCCATTTGCTTGGTATCTGCAAAAGCCGCCATGGACTCTTGAAAGACCGTGTCCACCCCCGGCTGCTTGATCAACGCGTATGTGCGTCCGGCCAAAATAGTGTCTGACGGATATTGATCTTTGTGCCAAAAGTAGTTGGCCAGTTCCGGGTATTTCTCAAAATAGGCAAGCACATCGGATAATGAATCAGCGGCAAAAAGCTCCTTTTCGGTGCGCACCAGCTCCAATGCTACCGTCTGTGGTTGTGGTGCTCCATCTCGGCACTTTTGTCCGCCGCAGGAGGTCATGAACAAAAGAATCATCATCGTTAGGCCAAGTGCACGCATACTCGTTAATTTTAAGCCTCAAAAGTACCACATTCAACGCATGAGAAAAGTCTTCGTCTTCACTATCCTATTTGGCATTGGTTCATTAGCTGCAGTTGGTCAGGATGCCAGTTATAAACTTGGTATTAAAATGGCGCCCGCCTTTGGTTCATCGCGCATGCTCCTAGATGATCCCGATGTGACCATTGACAATGATGGTACTGCCATGAAGCTTACGTTTGGTTTGGTGGTGGACAAATATCTATCCGATAGCTATGTGCTCAGCACGGGACTCTACTACATGCCCAAGCAAGTAAACATCGGGATCACGGCCGATCCGTTGGTCTATCCGGATATGAATAGTGCCGAATCGTACAAGTTGCAGTATTTGCAAATCCCTGCCTCGCTGAAGCTCTTTACGAATGAAGTGAAGCCGGACGCTCGTGTGTATTTCCAGCTAGGCATGGCGCTTGAGATCAAGGTATATGAGGAAGCTGACACTGCGCTAGACAATCAAGAGGTGATTGACGCCTTCCAACCGTTCAACATTCCTGTGATACTGGGTACGGGGTTTGAATATCGTGCAGGAGTCAATACGGTGCTATTCGGGGGAATTTCCTATCAGCGCGGACTCACCAATGTGGTGAAAGATACGAACATAGGATTTGCCGACGAACTCTCCATCAAGAGCACCGTTCTGTCTATTGATCTTGGGGTGAAGTTTTAAACCATTTTTACGATAAAGTGTTGAATTCTGAAAAATGATAAAACCTGATCCGATTATTGATAAATCACTTTTAAAGGAAGCTATTGCTCTGGGTAACCACAAAACAAAGCAAGCTGCTATAAATGACGCCTTGCGAGAATATGTTCTTAGAAGAAGGCAGTGGCAGATCGCAAATCTTTTCGGGACGATAAAATACGATTCCTCATATGATTACAAGACTGAGAGAAAACTTAGATAGTCTCCCCAAATAAAAAAGGGACTCAACCTATGGCTGAATCCCTCCCCTTTAGTACTAATTCTTATTTTCAGGCAATCGCATCCGAAGTGCCAATCGCATTATTTGCACCTTGAATCTCTATCAGTTCGCCGTTTCCGTCCAGCACATTGTATTGTGTCACACCTAGCGACGTATCCTCCTCAATATTCACCCATCGGTGATATTTCAGATACCACTTCACGCGCTTGGAGATCATGCCTTTTGTGAAATATGCATACAAGAAAGGATGGAGCGTGAGCGTCACTTTCTTCTGATTCTGTGTAGTGAGCAAATGCTGAATCGTATTTTCGATACCATCGCTTACTTGAATAGAGGCCGTGATCTTGCCTGTACCATCACAACTCGGACAAACCTCGCGTGTGGCGATATTCATCTCCGGACGCACCCGCTGACGGGTGATTTCCATCAAACCAAACTTAGATAGCGGCAGAATAGTGTGCTTCGAACGATCCTCCTTCATCACTTCGCGCATACGATCATAGAGCTTTCGCTTATTCTCTGACCTGCGCATATCGATGAAGTCAATGGTGATGATGCCACCCATATCACGCAATCGGAGCTGACGCGCAATCTCTAGGGCGGCTTCCATATTCACGTGCAGGGCTGTATCCTCCTGATTATCCTGACTGTTCGATTTATTGCCACTGTTTACGTCTATCACGTGCATGGCTTCTGTGTGCTCTATGATCAGATAACCTCCACTTGGCACAGTCACTGACTTGCCAAACGACATTTTGATCTGCTTCTCCACACCGAAACTCTCAAAGATTT
>CAZPST010000149.1:0-6232 GCA_964589185.1 uncultured Roseivirgaceae bacterium | reverse complement strand
TGAAGCAGGCGAAGGGCTACTTCGGAAGAAGAAAGAATGTATGGACGGTAGCTAAAAATGCTATCGAAAAAGGGATGCAGTATGCATACCGCGATCGTAAAGTGAAGAAGCGTGAGTTTCGTGCACTTTGGATTCAGCGTATCAACGCAGGCGTGCGCGAGCATGACCTCTCCTACTCACAGTTCATGGGCAAACTAGCTGCCGCCGGAATCGACATCAACCGTAAGGTGTTGGCCGATTTGGCAATGAACGAACCAGCCGCCTTCAAAGCGATTGTAGATAAGGTGAAGTAATCCCCCATTTCAAAATAAATAAAGACCCTGTCCACTATCGGATGGGGTCTTTTGTTTACGGCCAGGTGTACTACAATTCACCCTATACTTTTTACCTTAGCATCAGTAAAACTCAATCGCTCCCCCAAACAGTGAACATCTATCAGGATAACACATCCAATCTCTCGGATTTCATTCAGGTCAATGTACAAATGAACGCCGGCAATCCCGACTACATCCGTCCTCTTGACAATGACGTGAAGGATGTATTTAACAAAGACAAAAACAAGTACCTCAAAACCGGTAAAATTCAGCGATGGATCGTGAAGGATGATTCGGGCAACTTTATTGGTCGAATTGCCGCTTTCGTAAACCCACGTTATCGAAACAAAGGGGATAAATTCAAAGTGGGAGGCATTGGTTACTTTGATTGTATTGATGATCAAGTTGTGGCCAATTTGCTATTTGACACTGCCAAGGAGTGGTTGATGAGCCAAGGTGTAGAAGCGATGGACGGCCCGATCAACTTAGGCGAGCGCGATAGATGGTGGGGACTGCTCACGGAGGGATTTCAGCCGCCACCGTATGGGCTCAACTACAATCCGCCATACTACGAAAAGCTGTTCACTACCTACGGATGGCAAACCTTCTACGAGCAGATCTGCTGGCAGATGCCCCTATCAAAGACCGATCAATTGATCCCGAAATTTTATGATGCCCACAAGCGCTTCGATCAAGATCCGACTATCCATCGGGAGCATTATGAAAAGAACAAATTAGAGAAATATGCACAGGACTTTTGTACCGTGTATAACAAAGCGTGGGCAAGCCATCAAGGCGGAAAGGAAATGACGCTGCAGCAGGGAATAAAGACTTTTCAGATGATGAAGCCCATCATCGATCCGCATCTGATTTGGTTTGTGTACAAAGACAATGAACCCATTTCCATGTGGCTGAACTTGCCTGATTTGAATCAAGGCTTCAAGCATTTCGATGGCAAATTTCACTTGATCAATAAGTTGCGCTTCTTATGGATGAAGAGTCGGAAGCGCTTCACCAAATTCGTAGGATTAGCCTATGGTGTGGTGCCTGAATTTCAGGGCACAGGTGTGGACTATTACATGATTGTGGAGGGTGAGCGAGCCATTAAAAAATACACCAACTACAACTTGTTGGAACTGCAATGGCAAGGTGACTTCAATCCTAAAATGCTCAATATCAGCAAGAACATAGGTGCACAAAAGTGCCGCACCCTCAAAACCATGCGCTACATTTTTGACCAATCAGTGCCGTTTGAGCGTCACCCGATTCTCTGATTTCGATTATTCCGAGTGAGCCCTGAAAGGGCGTAATCTCTAAGCGAAGGGTACAGCCCTTCGCTACCTCCCAATTGCCTCACTATCTCAAACCAGTTTTTCCTTAAACGTCTTCTGAAATTTCTCCACTTTGGGGCGAACCACTATGGCGCAATACGGCTCATGGCCATGCGAAGCGAAGTAATTGTCGTGATACGTTTCTGACGGATAGAAAACGTCAAAAGGCGTGATTTCCGTAACGATGGGGTTCGGCCATGTTCTACTCTCGGTGAGCTGGTTTTTATACTGCTCTGCAGACGCACGCTGGGCTTCTGTATGATAAAAAATCACCGATCTGTATTGTGTGCCAATGTCATTGCCCTGCCGATTGAGCGTGGTTGGATCATGTGTTTTCCAAAACACCTCCAGCAATTCTTCGAATGAAATCACCGATGCGTCAAACTCAATATGCAGCACTTCCGCGTGTCCTGTTTCGCCGGTGCACACCTCCTTGTAGGTGGGATCTGGCGAATGCCCGCCACTGTAACCCGACTTCACTTTCGAGACGCCCTTCAATTGCTGAAAAACAGCCTCTGTACACCAAAAACAGCCATTCCCAAATGTGGCTACTTGCATTTCATTGCTCATACTACGTGTTGTAATGTTCGTAAAAGATCTCCCTGAATGGCCACAACAGCCGACTGTGGCACGGTAGTTCCGCCACCTGGCCAATTAGACGTCAAATTGGCTAAATCCTTTGATCCCTCACCCGGATGCTGCACACTTAGAAAGAGCGTCTCACCATCAGGCGCAAAACATGGCCCTGTAAATTCGGCATCATTAGGAGCACTGGCCACTTGATAAATAGTGCCTGCCTCCACCCCATTTCGAATCAAAACAAAGAGCCCATTGTTGCCAAATTTTTCATACGGTGGCTTCTTCATTGCCGAATCCGACATGTCGGAGCAAAACCAGAGATTTCCGGCTGCATCAAACGCCATATTATCAGGGCAAGAAAAACCCGTCTCCTCTCCGCCCGTCAGAAAGGTTTCATGCGCAAATTCCAACGTATCATAGTCGCCTACCTCTCTGATTTTCAAAATAGAACCGTGATAATTTCCCTTCGGTTTATTATTCGTCAAGGTAATGAGCACATCTCCAGTGAGCGGATCTATCTCTATATCTTCGGGTCTGTCCAATTCGGTACCACCTACCAGCACAGACGTCTCTCTCGCTCTGATAAGCACCTCCGTTTGATTTTCAAACAATTCGGCAAGTTCGGGTCTTGAGATGTCTATCCATTCCCATCGGCCAGCCTCCAGATTGGCTACATACAAATGACCCGGATAAATCTGACCCGGCTCCTCGGAGATATATTTATAAATGCACCCTTCTTCTATATCATCACCGGAATAGATGACTACTCTGCCATCTGCCAATTCTTTGACAGTAGCGCACTCATGGGCGTAGCGGCCCAGCCCTACGTGCTTCTTGGCTCCCCCTGTGTTTACATCTACTTCCACCACCCAGCCATAGTGCTGAGGCAGGTGATTGGGATAAAAACGCTCCCAGCCGAGCTTACTTCTGGAGCGTGAATCCGTGGCATAATCATGCTCACCATAAAAATTATCATAATTCTCCTCGCATGTCAAGATAGTTCCCCATGGTGTGACGCCACCTGAGCAATTTGCCAAGGTCCCCCGTACTGAACGATTGCCGGCCACTAACTCCGGCCACTCAAATGGAATCATCGTAGCTGCTGTGAGTCTATTATTGATGGGATCATTCTTTACATATTTCCACTCGCCTCCCTCCTTTTTCACTTTTACTATGGATCCACCTACCATGAACATTTCAGACTTCACCATGTCACTGTGGCGCGCCAAATCAGGATTCCATCCAGAAGCAAAAATCGGATTGACCATTTCATGATTTACCCACAGGATGCCTTCATTTTCACCTCCGGGTAAAAAAGCGATGTAGTCATTCTCCGTACCGAATACCATTTTTTCATTGATGAAATCGCCCTCCTTGATCAGTACTTTGTATTTCAATCCATCTGCAAGCACCAGTTCATCCAATGTAGACGGAAACGGCGATGTATTGACCCTGCCGGATGATCGCACATTGCATGCTGCCAAAAAAGAAGGTATGGCCGGTGCTATAAGTGCTCCTTTGCCTATGAATTCGATGAATTTTCGACGTTCCATTCAAAAAGATGTTGCTCCAATTTTCGGAGCTAAACTAACCAATCAAAGGTTACCGAAGTATGATGATTGTGCGCTCGTCTATTAAAATTGAGCGTCTCAGTATTCCTTTTGTAAGCCGCACCATCACTTCATTACAATAGAAATCCTCGGAAGGTAGAAATTCAGTAAATTTACTGTCACAACCTATACACCTACCTATGAATGCATTAGAAAATAAAGCGCGAGAAGGGCGTATCAATGAGGATGCTAGCATTCGCGACCGACAGTCTGTGATTATAAATGCCCGAATTGAAAAAGTATGGGAAATTTTGACTGACGTAAATAGTTGGCCAAACTGGAACAAGGAAATTAAATCAGCCAAATGTGATAAAGTAGCGCTCGGAGCTCCTTTTGAATGGCACATTCGGCTCTCACACTTCAAATCGACTTTTCAGGTAGTAAACGAGCCCAACTTGCTCGTTTGGACAGGTAAATCCAAGCTGGTGAAGTCGATTTTTGTGTGGAATTTAGAAGCCAGCGACACGCAGACCATCCTTACGGTAGAAGAATCATTAGAAGGATTTATCGTGCCCATATTCAACAACCAGTCAAAACTTCATGACATACTGCTGGACTGGATACACGCCCTCAAAGTAAAGGCAGAAAAAGCCTAGCTTAACAAGAGTTCGAGATAAGAATAAAAAGGAAAACACCTTAAATCCCCTCTTTGGAGGGGTTGGGGTGGGTTTCATAAGAGCGTTTTCCTTTTTTAGGATCCAATTTTATTCAAAAATGACTGTTGAAATATACCCACCTCTTTATCTCCTCCAGGGAGGAGACTAAAAGGTGTCATTTTTGAATAAAATTTGGAGTTCTTATACCGAACTCACGTTAGCTTACTTATCTAACTCGGCGATCTGTTGCTTTACCAAATCGAATGCGGGCACAGCCTTCAACACCTGATTGAATAGCTCACGGGCTTTGTCCTTATTTCCCTTTGCAGCTTCTATCATAGCTTTGAGACGTAAGGCAGCCATTTCCATGCTCACCTCTTGGCCCTTCCCATCGGGTGTTGGAAAAATCAAATTGGTTTCCTTAGTCAAGGCATGTGTGGACAATTGATCGGCTGTGTTGGCCGATTCCTCAAATAACTTCAGATCATACTGAAGAAACGCCATTTTGTAGAGCGTATTTAGATCGTCACTATTGTCCAAAAACAGTTTCTGATAGAATCCGAGTGCTTTGTTCTTTACACCTAGTCGCTCAAAGCTGATGGCAGCTATTTCCGCCGCAAACATGTCGGATGGAACAGCAGAAACTACTTCTTGTGCAACCAGTGCTGCAGATGCGTACTGCTGTTGCTCAAAATAGATCAATGCAAGCGAGTCACGCAATGCAATATTGTTTGGGTTTTCTGCCAGCAAACTGTACAACGCCATGCGCGTGATCGTAGGATCATTATACTGACGAGAGGCATTGTAGATGAATATCTTTTTTGCCAATTCTACAGTATCAAGCTCGGGTGCTTTTTGCTGAGCAACCAATTGAAATGAAGTAAGGGCAAGTGTAAGCAGAAGTAGTTTTCTCATGAATGTGGTTTAACGAGCGGCAAAAATAGACATTATTTGCGCACAGGCAATTGAAGTCGCAAAGCTATTTCGAACATTAGCTTGCGTGCCTCTTCAGGGTCATTTTTGATCTTGCCCTCTAATATGGCCTCCTTGATCTCAGATTTGATATCGCCGATCACTTTGGACGGTGGTATATCGAATGTAGCCAAGATTTCTTCACCGGATATGGGTGGCTGAAAATTGCGCAAATGATCCTTCTCCTCCACTTCAAGCATTTTTTGCTGCACTTTTTTGAAATTAGCCAAATAGCGGTGCACTTTTTCAGGATTCTTAGAAGTGATGTCGGCATTGCACAGTGTCATAAGATCATCTATCTCCTCTCCTGCTTCAAAAAGCAACCGGCGAATGGCCGAATCACTCACATGATCCTTAACTAATGCGATGGGACGCAGATGCAACCGCACTAACTTCTGCACATAGCGCATGCGTTCATCCATGGGCAGCTTCATTCGCTTGAAAATGACCGGCACCCACCGCGCACCCATGTCTTCATGCCCATGAAACGTCCATCCAACCCCTTCTAAAAAGCGCTGCGTAGCAGGCTTGGCAATGTCATGCATGATAGCAGCCCATCGCAAATACACGTCGTTCGTATGCGCTGAGATATTATCCAATACTTCCAACGTGTGGTAAAAATTATCCTTATGTGCCTGATTACCCACCTTTTTCACACCCTGTAGATTGGCCATTTCAGGAAAAATAAGTTGCAACAATCCCGAATGAAACAACAGTTTGAAGCCGTATGACGGTGTGGACGAAAGAATGATTTTGTTCAATTCGTCGGTAATGCGCTCCTGCGAAATGATGCTGATCCTGTCCTTTTGTGCCACCAGTGCATCGAACGT
>CAZPST010000148.1:0-6234 GCA_964589185.1 uncultured Roseivirgaceae bacterium | reverse complement strand
TATCGGAGTTTATGACAGCACTCAATAAATAATCGCCTAGCACCACCTCAGACATACTGGCCAATCCGGCATTGATCGGTGCTACATGTGTGGTATCAAAGGCTCCATCATTACCAATTTGCATCAAATAGGAATCACCCGGACCCACTAATTCACTCGAAGCATTACGCACTTCAATAGACAAATTGCCTTTGGCCATTACCCGCAGGGTATCACTCAACAAAGTAAGTCCCGGTATAGCGCCATTGGTAGCTGCTACTTTGTAAACACCCATTTTTGTAAAATCAATGCTAGTAACCTCAAAAGTGGATCCTTCAGCGCCCGATAGATCCACGCCATTCAGACTCCATTGATACGCATTGCCCTGTTCCAGAAAAATAGTTGCTGCATCTAGCACAGTGCTATTTCCAACAAACAATGTATCGGCACTTGCCAGACCAATTGGTCCTTGGGGATTGATTAAGGCAACAGATGAGTTGGGGATCAATTGATCAAAATCCAACTTATTGCCTCTTAAATCAGCTGATGTGAGGAGCGGCAAAAGCGTCAAATCCGGTACGCCAACCAATTTATTGAATGAAATATCAAGTACTTCTAAGGCTGTCAAACCCGTGAGGTCATTTGGAACTAGACCCGTCAGGTTATTGGCCGGCAAAATCAACTGCGTGACGCGCTGATTCTGAATTGTCACACCAAACCAATTAGCCACATTAGGATCACTCGCCCAGCCAGTCCGGTTCACCCATAGTGTACCTCCAGTCTCGCTATACAGTGTCTCCAATATGGCTTTGTCAAGTTCTAAAGCGAATGAAAACACAATGGACGTACCCGGAATAAACCCGGAAAACATGCGGTATACACCGCCTGAAGCCTCAGATGACGCACCAAATTCCCCTGCAGAAATCTGCATGGAATATTGGCCTCCTGAAGCCACTGCAGCTCCCATCGGCGTGGAAAAGGCGGTCTGAGTAAACTGTGCCGAACATACCAGTGCTAGTGCACTGAAAACAAAGACAAAAGCCGCTCTCATGGCCATTTTAGTTACTTGCAGCTTTGCCTGACCCGATATACGCCTTCAGCGCGTCCATTTCTTGACGCAACTTTTGCACGTCGGATAAATTGGCTTTGAGCGAGGTGTTTTCTGTTTCCAATTTGATCACCTTCTGCTCCAATTCTTTGATCGCTTCAACCAAAACAGCAGTCAATTGTACGTAGTTGACAGATTTAAATCCTGACTCATTTGTACTTACGAGTTCGGGAAATACCTTCTCCATGTCCTGCGCGATAAAGCCGATTTGCTGTTTTTCACCTTTTGATTTGTCCTTCCAGTAATAATTCACACCTTGGAGTTTTCGCACACTTGATAGGCTGCCTGTGAGCGGTTTGATTTGCTCTTTTAGTCGTTTGTCCGATGTGAGCAAAATACCATTGGCCGTTACATCGCCTGAAACTATGACCTCACCTGTATTAGCTGCCATAGATACAGTAGTTCCTCCTACTGTGTTGCTCAATCTAAATACTCCATCAGTATCATCAGCATTAAAAAAAAGCCGAAGTACATCTGTCGAGGATATAATTGCTATTCCGCCATCACCTGTGCCATCATCAAACATGTTGATTGCAGATTGTCCATCTATCGCTCTATTGACAGAAATATTACCATCACCTCTAATATGTGCTCTACTCGCACCTGCGGCATCCGAGACTTGAATGTAGCCTAGTCTGCTATCTGCGAAATTGGTTTCCATAGTAATGGCCTCTGTTCTAACTCCACCATTGGCTGTATTAGCCAAAGAAAGTCTAGCGCCACTCTCTCCGCCACCTATATCTGTTGCTTCCACGCTGAAGTTATTCACAAACCAACCCCCACCATTATCATTAAGTCCAAATAGATGAATGTAACCCAAGTCATTATTTTCCCAGTTTTTTCCACCCATCATAATATTGGCCGTTGTGGTGGCTTGTAATCCCAGGTAGCCGGATTTTCCGGTAGGATCTGAACCTGATTCGTTTCGCTCCAAAGACATATAGGACAAGAGCCTACCCTCATTGTCAAAAATATCAATACCTCCTCTTCTATAGCCATTGGAATAGGGTGTAAATGTAGGCGGAGGACCACCTGCGGTATTGTAGATATTCACCAACATGGCATTTCCATCCCCGGCCGGATTCAATCCATTCATCTGTATGAATGCACCATTACCATCCGTGTTGGTTCCCGCCAAAAAAGCAGATGTATTGAATGTTCCTGTTGGATCTACATTGCTCAATTGCAATCTGCCTCCATTGTCTCGACCTTGAAGAAAAACAGCTGCTCTACCACTACTGTTATACATTCGTATTTGACCCTCATTCTCTAAGCCCACTCCACGATCGCCGATTTCCATGTTCAAATTACCATTCGGCCCGGTCATACGTATGTCGGAGCTCTGGATATTCAGATTTGTAAAAGGCGCATACAAGTTCACCGGTGATAGCGGCTCCCCATTCACGCTAATGTTCATTTCCACCTGATTGTCCGTCTGAAAAAGATTGGTAGGCAAAGGAGTAGTCAATCCCAAAGTGACGGCATAAAACCCGTCTTGCACCGGTACGTCACTAAGTGTCTCTGTCCAAGTAGCTTCCGGAATGGAGAAAATCATAGTGGCCGTACCCGTAAATGGCTCTGCATCAACGAGCAATTTGCCCTGAAAAGGCATTTGCTGGGCGAATGATGCTACCAAAGCGCATCCAACAAATAGGGAGAATAATAATTGCTTTAATTTCATAGTAGCTGATTGTAGATTTTTGCTAAAGTTAAGAACGGATTGTACACAATACAACCCTTAATAATGCAATAACAGAAATAGTTCATCCTACTCGTCAATTCGGTTCTTTATCAAGAATACTTCCCCTAATCTTGCGGAAAATACCCCTGCCATGATCCACCCGTCCACCTGCATTCGCTACATCAATGAAACGATCGGTCACGGTGTGTTTGCCACTGCACACATTGCCAAAGGAACCATCCTATGGGTCACGGATTCGCTCGATAGGTGCTTCACATCTGCACAACTAGCATCTATGGATAAGATGCAACGTGAAGTAATCTTGAACCATTCCTTCAGAAACAACAAAGGTGAATTTGTACTCTGCTGGGATCATACCCGCTATGTCAACCACAGTTTTTCGCCCAACTCCTATCCTACGGCCTATGGACTGGAAATAGCAATCAGAGATATTGAATCTGGTGAGCAAATCACCAATGATTACGGGTTTTTGAATATCATCGAGCCGTTTGAACCGGTGGATGAAGGATTTGGTAGAGGTAAAGTGACTCCAAATGATCTCGCAACATTTTCGACTGAGTGGGACAAAACCATTGAAGCGGTAATTCCTGTACTATTTCAACAAAATCAACCCTTAAGACCGTTGATCAAGGACACCATTTGGGAAGAGCTAAGGCAGGTGGCCGATGGAAATACTGCGATGCGTTCTGTCAGGGAACTGTGGTATGGTGGTATTTGAACCGGAATGTATCAATGCATGTTCTGAAAGCAAAACATCCGTATGCTCTTAAGAATCTTACTATTTCTCGTACTCACTTTCGGCGGATTAGCCATAGGTGGTTTGTTTACCGGCACGGGTGTTTCTTCAGATTGGTACCAAACCCTGCTCAAAGCGCCGTGGACACCCCCAGGATGGGTATTTGGCGCTGCATGGAGTACCATTATGGTTTGTTATTCACTTTTCATGGCCGTGGCATGGGATAAAGTGGCCAATCGTCGCGAGCTCCTGATCTTGTTTGGCATACAGTGGATACTCAATGTGAGCTGGAATCCGCTCTTCTTTTACCTGCATTGGGTATTGGTATCGCTACTCGTGATTTGCCTACTTACTGTGCTGATGGGCTGGTTCCTATTCAAGTATAAGAAAGAAATGAAGGTCGGGACCACAGCACTTCTACCCTATTTTGTTTGGTTGATTATTGCCACATCGCTAAACGCATACATCTATCTTTTCAACTGAGTGTGTATTTTTAACCCATGTTTGACGATGAAGATGACGAAGACGAAAAAATGCCCGATCCGTGGAATATGCCCATTTACAAAAAAGGCAAAGAAATTCTGGAGATCACCTATCAACTAATAGCCCTGATACCTGAAGATGCAGATGAGCAACTCAAGCAAGTTGGAGAATGGATGCTTGGTGATGCTACGAATTTGACAGTGAAGGTGGCAGGTGCTGAGGGCGCGGGTCTGTATGACTTGAAAATGGAAAATGCGGCAATCATCCGAAAATCAGCCAGAGAATTGGTAGTGAATACGCATGGGCTGGAAATGCACGGATTCAAGGAAACGCACTATTTTCAGTTGCTTCGCGATGCGGTGGAAGAATACCGCCCCCTCTTTGTAGAATGGGTGGCCGGGTTTGACAAGTGGGACTACATTATCGACAGATGGGGACTATTCAATCCACCTGGCGTGGGGCCGGATGACAAAGATCCGGATGATGATATACCATGGGAAAATCCATTTAAGGAGTAAGCCGTAAACACGCTAACTTCGTCCGACATACGAAGCATCAGTCACATGGAACAAATAAGCACACTTGGATTTTGGTCTTTGTTTGCGTTGTTATTTGCCGCAGTAGTCCTCAGATATTACCTATTGGCCGGACTTTTTCACATCCTATTTTCCCCGATAAAAGACACGTGGAAATCTGTCTATATCTACCGCAACCACCCCACACGAAAGCAATACGTCTATGAGATGGGTTGGTCATTGATCACTTCGGTAATATTCGCCTTTTTGGCTGCAGGTTTATTGCAGTTATGGGCCGATGGCTGGCTTCCCATTTATACCGAAATCACATCAAAAGACTGGTGGTACATGCCATTGAGCATTGTATTCATTCTATTTTTTCACGAAACGATGTACTACTGGATGCACAGATGGATGCACTTGCCGCGTGTGTTCAAGTACGTGCATAAGGTGCATCATCAAAGCCTAGCCACTTCGTCTTGGACAGCCTTCTCCTTTCATCCATTGGAGGGTTTTATCCAAATGGCCATGCTTGCCATCATCGTCGTGCTCGTTCCAATGCATTACTTTGTATTGCTCGGCTTACTCATTTTTATGACGTTGAGCAGTATTATAAATCATCTGGGTGTAGATATATATCCAAAAAAGGGTCGCTTTCGCAAGTACTTCATTGGTGCTAAGCATCATGGCATGCACCACGAAGAATTTACTACTAACTACGGGCTCTATTTCACTTTTTGGGATCGGTGGATGAAGACAGAAAGTACGAATTTTGAGTGATCGATTTTCCGATTCAATTAGAATTTGACTGGGAACTATGTGATGACTTTGAAGCTCTCCCCCGCCTCAAAAACATCCCTATTGTCCGGTAAGCAAATGAAACCATCTGCGTGAGAAAGATGCACCAGATCACCGGATCCATGTCCCGGTATGGGTGTGGCTACCAGTTCAGTACCTTCAAAATGTAAGCGAACCGGCACAAAATAGGTGAGCTTTGGAGCAAATCGAATGGTACTCGCTAATCTAGCTTGCACGTGCGTAAGAGGACGTTCTAATGAAGCAGCTAGCCATTCGCTGAAGTACACTTGAAAACACACGAGTGTAGAAACCGGATTTCCGGGAAATCCAAAGACAGTCACCTGCTCATTGCTTCCAAACCAAAGCGGCTTGCCCGGACGCTGCTGCACGCCATGAAAATGCATTTGAACACCTTGATCGGCTAACATATCCGGAACATAGTCACGCTTGCCCTTGCTCACTCCTCCACTCATCAAAATCACATCAAAATCAGCAATGATGGACGCTAATCCCGTGCGAATTTCGGATTCATTGTCATTGAAATGAAACAGCTCAAATGGAATGGACAGCCGCTGAAGCAATGCTGCAATGACCGAGCTATTTGATTTTCTGATCTGATGTGATAGCGGCACCTGATCAACAGCTACTAGTTCATCTCCCGTAGAGATAATGGCCACTTTCGGCAAGGCACGTACCGTAATGAATGATTTTCCCACAGACGCCAAAATACCCACATCACCAATTGTGAGTTTTTTGTCAGAGGCAATAAGCACATCACTCTTTTTGGCGTCAATTCCCTGACGGTGGATATTCGCCCATTTGATTGGCATTACTTCGGCTACTTCTGCGCGATCAACTTGGATAACACAATCTTCATAGCGTATCACTACATCAGCCCCTGTGGGCACCACTG
>CAZPST010000147.1:0-6261 GCA_964589185.1 uncultured Roseivirgaceae bacterium | reverse complement strand
GTAGGTTTCGGCTGTTGCTTCTGTTGGATCACCTTGGCTTCCGCTTTTATTTCCTCGGCTGTTTTGCCTTTCAGGTAGTCGGGTAGCTCCATGCCGGCCATGTTAAACATTTCCTGAAGCGGCGGCACACTCTTGTAGAGTCCGGATATGAAGTTGGCCGTAGAGCCTTTGTCACTACCGCCATTACCACTGTCCCATACGGTCACCTTATCTATCTTGATATTCTTGATAGCTTCTGTCTGCAAGCGTACCAGTTCGTCCATTTTATCGGCGATGATGAGCAGCACGGCATCTCGTGAGTTGTTACCGGAGGCTTGTACTATCTGCCTGAAACCTTCAGCTCGTTTGGTCAATACCTCATAGATACCACGTGCTTCGGCTTCTTTCATGGCCAGTATCGCGTCGGCTTCTCCGCGTGCCTTTCGGCGGATCATTTCAGCTTCAGCTTCGGCGGCTATTTCTACTTTTTCCTTATCTATTTGAGCAGGAATTACAATATCGGCAGTTTGTGAGGCCTTGTCTCTTCTGGCACGGGCATTTTCCGCTTCTTGTTCTGCGGCGTATGCTTCTTCTAGGGCTTTGGCTGATTGCACTTTTTCTGCCGCTGTGGCAATCTTTTGTGCTTCGGCTTCTTTCTCTCGGCGTGCTGCATCGGACATGGCGATGGTGATCTTGGCTCTGTTTTCTCCTTCTACAGCCGTGGCATTAGCGGATGCTACTTTCACGCGTTGTTCCTGCACGGCATTGGCCTCACCTATAGATCCATCACGATCTTTTTCGGCCACACTTTGACGTGCATCGTTGATCGCCTTGGCGGCCGCTTCCTTACCCAACGCCTCTATGTAGCCGGATTCATCTTTGATATCCGTTACGTTCACGTTGATTAGTTTCAAGCCGATTTTCTTCAATTCAGCTTCTACATTGGACGCCACATTGGCCAGAAATTTATCACGATTGTTGTTGATCTCTTCAATATCCATGGTGGCCACCACCAGACGCAACTGTCCAAAAATGATGTCTTTGGCCAAATCGTGGATACTCTGTTGGCTTTGACCGAGCAAGCGCTCCGCGGCGTTCGTCATGATGCCTTCTTCGGTGGAGATACCCACGGTGAATCGAGAGGGCACATCTACCCGGATATTCTGACGGCTCAGTGCGTTCGTCAACCCAACTTCGATAGAAATGGGCGTCAAATCCAAGAAGGCGTAATCCTGAATGACCGGCCAGATAAAGGCGGCACCTCCGTGGATACATTTCGCCGATCGACCTTGATCATCGGTTCCTTTGCCTACTTTGCCATAGACCACTAGAATGCGATCTGAGGGACATCTCTTGTATCGCTGGATCATGCCAACGAGCAGAATGAAAACAAATGCGGCCGCCAGGCCAATAATTACGAGAAATCCTTCCATGGTTATTTTTTGGATTTGGTGATTAATAATAGGTTATCGTTGATCAGGCCGATCACTTCTATGACCGTGCCCATGGTGAGATCAGTGTCGTCATCTGTGAGGGCATCTAGCTCTCGCAGGCCGCCTTGCACTTTGATGGAGACTTTCCCGATGTTGCCCCGATTGGCCGACACGGTCAGGTACACCTCGCCCACTTTGCCGATGGCGTTTTTCATGTGCATGGTGCCACTGTCGGTGAGTTTGCTGAAGTAATAAAATAGGCTCGCCATCAGCACCATCATGGCCAAGCCAGATAGCACGGCGATAATCACAGAGGTGCCAATGGCAATGCCGGCATTGATACTTACGATACCCGTCCACGAAAAAATGGTGAAAAAGGCAATGAAATTTTTGAAGGTAAAGAACTGAAATCCTACGCCATGATCAGTTTCTACACTGACATCATGATCCAGATCAGCGTCCACTTCTCCACCCACCAAGGTGAGGATGGTTTGTAAGACAAAAATGAGGGTAGAGGGTATGGCAATACCCCAGTATATCTGTTGTGCAAGGCTGAGGGAGGCCCACCATTCGGAGAAATCAAAGGACATAGGCGGTAGTTTATGGTGGGAAATTAATCCGTTTTTATTCATTTGAAAAAGACGGCATGGCAAATACTTCAGAATTAGAGGAAAAGATGGATACTAATAACGTGATTTAGTCGGCTGTATGTTTCTCAGGTAATCACCTCACCAGTACTTTCATGCCATCACTTAGCACCACGATGTTGTTTTGTTTGAATACGGCATTGAAGGTTTTGGCATCCATCAAGAAGGTCATGATGTCGCGATAGCTGTCTTGCTCATAGTACGAAGCAATCTGCCACGAGCCGCCACCCTGCAAGCAACTATTCAAGTTACTCTCTCCATTGGCAAATCCCTTTGCTAAACATCGGCCTGTTTTCACCATTCGCTCTTGTGGGATGATGGCTGCTGCCGGACTGGATAGTTTCAGATGATTAGCCACCATCAAGTAGCCGCTTTCTTTGTGCAAATCAGCGCGAAGGTCTTCCAACAATTGATCGAAAAAGGGTCCCTGATCCCACAGCACTTTTTTGAATTTCTGCGGATACAAGCGCAGCAAATTTAGGTAGAAGTAAAAATCCTTTTCTAGGTCATTGAGATAAGCCAACGATCGGCACACATTGGCTTTTGCTTTTTCGTCAGTAGTCCATTGCGCCAGCATCACATCAAATTCCTTTGCTCGTTCGGCCAATTTGCGATCTTCCTCTGCCTGGCGTGCCGCTGCTATTTTTCGATCTTCCTCTGCCTGCGCGCGCAGTTGGTCATTCGTCCAACTAAAATCTTGTACGGCACAGTGCCTATAACTTGCATGTGTTCGAATAGCAGTACCAAGTCCCTTGTAGCTGGGGTTGAGCATGTTCTTGCGATGACCCAGACTCTCTATGCCGTGATCGATGAGTAGCTGCATCACAATGTCCAGACCAGTGCTGTAACCATACGCGCAGTTTTCACCCGAAAATCCACCTTTGCAGGTGATCCGATCGTGCCCAACTATTCCTTTGGCACCTGACTCCAGAGCCCAGCATTCGGCTAAATCAAACATCACTTTGTCGGGAAATAGCGCACCCGCAGGGGCATTGTTCATAAGGTCGGTGGCTAGTGTCTTGTAATAATGGTTTTGAGTCAGCATATGCGTTTGATCTCTCACATCAACAAAGGCTTTGTACAGGTTGTAGTATTTTTTGGGGTACATCCGCGCCAGATTATTATAGAGGAAAATATCCTTTTCGGCCTGTGTCAGGTACGTTTCGTTGATGGCCGTATTGGCAGACGCTATTTCTTGTGGCGTGAAAAAGCGTGTCGGGTCGAGCGCTTGTTGGCTGAATGTCGCCAAGGTGAAAAGTAAGCAAAGCGCAGTGGTGAGTGAGCGGATCATAGTGGTGTGAAACTACATTTTCTAACTCAAATAGTTGGGTGACTATTGTGGTTTAGCCCTTCAAATGACTTGGGGCATCTTGTGAGTGATGGAGGATTCGGACTATCCAAACGTACTCTTTCATTATCGTATAAAATATCAGGTGAGAAGCGTGGACAACTAGTCTTATGTTTTTGGAAATTTCCGGCCGTAGAACGCCCATTTTTGGGAATTGACCAATCTGCTCACATCGTGCTATGAGACTCTCCACGTATGAATCGGCTTGATATAACCCAAATTGTTCCACTGAAAAATCATAGATGTCATCCAAATCCTGATCAGCAGCATTTGAAAAACGGCAATTCATGAGATGCTGTATTGCTTTCGTTTATCAGCCAAAATTTGAGCACCTGAGCGCTCGCTTACACCCGAATTAAGGCCAATTTCAATCTCCCTTCGAAGATCATCCACCAGTCGCTTGCGCATAATCTCATGCAGCCGAAGAGCATCCCGCACCACTTCACTGGCATTCTGAAAATCACCACTCTCCACCATGTTGGCGATGTACTTTTTCTGTTTATCGGTAAATAAAACGTTCATGTTGCTTCAATTAATCCATGGCTATATATGTCAAATATAGACATAAAACTTCAAGCTGCTCTACCTACTTTTGCATCCATGAATCACGTAAAACTTACCACGCAGCAGGGAATCGGCACCATCGAATTTTTTACCGATCAGAGTAATTCCTTGCCCGGAGACATTTTGAAAAAACTGGCAGATACGGTAACAGAAGCCGGACAAGATTCCGCCATCAATGTGATCATTTTGCGTAGTGGAGGCGATCGTACGTTTTGCGCGGGTGCCAGTTTTGATGAATTGATTGCAATAAAGTCAGCGGCCAAAGGACAAGAATTTTTCATGGGCTTTGCCAACGTGATCAATGCCATCCGAAAAGCACCGAAGTTCGTCATTGGAAGAGTGCAAGGCAAAGCCGTAGGCGGAGGAATAGGTCTGGCGTCTGCTGTGGACTATTGCTATGCCACTAAACATGCCGCCATCAAGTTGAGCGAGTTGGCTGTAGGGATCGGGCCATTTGTGGTGGGGCCTGCCATCGAACGAAAGATGGGACTTTCGGCTATGTCCCAAATGGCTATTAATCCCGATGAGTTTTTCGACCCGAAATGGGCGCACCAAAAGGGACTTTTTGCCAAGCTATATGATGACATCCCCACGATGGACAAAGCCATTCGTGAATTGGCACAAAAGCTAGCCAACTATAATTCGCAAGCGATGGCCGAAATGAAGACGGTCTTCTGGAAAGGTACGGAGCATTGGGATGAACTACTGGCCGAACGTGCCCAAATCAGTGGCAAATTGGTCACTTCAGACTTTACCAAGGCGTTTATTAAGGAGTTTAAAGGGAAAAATTAGTTTAGTACCTTTAAGTCATGAATCTTCCTCTCATCACAATCGACCAAGAAATAATGCACGGAACTCCCGTGTTTTATGGTACGCGCGTGCCGGTGCACACGCTGTTTGATTGGCTAGAAGACCAAAGTTTGGAAGACTTTCTGGAAAATTTCCCCTCTGTGAAGCGTGAGCAGGCACTTGGACTTTTAAAGCAAGCCGAAAAAACCTTAATTGAATCTGAGCGAGGATGAAAATTCTGCTTGACGAAAATATCCCCGTTCAGCTCGCTTACTACTTCTCATCTCCAGTTTCTACGGTAAAAAACGAAGGTTGGGCAGGCGTAAAAAATGGACAGTTATTACAGTTGATGCATGAGCATGGCTTTGATATTTTAATCACCATGGATCAAGGAATTCCCCATCAAAATATGCTTGAAAAGTTGAAAATACATGTTGTGATATTCGCTGCTTACAATAACAAAATATCCTCATTGGTACCTTTGGTCAAGCAGTTTGAAAATATTCCATCGCTTGAATTTGTAACCATTATAAGGCCTCAATAAACCCAAGCATCTTATTCGCCAATACACGCACTTCCACCTTTTCAATAGGATGATGCGAATGGGGCAGTATTGAAAATGAACCTTTTGGAAGCCAATCGGTCACTTGCCGTGTTTCTTCTTGGGTCACCATGGTGTCTTGATCTGCCAGACAGAGATGCACAGGACAAATGACCCTACGCATATTATCCTCATTGATCGGTTGTTTTTGCCCAATTTCCTCAAGCAAACGCGCCGTGTTTTTCAATACATCTTTCCACCGATCTGCACCATGGCGGAGGGCTAAGGCTTGCGCAAATGCAGGCACCTTCGCTTCTATTTTATCGGGATTCAGCATGGCTATTTCCTTTGAGGCTATGGCTTCATTCCAGTTCATCTTGGTGCCTAAGGTGAAAATGGAACGAATGCGCTCATCGGGTTTTGAAGCTTGGAGCAAGGCCAAAAAGCCACCCATGCTATACCCAAACACATGCGCCTCTCCACCGATTTCATCAATAAAGTTGCTTAATTGTTTCGTAAAATGATCGATTGTAAATGGTACGCGCATGGCACTTGATGTACCATGACCGTCCAGTTCCAGTATATGAATGTTATATTGATTTTTGAGCGCAGTAGCGAGCGGATGTAGGTGGTCAGCAGCGCCTATAGCACCATGAATGAGGATGAGTGGTTGCATTTATTCGGCCAAAATACGATACAGTTCTAGATTCAAATAATAGTGATGTCCTGAGATGGTTTTCTTTTCCAAAATCCCATGGTCACAAAGTTCATTCAAGTAGTTTCTTGCCGTGGCTTCTGCATAGATTTTGGCACTCGTCAAATGGCTCACCTTGGTGAGTGGTTGAGTGAATATCATTTGCACCAATTGCTCCGACTTTCTGATTTTCGTGTCTGTTTCTAAAGTATGCATGATGGCATCTTTTGCTGCTAAAATGTCATTGATTTTGTAAAAGGTAAGGT
>CAZPST010000146.1:0-6274 GCA_964589185.1 uncultured Roseivirgaceae bacterium | reverse complement strand
ACAACTATTAGCTCATCTTGAATTGAAAATTCAACAGACCTTTCCTTTTCGTGACGTAAAACTTTGAGAATAGGGTAAAATATTTCTTTTACTTTATTGAAATTTTCATCACCCAAAAATAACTTACCGTCAGCCAATAATTTTAGTAAAGCGTATGGTTCACTCCACTCACCTTTGTTTCCTGATAGCATAACTAGATTTCAATTTCTTGGGAATTACGCCAATCGAAATTATCCCAAGCTCTACCATTATAGCTAACAAGCGCTACGAAATTAAGATTCTCGTCAAGTACTGTTCCACCAGTCCAGCTAGATGATCCTATGTTAAATGTCTTAATATATTGTCTTACTAAAGTGGACGCTTCTTTTAGAGAATTCACTTCGAGATAAGTCAACTCTTTAGAATTAGATACATTTTCAATTCGTTCATTTCTAGACATTGAATCCCATCGAGAGAGATCAAGTTCTGATCCTAAACCACCAAACAATTTCTGATCACTGGCACTTAGTTGATTATTTTCTGTTTTCATAAGCTTTAAGTTTTTCGATAATTGTTGAGGCTGTTGCTTGTATAGCCGGTACTGCTACAGAATTGCCGAATTGCTTATAGGCAGAAGCGTCGGCAACAGGAATTATAAAATCGTCAGGGAAACCTTGTAGTCTGGCCCATTCGCGTGGTGTCATTTTGCGTATGCCTTGTCTATTCACCTCTCCATGAATTTTAGTTACCGGCGTAAAGTCTTCAATTCGATGATCATATACCAAGTTACGCTCTCTACCCATTCCACCGCAAACAACTGCATTTGCAATTCCTTCGTCCGGAATTATTTCATAGCCGAAACCATTTCCTTTGCTTTCATGTCTCTTTTTATGGTTTACTAATGTGTTCAAATAAGTATTTGAGAGGTAGTATTTAACAGAAACGGTATTTTCCTCTTTGATATCCTCAAATGCAACACGCTTATTCAATGGTTTCGGATATTCAAATTCATTAATTCCTAAATCCTTTCTAAATCCTACTATATATATTCTTTCTCTGTTTTGAGGAACGCCAAAATCTTTTGCATTTATTATTTGTGGTTCGGGTACGAAATATCCGAGATCGGTTCTGAGTACATTTAGTATGGTTGCAAGAGTTTTTCCCTTATCGTGATTGATCAAACCTTTAACATTCTCAAGGAATATTGCCTTTGGTTGCTTACGCTTGATTATTTCGGCTACATCAAAGAAAAGAGTGCCGCGTGTATCTTCAAATCCTCCTCTTCTTCCTGCAATTGAAAATGCTTGACAAGGGAAGCCAGCACAAAGAACATCAAATCCATCCGGGATGTAATTCTTGGTTTCTTCTTTGGTGATGTCTCCAAAAGGAACCTCACCAAAATTAGCTCGATATGTCTTTTTCGCTTGGTCGTCCCATTCGCTCGTAAAAATGCATTTTCCACCCAGCCTTTGCATTGCCATTCGAAATCCACCAATTCCAGCAAACAAGTCAATGAATTTGAACTTGGGCGACTTTGGTTCCGGGAATGGAACTTCATTCTTGAAGTTGAATATCATATACTGCAAGGCATCTTCAGCAACTCTATTAGTTATTTCTTCGCTGGGATACTTGTTTTCAAGTGATCTCCTTATATGATTAACTGCCTCATCTCTAAAGAAATCAGAAATGCCATTTTTATGATTGTGTAAATAGTGAGTAAAAGCGGCTTTAGAGTTATCATATGCTTCAACCAATCGAATTTTAAAGGTTTGACCATAGACCTCTTCAAGTGATATTCTTTCTTTCAGCTTCATGTACTTTCTCTTCTATTTTCCGAATGCAAGTTACCAAATCCTGTTCTATCTCTTTGCCCCAAAACCGTAAGACAACCCACCCCGCCTCAAGCAAAAATTCGTTTACCTCACGATCTCGGGCTATGTTTCGTTCTATTTTGGCGAGCCAAAATTCTTGGTTGCTTTTATGATCGTGCATTCGCTGGTGCCAGTCCTTTCCGTGCCAAAACTCACTATCCACGAATATGGCAATTTTGAGTCTTTTGAAGGTGAAATCAGGTTTGCCAAATACAGAGGCATTATTTCGTCGGTATCTATATCCTCTCTTCCAGAGCTCTTTCGCCAACAAAGTTTCAATTTTTGAACCTTTGCTCCTAACAGCCTGCATATTCTTCCTTCGCTGTTCTTTGGTCAGTTTGTCCACCTATCAAATATAGCCACCTCCTGTAAAACAGCCCCGACAGCAGCGGCACGAAGTACAGCGTATGGCGGGAGTACAGCCCCCCAAACACCCCTACCGTCCCGCTTCAATTACCTTTCGGCGTATTGGCCTTTAGACTTTCTGATTTTAACGGCCACCACTTTATATTCCGGGCATTTGGCTTCTGAGTCGTGCACATCGGAGGTGATGAGGTTTACCATGATGTCGGGGAAGTGGAAGGTGGTGCTCAGCACACCGGGTTTCACTTCGGTGGTAATGCGCGCTTTGATGTCCACCTTGCCACGGGCGGAGGTCACGCACACCATGTCTCCATCTGCTATGCGGTTGTCGGCGGCATCTTGCGGGTTGATGAGCAGGATGTCTTCGGTGAGGATGTCCACGTTGTTGGTGCGGCGCGTCATGGTGCCGCAGTTGTAGTGCTCCAGCTCGCGGTTGGTGGTGATGATGTAGGGGAAGTCGGCTTTGTTGTCGGTGAGTTCTTTGGATTCCTTCCAATCGAAATAGGCCAACTTGCCTCTGCCGCGCTTGAACTCCTTTACATGGATGATCTCGGTGCTGGAGCCATCTTCGGGTACGGGCCACTGCTTGCCGTTTTTGCCGAGTTCGTTCCACTTGATGCCACGGAAGAACGGCACGATTTGGGAGATTTCCTGCAGCAGGGTATCGGGATCGTAGGCCGGTTGGGCATAGCCCATGCGGTTCATCATGTCCACCACTATTTGTCCGTCCGATTTCGTGCCTACGAGTGGTTCTACTACTTTGTTCACACGCTGCACGCGTCGTTCGCCGTTGGTGAAAGTGCCCGATTTCTCAAGGAAGGATGCTCCGGGCAATACCACGTCTGCGAGTTTGGCGGTTTCGGTCATGAAGAGCTCCTGCACCACGAGCATGTGCAGACTGGTGAGGGCGCGTTTCACCTTGTCGGTGTTGGGGTCGGTCTGCACCACGTCTTCGCCCATGATCCAGAGGGCTTTTAGTTTGCCCGCAATGGCGGCATCAAACATCTCGGGGATTTTGTATCCGATGTAGTCAGGCAGCTTGGCGCCATAGAACTGCTCGTATTTTTGGTGCATCTCGGGCAGGGTCACGTCCATGTAACCGGCTCCTTGATGGGGCTGACAGCCCATATCGGCGGCTCCCTGCACGTTGTTTTGTCCGCGCAGCGGGTTCACGCCCACGCCTCGTCGGCCAATGTTGCCGGTGAGCATAGCCAAGTCGGCGATCTGCATCACGGTGAAGGTGCCTTGCGAATGTTCGGTAACGCCCAAGCCGTGGAACGACATGGCATTTGGGGCGGTGGCGTATGCAATGGCGGCCTTGCGTACCAATTCGCGATCTACGCCGGTCACGCGCTCCATTTCATCTACATCGAGAGCCAAGATTTGCTTCTCAAAATCGGCATAGCCTTCTGTGCGGGACTCGATGAAGCTTTTATCCACCAGTCCTTCTTTGACGATGAAGTACATCATCATGTTGAGCATCGCCACGTTGGTGCCGGGCTTTAGCTGCAGGTGGTACTGGGCGTATTTGGCCAGTTTGATTTCGCGCGGATCAACGACGATGAGCGTAGTGCCCTTCATCGCAGCTTGTTTCATCTTGGCACCAGTGACGGGATGTCCATCTGTAGGGTTGGCGCCAATCACGAGCATGCAGTTGGTGTACTTGATATCCTTGACCGAATTAGTGGCTGCACCTGTACCGAATGTGCGCTGCAAACCAAGGGCCGTGGGTGAATGACAGACGCGCGCACAGCAGTCGATGTTGTTGGTGCCAATAACGGCGCGGATGAATTTCTGCATGAGGTAGTTTTCCTCGTTGGTGCATCGGGCAGACGAAATACCGGCAATGGAATCCGGCCCGTAGGTGTCTCTTAGCGAGGTAAATCGCTCGGTCATGTAGTCGTATGCTTCGTCCCAACTGACCGGAACTAACTCTCCATTCTTTCGAATCATTGGACTTCTGAGTCGCTCGGGGTGATTGTAAAATTTGAATGCGTAGCGGCCCTTTAGGCAGGTATGGCCTTCGTTCACTTCGGCATCATATGGGGCGGTGATGCTTATGATTTCGCCCGATTTGGTGGCGACTTCCAGGTTGCAGCCTACGCCGCAATAGGTGCAGACGGTGCGTTCCTTTGTGTCAGCATCATTGAACTTTGACTGAAAAATATCACTGATCGCTCCTGTAGGGCACGCTTGGCTGCACGCTCCGCATGATACGCAATCGGATTCCTTAAAGCCTTCGTTCAAGCCCATCACCACTTCGCTGTTGAAGCCGCGTCCTTGCATGGTCAGTACCATTTCTCCTTGCACTTCGTCACACGCACGGATGCAGCGGTAGCAATTGATGCAACTGGATAGGTCGGCACGCATGTAGGCATGGCTGGTGTCGGGCTTTCTATCTAAGTGATTGTGGCCGGGGGCATAGCGCACGTCCGTGATGTCAATGCCACATTGGATGGCTACTTTTTTCAATTCATTCTGTACGGGATTGGCTTTTTCAAAATGGTCTTTGGGGTAATCGGTGAGCACCAATTCCACGATGTTTTTCCTGAGTCGCTTGATTTTGTCGGAATGGGTGTAGATGTACGAATCGGCCATCACGGGTGTGTGGCAAGAGGCTTGTGTCTTCATTGGGCCGTCTTTGGCCAATGCCACATCCACCGAGCACACGCGGCACGAACCAAACGGCTTGAGATTGGGTGCATCGCAGAGCGTAGGCACGGGATCAGGACCCATGGTACGGCGGAGCAAAGCAAGAATGGTTTCGCCCGGTTCGTAGGTGAATTCCTCGTTGTTGATATAGACCTTTTGCGTGCTCATGTCAGTTTTTGAAATAGTCGTTCAACTCGTCTTTGAAATAATGCAGGGCGTTTTTCACCCCCAGTGGCAGTCCGCCTCCCAGAGCGCACAGCGACCCGATTTCCATTGTTTCCAGCAGATCATCCAATAATTGCCGATCCAGTCGGGCGCTTCCGGTTCGCGCATGATCGATCATTTCCATACCTCGCACCGACCCGATGCTGCACGGGAAACATTTGCCACAGGATTCATCAGCTGTGAATTGAAATAAATGATGGAGGTAGTCGATCATGGGGAATGACTCAGGAATGGACACGATCCCGGCATGACCGAGCAGAAAGCCTTCTTTGCTGAAACTTTCAAAATCAAGCGTAAGATCTTTGAATTTGTGAGTTGGCACAATTCCCCCCAAAGGGCCACCAACATGCACGGCTTTCACCGCCGATTTGAATCCTCCTCCGAAACCGTACACCACATCTTCGAAGGGTGTGCCCATGTTGATTTCGTACAGTCCGGGTTTTTTGAAGAAGGAATCGAGACAAACGAGCTTCGTTCCGGTGGATTTGGCTGTGCCGAATTGGGCGTACGCTTCGCCACCATTTTTCAAAATCCAATAGAGCGCGGCTTGCGTCTCCACATTGTTCACCACCGTAGGTTTATTGAACAAGCCCTGTTGTGTAGGATACGGCGGACGCACGCGCACTTCGGGCCGTTGACCTTCGAGAGATGAGAGCAAAGCGGTTTCTTCGCCGCAGATGTAGGCACCCGCCCCTTCGATTACTTTGAAATCAAATCGGAAGCCGGACGTGCCAATTTCAGCTCCCACCATGCCGATGGCGATCAAATCTTCAACAGCCTGCTTCATGATCTGTACTGCTTCGGGATATTCACCTCGGATGTAAAGTGCACCTCGATTGGCTCCCACAATGTAGCCGGACACCATCATGCCGAAGAGCACGAGCATGGGTTGTTTTTCGAGCAAATACCGATCGGAGTAGGCGCCCGGATCTCCCTCATCGGCATTGCAGACGATGAATTTTTGCTCACTTTTGGTATCGCGGCATGCCGCCAGTTTCATGGCCATCGGGAAGCCAGCACCTCCTCGCCCGCGGATGCCTGACTTTTTGATTTCTTCTAAGGTGGCCGTAGCGCCTTTTTTCAATACCTCTTGAAAAAGCATGGCTAACTGACCCGCATCTATCGGCGCACCCGTAAGCACCGGATTGGGCACATTGGCTTCTACTCGGTAGGCATCAAACGCA
>CAZPST010000145.1:0-6313 GCA_964589185.1 uncultured Roseivirgaceae bacterium | reverse complement strand
ATGACGATATGCTCCATAGCCGACTAAGATACAGGCTTCCCCACGAAACCAATACGCACAAGCACGACGGATGTCAGGAGCGAGACGTCTGGGACATTCAGCGGCAGTACTCCCGCTATCCGCTCTACTTCGTGCCGCTGCTATCGGGGGCTGAAATACTAATTACATCTCAACTCAGTCATTTCATGCCGCATTTGCCTCAGTGATCAAGATTCTAACAAAATGACTTGTGAAATAATCTCTTATACTTGAATTCTCTATCACAATGTGTTACATTATAATTATCTCACAAAGCTTGCTTGAGAGTTGTAATAATCTCTGTGCGTATTGGACAAACTGAATCGCTTATCAAGAATTCGAATCATATGGAAAAAGACTGGTTGATTTGATTCCAGTTTACCGTCTTCTGAGTAATCATTTTTATTTAAAAAGGCATATCCATAAACGCGATAATCGTATTTAGTAAACAGTTCTATTGCATGATTGAAATGATCCGTGGTGTCAGTCTTGATTGTGAATGACGATTGAGGGGCTTTGGGAATCATTTTAACTGTATGCGTTTCGTAAGCAAATTGAAACACACCACTTTCAGATTGCTCATAAGTTAAAATATTCAACTCCAAAAGCTCCTTCCAAAGATCACCAAATCCAATTGCCTTTCTGCTCTTTTCAAAAACTACAAGCTCCTCACTATTTGTCATAAAGAATCCAGTACGAAATGACCAAATCCCTTCTTTTGAATATGTCAATTGAAGGAAAATTCTTGATTCGTTTATCCCTGACCAATATCTCAATTCAAATTCAATGCTATCTGGTGCTACTACTTCTAGAATTGTTCCCTTTAGTTCGGAGTAGAGAATTCTTGGTTTTGAAGTGTTTGATTCAAATGAAATTTGGGCGAATAAACCAAACGATAAAAAAAGTATGAAAACAATAAGAGCACCTTTCATGTTTGAAATTTAGAATTCTTTTCTCAATTAATAATTCATCTGTTTGGTCCTTAAGGCGAATCTTTCTTCAAATCCTCTGTTTCCTCTGCGCCCTCTGTGGTTAATGCATAAGAAACCCCAGTTATATCGGTTTTTCAATAACGAGAAGAGGATATTTCCACATCAGCCTCTTTCCAAACCTTATTGAAGCGGGCATTTAATTGTGTGATATCGGAGGTTTTGTTTTGCTTTTCCAGACTTGCCATCAAGCCTCTCAAACTCCAGCCATTTTCAGGGTTGCGTCGGAGGTCTTCTAAAAAGACTTTTTCGGCTTCTTCATATTTTCCGATTTCTAAAAGAGCAGCTCCCAAGAAATGTCTGGATGGCAGCCGCCAATCGGGTGGTTCGTTGTAGCGGAGCGTATCTTCGGCTTGGATTGCTAGTTCATACATGCGGGTGGCCGCCTCTGCATTTCCCAACTTGGTCATCAATTCACCTTTTAGCAAATGCGTGGCTATTGATGCGAGTTGATGTGCTGAATTAAAGGCGCCATAAATAGTTTTAAGCGTGTCCATGGCATAGTACGATTCCAATTTTGCCAGCTCCAGTTGAGCATCATCCAATTTGTCTTTCCGCAAGAAAGCGATCCCTCTTGCGAAGTGACTAACTACCGCAGATTGAAGTAAGTCTTTGTCGGGCTGAGGGAGCGTTAAAATCTCATTCCATTGGCCATAGCGCACCATTGCTTGTACAGGGGATGTCATGAAAAAGTCGTAGTACGCAGGCATCATCTTTTCCATGGGTTTCAATTGATACACCAGCTTCATGCTATTGCGAAGTGCGTTTTCGCTTTGGCCGTTCATCATACTTCCATAGACCAAGAAATCAATATTATGTGGGTAATAGCCTACGCGGTACATCCCTTGATCTTCAGATGCCGAAAGAAACACTTCATCGGCCTGAATGGCAGCTATGTTGGAAAGATTAGATCGGTTGTAATCTCCCGTGCGGATGTAGATATGCGCGGGCATGTGCACCAAATGACCGGATGCGGGCATGGCTGTTTCTAAAAATTCAGCACTCGGCAATGCATCGTCGGGACTGCCGGAAGCTTCTACTAAATGAATGAACAGGTGATGTGCGCCCGGGTGATTTGGGTATTTTGCCAAGACTGTTTCAAGTGCTTTGCGCGCCTTTGAAGTAGTTGCCTTGGGCGTGCCATCCGGATTCCAATAGTTCCAAGGCATGGTAATCATCACGGCATCAGCATAGAGTGTGAGCGCCTCCGGATCATTGGGGTATTTATTTGCCACAGACTCCATAGCAACGGCATAGGCTTCATTCAGCGCTGAGCGGTCCGTATGCGCTTGTCCATCGTAGCGAGCGGCCATCGCATAGATAAGATCTCGTTCATTAGCCGGACTTTTTTTGGCAAGTTCCATGGCTTTTTTGATCACCCGAAAAGCCTCCGCTTCCCGATCCGCGGGATTCCAATCATTTAGGTTTGGCCCTAATGCCAGCGCCTGCCCCCAGTAGGTCATGGCGCTTGTAGGGTCTAGCCGAGCAGCTTCCTGAAACGATCGTAGCGCTTCTACATGGTTGAACGCATAGATCAATCGCAAACCCTGATCAAAGTAGCGTTGTGCTTGGACATTGCGTGTGGAGATGGCGTACGACAGGTTCCCAAATCCGGCGTGTAGTACGACCGGCCGAATGACAGAATCGATTGGCGTCAATGAACCACAGAAGGAGATTTGTGCAAGGGTCGGGCGTGATTCCTGTTTGGTGGTTCTGAGACCTGAGAAGAAATACAAGCAACCAATAGCTAGTAGGGTGATGAAGAAGGGGCGAACAGTTGTTTTCATGAGGTGATTCGAATAGGAAATAGAGTGTTGAAGATAATGGATTTTTGAAACACCTGCAATGCAATCCGAAATAATGACCACAGCCCTTAGATTGATCAAGAAATCATAAGTGTAGCTGATTATGCACTTCTATTTGGCGGAAAATTGCACAATATCCACATACCGCTGTACAGTCAAATAATTTCAGTAATTTCATCGGCTTGAAAACCATGCGACTACTACTTGCTGTGCTCGTTGGTGTTTGTGGCCATTTCGTTGCAGGGCAGACATATGAGCCACCACCTGAGAAAGAGATCACCTCGTCTACAGGGGTGTGGATAGGATTTTATACCAAGTACCACTTCAATGACAAGTGGGCGTACTATGGTGAGTACCACATCCGCAGACGCCAGTTTATGGACGAGATGGCGCAGGTGTATTTGCGGTTTGGCGCTACCTATTCCATCAAAAAATACCTGGATTTTACCATCGGATTTGTGCATCCCTATTATTGGGCACCCGATCAAAATGATCCAAATGTAGATAAGGTGGTGCCGCAGTATCGGCTTTGGCAACAGGCCGTACTGGCTACTCCATTTGATCACATCAAGGTATATCATCAATTGCGTACAGAGCAGCGCTACAAGCGCGAGTATGACAAGGGATCGCCCTATGAAATGACCCATAGATTCAGGTATAGACTCACCTGCTATGTGCCGCTAAACAAGCCGGAATTTGAAAATCACACACTGTTTTTGTCATTATACAATGAGATTATGATTCAGGCGGGAAAGTCAATTGTCTATAATCATTTGGAAGACAATCGGGCATTTGTAGGGTTGGGATACAATATCAGCGCACCACTACAGATTCAAGCCGGGTATATGCATAGTTTCCGCCACGATGGTGCACCGCATATGTATGAAAATAGGAATATTTTGAGGATCAGCCTTTATCATCATCTCGATCTTCATTTGAATGATCATCGAGAGGTGCGGGATGTACCTATTCACTAACCTTCAGTTTTTGAATTGAGGTATTTTCAAGTTGCAATATGCGGATGTTGAACTTCAGGTTTTCTTTGATTAATTTTCGAGGAAATCACTCATTATGAAAAAATACCTGTTTCTACTTCTTATTGGAAGCTACTGGGGCGTGTCCGGTCAGTCAGCAAATGCGGATTCCCTATTTCAAGTAGGACTACAGCAGAAAAGTGCTTCGAATTTGCCAGGTGCCATCGACAACTTTACTAGAGCAATTTTGGTGGATCCTTGGAAGGTGGACTATTGGTTTCAGCGTGGATTTGTCCGAATCGATATGGGCAATTACCATGAAGCCATTGCCGATTTTAGTTACATACTTCACTTCTTGCCCAATCACGTGCGGTCTCGTACGGAGCGTGCATTTGCCTTGAAAGCAATTGGGTACGATTCATTGGCCTTAGAAGACTATCGTATAGCAGTGACCGCAGATCCAAAGGATTACCGCGCAAATTATGAAATGGGATATATGCTCATTGATAGGCAGCAGTACAAGCAGGCAATAACGTACTTAACTAAGGCAAGTGCAGCCCTACCCATGGATCCACACGCTTTGTATGAATTGGCGTTTGCGTACAAGTCTGATGGGCAATTTCAGGAAGCTATTTTGAATTTCCAGAAATCTATCGCCTTGAATACCGATCCGAGCAGCCGTATTCCGGATAAGGTGTATTTGCACATCGGCCAATGTTATTTAGCCTTGAATGATCGCCAAAATGCGTGCGCATATTTCACCACTGCCAAGGACAAGGGCGTTGCAGATGCAGCGGAGGTAGCATCTATTGAGTGTAAGTAGATTTTTGGGATCACTTCTTTCTTTTTTTACGATCATAATCCAGACGACCTCCCCAAAAGCGCATTTGTTGAAGTGTCCAGTTGGTTCTATTTCTTAGATAGGGGCCAGGTTTTGCCGCGTTGTATTTGCGCGGATTTGGTAATATAGACGCCAGAGTAGCGGCTTGTTCCTTTGTGAGCTTGGCAGCCGGTCGTTTGAAGTAGGCCTGAGCGGCAGCCTCGGCACCATAGATACCTGTACCCATTTCGGCCACATTCAGGTATACCTCCATGATGCGCTGCTTGCTCCAGAAAGTTTCAATAAGGATTGTGAAATAGGCTTCTAGTCCTTTGCGCACATAATTGCGTCCATGCCATAGAAACACATTTTTGGCCACTTGCTGGCTGATTGTGCTGGCTCCCCGTCTGCGCTTTCGACCATCCGTGTTGTTCATCGCTTTTTCGAGCGCACCAAAGTCAAGACCGTAATGCCACAAGAAATTTTGATCTTCTGTGCAAACCACCGCCAGTTGCAGATGAGGTGATATTTCCTCCAAAGGCGTCCATTTTTTTTGCAGCTTGATTTCCTTTCCATCCAAGCGGTATTCGATGCTGCGCACAACCATATGAGGTGTGATGGGGATAGGAATCCAACGCAACAATATCACGGCAAGCACACTTAGTCCAAGAAACCAAAGTGCGGCTTTCCAACAGAATCGCCATATCCGTTTTACTAATGATCTGCGCGCTTTAGGCTCATCGAATGGTATGTGTGCGGGGTTGTTTAGTTCGGTAGACATAGGAGAGGAGCAAATTGTACGCCCAAGAACAATACCTAATTTTATTGGTCAAATATCAAAGCTCATACGGCAAAAACTCGCTAACGTCTCCATTGTATCTATGCACCTCACGAATGATGGAGGAGGAGATGGGAGCCAGCTCAGGACTAGTGATCAAAAAGATCGTTTCCAATCGGTCATTAAGGTAGCGATTGAGTTGCGAAATGCTATTCTCGTATTCAAAATCAGTCGTGTTACGCAGACCTCTCACAAGCCATTTGGCGTGGTACTTATCCGCTAATGATGCGGTGAGTTCATTGTATTTCACCACTTGCACGCGTGGCTCATCTGTGTAGACAGACTGAATGCGCTCAATCATAAAATCGATCTCAAAATAGCGAGAATTTTTGGAGGGATTGAAACCTACCGCGATCACCAATTCATCAAACAGGTTGAGCGATCGACTGACGATATCTGCGTGACCTTTGGTGAAAGGGTCAAAGGTGCCGGGAAAAATGGCGACCCGCTTCATGTTAATCGCACAAGAAAATATTCAGCAAGTCGAAATACTGATGTTCGGGTATTTCATCAAACTCAAAAGAAGTCTTGAGATAAGATGGTCGATGGCCAAATGAGATGTTTCGGATGTACTTTCTGAGCAACTCTACATGTGGCGAATTTTGCTTGATCGCTCCCCATGCTATCACCTTAGTGGTCTTTTGCTGAAGTTCCAATTCCTTGAAAACCAGCATGATATATTTCAGATAATCTTGGCTCTCACGTACGGCAAATTGATTGTAATACAGAATCTCTTTTTTCAACGTGACCACCACATGCAAGATGCCCTGATCCATGTAGCAGAACATCATCTTTTCGTGCGAGTGGTCATCGTATTTCAATATTCCTTCGATCAAGGCACTGCCCTGATGCACCAACTGCACCTTGCC
>CAZPST010000144.1:0-6350 GCA_964589185.1 uncultured Roseivirgaceae bacterium | reverse complement strand
GGATTCAAAATGAATTGATCATGCAAACGCTGGAAACAAAAAAATTGGAACTGATTGAATGGTTGGCCGGTCTGCATGATCAGCAAATTATTGGTGAATTGCTCAAATGGAGAGATGAACATCAGCCAATCACCATTGATGAATACAACAAGGAATTGGATCAAGCCAATGCTGAAATTGAGGCAGGTGAATACTTGACACATGAGCAGGCGCTAAAGGAAATCAGTGCATGGAGAGACTAATAGTCTGGAACAAACGCCCGTCTCAATTCCTATCAAAGGCACTGAAACGGATAAGCCAAGATTCTGTAGTTCAGGCTGAAATGATAGAGAAGGAACTACTTTCTGCAATAAATAAGTTGCCTCAATATCCTGAAATGTATCCGCCTGACAAATTCAAGAAAAGTAATCCTTTGGGCATGTATAGAGCATTCGAATTGCTGAATTTTAGAATCTCTTATGCGGTTGCAGAAAAACAGATTCGTATTCTTCGTATTAGACACGTGAAACAACAACCCAAGTATTTTTAATCGACACAATCACGTGAGCAAAAAACAAAACCTCTTCGTCCTTCTCACCGTCATTTTCCTGACCAATGCCCTGCTGGCCGAAATGATTGGCGTCAAGATATTTTCGGGTGAAGCTGCCTTGGGTGTGGCACCCGCTCAGATCAAACTCTTCGGCGATTGGGTGCTCGATTTTAACCTCACCGCCGGTGTGATCCTATGGCCGGTGGTATTTATCACCACCGACGTGATCAATGAATATTTTGGCAAAAAAGGTGTGCAACACATCAGCTTTCTCACTGTAGGGTGCATTTCGTTTGCATTTTTGGCCATTTGGCTGATAACCATCCTCCCGCCTGCAAATTTTTGGATGGACGTAAACAGTACGGATGCCAAGGGGAATCCATTCAATATGGACTTTGCTTTCAACAAAATCTTTCGTCAAGGGGCAGGGATCATTGTAGGATCATTGGTAGCCTTTATGATTGGTCAGCTACTGGATGTGTTCGTATTTCAAAAATTGAAGCGCATCACTGGTGAAGGCAAAATCTGGTTGCGCGCCACAGGCTCCACACTGGTATCGCAGCTTGTAGACAGCTTTGTGGTGTTGTTCATGGCCTTCTATTTCCTTGCGCCTGCCGATAGCCGATGGTCGGTGGAGCAAGTTACTTCCGTGGGAATCATCAACTACATCTATAAATTCGCCATAGCCATCCTGCTCACGCCGCTGATTTATCTTGCGCACTATCTAATAGACCGATACTTAGGAGATGAAGCCACACGAATTAAGCAGGAGGCGATGGGTTGATTTCAGTCATTCGTAACAAAGATATAATGGACAAAAAAGGCGTCACTAGGACGCCCATTTTTGATTTCACCAAAAAATGTTACTCAGAAGTTTCATTTGTCATAAGTAGCAGTTGATTCACTTTCGCACCTTTCTCAGCTGCATCTAATCGTGCCGATCCACATGCATCATCAACCACTTCTTGAGCGGCTGCATTGCAATCGAACCCATTACAGTTGTATCTCTGACCATTGTAATTGTAATAACAACTTGTCTGCGTACAGCAAGCTTGAATATCCGCACCATTACAAAGGTCTGTAACAGGAGAACAAGTGGCTCCTAGCCCACCATCATCTCCTCCACAATTATATGACAATGTACCAATGGCCAAAATAAGCAACACGGAATAAAGATTTTTTCTTATCATAGCTGTTATTGTTTTGTTGGATACTAAAATTAAAAACTCATGGCCAGAGAAGCAAGCAGAAATCAAGAATTGTTCAAAAAATACCTACTTTGGGGTATGGAAAAAATTCGCTTCATATTCGTCCTATGTTCCCTTATGGGTGGTATGTCTGGATATGCTCAAACCACCATCAACGGCAAAGACATCATTGGCGCGTGGAAAACCATCGATGATGAAGAGGGTCGCACAAAATCGCATGTGCAGATCGTGAAAAAAGGAGAAGCATATCATGGCAAAATCACCAAACTAATTGATCCACAAATATTGAAAGATGCCGAAAAAGAGCGTTTTGAGGAGGTGATGTGCGATGAATGTCCGGCAGAACGAGGAAAAGGCAAGCCCCTACTTGGTCTGGAAATGCTTTGGGGAATGAAGAAACAATCCGATAAGTATGCCGATGGTGAAATAATGGATCCGAAGACAGGAAAAATATACACCTGCACCATGTGGCTAGATGAAGCTGACAAATCAGGAAACACCCTGAAAGTGCGCGGCTGGATTCTCTTCCTCTTCCGTACCCAAACGTGGTATAGAGTGGAATAAAAAAGGTGCCGAGACTGCTCCCAACACCTTTCGTGTATTCAAATCAAAATTCATCTAGTGAGCCTTGTCGATTAATTTCTCCTCTGGGTTTGTACTGAAGCGTGATTTTCTATTAATCCGTTCGAATTTGATGTTCCTCGAAGGTGCGCGCTCTGCATATTCCTCAAAAATTTCTTCAATATCAGGATGAATGAACTGCGTGTTTTTCTCATCAATAATCACGTGCGAACCATCCGGCAGTCCATTCAATGTTTGAAAAATACTTGCCTTATTCAAAAACGACACTTCCTGCGCAAGTTCTATCTGCACCGGCTCTCCATCCTTATGCGCATTAGGGTCAAAATGATATGGTGTTTTGTAATTATTCCAAAGAATCTCAACAATACCCACTACCAAGCCGAGTGTAATACCTACCAGCAGATCGGTGAAGACAATAGCCAACACAGTCACCATAAACGGAATAAACACCATTCGACCTTTCGCTTTCATCTCTTTGAACAAAGACGGTTTGGCCAACTTATACCCCACTAACAACAGGATAGCTGCCAAACTGGCAAGCGGAATCAGATTCAAAACTGTAGGAATCAATATGATACTTACAAGCATCAGTACGCCATGCAAAATAGCCGATAACTTGGTGCGACCGCCCGTTTGGATATTGGCCGAGCTGCGCACTACCACCTGCGTGAGCGGAATACCACCAATCAAGCCCGAGATCATATTGCCGGCTCCTTGCGCCAGCAACTCCCTGTTCACAGGCGTCACTCGCTTATGCGGATCCATCTTGTCGGTGGCCTCTACACACAGCAATGTTTCCAAACTGGCCACCACAGCTATGGTAGCCGCCACTATATACACTTGTTTATTGTTCCACTGACTGAAATCAGGCAAAGTGAATTGCCTGAAGAATTCCATGGCATTGTCTGCCACAGGTACATTCACCTCATGCTCATGCGTCACTGCCCAATAGCCCGTCTCACCAAACAGGACATTCAGCCCTATTCCCGTAGCAACTGCCACTAGTGCACCGGGCACAATCTTGGCAAATGTGGATCTGCGAAGTTGCGGTTGATCCCAAATGATCAAAATAGCTAACGAAACTACAGCGATGACCAGCGCTCCAGGTGTGATATTTTCTAAAGCGTACAGCAATTCACTAAACGTATTGTGTCCATCTTGTTGGAAAAATGTCATTTCACCTTCAGGATCTTTATCATACCCAAAGGCATGTGGAATTTGCTTGAGAAAAATAATGATACCAATACCCGCCAGCATTCCTTTGATCACAGATGAAGGAAAGAAATAGGCAATAATGCCCGCCTTCAACACACCTAGGATAATCTGCAACACACCTGCTATCACCACGGCAAGCAGAAACGTTTCGAAAGCTCCCAATTCTTCAATGGCGGCCAATACAATGACGGCCAAGCCTGCTGCCGGACCACTCACACCTAGGGGCGAACCGCTCAACGAACCCACAATGATACCGCCAACTATGCCGGCAATAATGCCCGAATAAAGCGGTGCACCTGACGCAAGTGCAATACCCAAACAAAGGGGCAATGCAACTAAAAAGACAACCAAGCTAGCCGGAAGGTCTTTCCCTAAATGTTTAAAAATAGAATTTTCGTTCGAAGTACTCATCTTTGAATTAAATGGTTAAAATGTTCACCCCTTCTTAGCGTAGAGGTGAGATGAAAATGGGAATGTTTTAGGGATGGCGTGCAGCGCCAATAAACTCATTTAGCCCCGTTCGGGAGGTGGCGTATCAGAGATTGAAAAACGCACAGACTGTTTCTCAAAATGTCCCATGCGGAGAGTTAGCTGAAGTAGGGTGCCAAATCTATGGCTCAAAATTCTGTGAAGAAATTCATCTGAATCCTCTACCTCAAGCTCCTTTTCCTTTTCTTGTTCCGATTCTGTTTTTGACTCAGATTCTTCCTGAACCTCCGTCAGCTCCAACGGATTGGATTCTATAGTATCAAAAAAAGGCAGTGCATGCTCAGCAAGCAATAGTCCGGCAACTAGTAAAACCAACATGGTAGACCTGTTGGAAGTGCGGAAAAATGTCAGAAGGTTAACTCTCGTGGACATAGTGGTAGCGACAAAGATAACAACTCCATGACTCGAAGGAAATAAGTTTTATGAATGGCGAATATGAATCAATAAATTTCAGGTGGCTAAATTTCGACTCCCTTAACCCTACCCAATGAAATCATTCCCCTTTGCACTCTTACTCCTTCTCCTTTTTTCCTGTAGCACCGATACCCTTACCGATCGAGTGGATCCCTTCATCGGCACAGGCGGGCATGGCCATACATTCCCCGGTCCCACACGTCCGTTTGGCATGGTGCAACTTGGGCCGGACACTCGCTTGGACGGTTGGGATGGATGCTCGGGCTATCACTATTCAGATTCGATCATCTACGGTTTCAGTCACACGCACTTGAGTGGCACGGGCGTGTCAGACTATGGCGATGTACTTTTAATGCCCCTTTCCGGTAATGATGCCTGGAACAATGGAGCCGACGGCAAGGCAGGCTATCGCTCATCATTCCGCAAAGCATCCGAAAAGGCACGACCGGGATACTATGGGGTCTATGTGGATGAACCAAAGGTAAAAGTAGAACTGACCACCACCGAACGGGTGGGCTTTCATCGCTATACATTTGACAATCCTGCAGATCGCAAACTCATTATTGATCTAGCTCATCGCGATCAGGTGCTCTCCTCCACCCTCTCTCAGTCCGACGAATTCACCCTCACCGGTCACCGACACTCCAGTGCATGGGCACTCGATCAACGGGTGTTTTTTGAACTAAAAACGAATACACCCATCCTATCAGCCGATATCCGACCGGATGAAAAAGGCACCAAGGCGATCATTGATTTTGGTGCAGGAGATGAGGAAATTCTGATAAAAGTGAGCCTGTCTGCTGTTGATAATGAGGGCGCACGAAAAAACATGGAAGCCGAACTTCCTCACTGGGATTTTGACCAGATCGTTCAAGAAAGTGATGGAGCATGGGAAAAACAATTGACCAAAATCGAAGTGGAAGGTGGCACAGATAAGCAGCAGCGCATCTTCTATACGGCACTCTATCATACCATGATCGCCCCCAATCTATTCATGGACGTAGACGGACGGTATTTTGGTTTGGATCAAGAAATTCATCAAGCAGATAACTTCACCAACTACACTGTCTTTTCACTTTGGGATACCTATCGCAGCACGCACCCACTGTACACACTCATCGAGCAGCAACGCACCAATGACTTCATCAAAACCTTCCTAAATCATTACAAAAATGGTGGTCGCTTACCCGTGTGGGAACTAGCCGGAAACGAAACCAACTGCATGATTGGCTACCACGCCGTGCCCGTAATAGCCGATGCGTTTGTAAAAGGAATTCGGGAGTATGATGTTGAATTGGCACTGGAGGCCATGCATCAAAGTGCGCAGCAGAACGTGCTGGGAATTGATCATTTCCGTACGAGTGGCTACATCCCTTCTGAGCAGGAAGCCGAAAGTGTGTCTAAAACCTTGGAGTATGCTTATGACAACTGGGCCATTGGCGTGATGGCTGATTCGCTGCACAGGCACGAGTTGGATGACAGCTACTACGAATCGGCGCAGTACTACAAAAACGTATTTGATCCCTCTACCGGATTCATGCGTGCGCGCAACAACAACCAGTGGTTCGCGCCTTTCCGACCCGAAGAGGTCAACTTCCACTACACCGAAGCAAATGCGTGGCAATACAGCTACTATGTGCCACAGGATGTGACCGGCTGGATGCAGCTACTTGGTGGCGACAAGGCATTGGAACAAAAACTGGATGACCTCTTTGTCGCTGACTCCAAAACTTCTGGCAGGGATCAGGCAGACATCACCGGACTGATTGGCCAATATGCACATGGCAATGAACCAAGCCACCACATCCCCTACCTCTACAACTTCGTCGGAGCACCACACAAAACACAAAAACTGGTGCGCCAAATCATGGACGAACTCTATGACGACCAACCCGACGGATTATCAGGTAATG
>CAZPST010000143.1:0-6380 GCA_964589185.1 uncultured Roseivirgaceae bacterium | reverse complement strand
TCATCGAGGTGGTGCGAGATGGGCTGAAGGAAAAATTCACTCCTCATGCGCTCACGCATGATATGTCGGATACCGAAGAAATCGATTCGCACCGCAAATTGGCACTCCGCCTATATGACGATCATCTGAAAGATCGAAAATTGCAACCCGATGAGTCTATACCTTCCATTGTTTTTGACCAAACGGCTATGGCTATTGATCAATACTATCGGGAAGTAAAGAACGAGGTGAGCCGTACCAAAAAAACGATGCTGGATGCTGCGCACAAATTGCAGCAAGACTACCTCCGGTTGCTGATGCTCCCCGGCGAGATTCAGTTTATTGAGCGGCAAGATCAGGAAAAAAAGGTACGAGCGCTAGTTCCAAAAAACGAGGTGTGGCACTACAATCTGCAATCCAATCAGGTCATAGATGCTATCAATTCCAATGAGTCATTGCAGCGCGCCATCACGTCTCATGCCCTTAGCTGGCAAGAGCATGCGGCCATGCTCAAAGAATGGTACCGCACCATTATCAAGGTAGACGAGGCATACATTGCCTATCAGAAAAAAGCACAGCCGACCGCCAAAGAACATCTGGATCTATTGACCCATTTATTCAAAAAGATATTTTTCAAACACGACCTCATGGTGGCTTTTTGGGAACAAGAGGATTTGCGTTGGTCAGAAAATCATTCGATACTGAAAAGTATGGTGGTGAAGACCCTGCAAGATTACAATCCCGAATTGAGCGAGCCGATAGAGCTGAAATCCATCAGCATCAATGAAGAAGACGATTTTGAATTCTTCGAGACCATATTTGATACGGCCATCAAGGAAGATGCCTACCTAGAGGAGCATATCGGGCAGCACACCAAGAATTGGGACATCAGTCGCCTAGCTATGACCGATCGGATCATTTTGAAATTGGCATTGGCAGAAATGATGTCTTGCAGAAGCATTCCCGTGAAAGTGACAATTAACGAATACATAGAAGTGTGCAAGCTCTACAGCACACCGAAAAGTAAACAATTCGTGAACGGCATTTTGGATGTATTGGCAAACCAATTAACTTCGGAGGGCGTAATCAAGAAGACCGGAAGAGGTCTTATCGATAATAAATAGGAATTTAAGCAACACAGCATGGCACGATCAGGTAATTCTTTCTTTGCATTTTTATTCGGTGTACTTACAGGCGCCATTTTGGGTATTTTATTTGCCCCGGACAAAGGCACCAATACACGCGACAAACTCGCTTTTCAGATAGACAAGTACAAGAAGAAATTGGAAGACTTGGCCAATGAATTGGTAGAAGGCAAGGAAATGCAAGACAACAATGAGCGTCAGAAAGGCAACCGCATCATCAGCGACACCAAGTCAAAAGCCGAAAAACTACTCGATGACGTAAACGGCTTGATCAGTCAGATCAAAAACAAATAAGTCGTATTAACAAATCATTAGGATAAGCGGTGAGGGCGTATCGCTCACTGTTTACTACTTTTGGCATCCCTATTAAGTTTTAGTCAAAATTGTCAAACAATCAATACACATGAAAAAGTTAAACTATCTATGGATTCTGGCAGCAGTCGTGATTTTCACCGGTTGCAATGGAAATCTTGAAGAACGCGTACGTCTTTTGGAAGGTAAAGTAGCGGTGTTGGAATCGCAAAGCAGCACGGCTGTACGACCTACTCCGGCCACTCCTCAACCTCAAGTGACCGAGCCTGAAGTGAAGCCCGAAGGCCCATTACCAAAAATGCAGTTTGCCAAAGAGGCACATGATTTCGGTACTATCAAAGATGGCGATATCGTGGAGCACAGATTCAGCTTCAAAAACGTAGGCGATTCTCCTTTGATCATTTCAAACGCCACTGCTACATGCGGATGTACTGTGCCGGAGTGGCCTAAGGAGCCAATTCCCGTGGGCGAAAGCGGCGAAATCTTGGTGCGTTTCAATAGCCGAAACAAGCCGGGCAATCAGTCAAAAACGGTGACCATCACCGCCAATACGTACCCATCGGCAAATAAGGTTCAAATCCGCGCTAACGTACTAAAAGCTGAAGGAGCAGAGTGATCGGTATGAATACAGTATTGCTACAAGCCACAGGAGGCGGCAGCTCGCAGTTCATTATGCTGGGAGCCATGATTCTCATATTCTATATGTTTTTCATTCGGCCACAGCAGAAAAAGCAAAAGGCGCAGAAGAACTTTATCAACGAGCTCAAGAAGGGTGATTCGGTAGTGACCATGGGCGGTATCCATGGCAAAGTGACCGAAATCACTGACCTCACCATCACCATCGATGTGGACAGAGGCACGAAGATCACCGTGGAGAAAGGCTCTATTTCGCTAGAAGCCAGCAAACGTGTAATGGACGAAAAATAGCAAAATCTATGTAATGGCATTTTCGCTATTTCCTGATAAAATGAACCAATGGAAGGTAGTGTTGATCGCATTTGCGACCGCCACTACCTTCTGGTTTTTTAATTCCCTCAATAAAAGCTACACCACTAGCCTTAGTCATCCGGTGGTTTTTCAGTACGATTCGGATAGCCTCATTGCGGTCAAAACATTGCCGGGCACCATTGAATTGGACGTGTCAGGTGGCGGCTGGAGCCTGCTACGCAAAACCGCATGGTTCAACCCCAACCCCGTAACCATCGAATTGAAAAATCCGACAGGCATGCGCATTATCTCTTGGGTGGAACTACTACCCAGCATTCGGGAGCAGATGACCGAAATCACCGTCAATCGGGTATTGCAAGACACACTGCGCATACAGATAGAGGAGATAATCCAAAAGACTGTGCTGGTATATGTAGATTCATCTCAGCTAGACATTAAAGACGCTCATCGAATGGTGTCATCTGTGCAAATTTCCAATCCGGTCATTACACTTTCGGGTCCTAAGAGCTTTATTGACACATTAGAGAATCGGTATTTACTCCCAATCACAGACGAGGAAATAGACCGTCCATTTGATAAACTGGTGAATGTGCGCGTGACACGTCCTGATTTAATCAAAAGCACGCCCGCGCAAGTCAGGGTGCAGTTTGACGTGGAGAAATTCGACCGATTACAAATAGAGCTTCCTGTGGAGCCTGTGAATTTCCCTAAGGATTCGAGCAGATATATAATGGACACTATGGTTTCAGTATTCTTTACCGTGCAGCGATCCAAGCGAGGAGAATACGTGAAGAAGAACTTTCGTGTGATTGCCGATTACAAAACGATCACCCGAAGAGATTCGGTGATCGTTCCTGTCTTGGTTCAGTTCCCCGATGAAATCCTAGACATTGACTTGACTCCCGCCACGCTCAAGGTCTTTAGAAAATGAGCCGGCCATTACTCGTGGGCATCACCGGCGGTATTGGAGCCGGCAAAAGCATCATATGTCGCGTATTCAGCACATTGGGCGCACCCGTGTATGATGCCGACAGTCGCGCGAAATGGCTGATGAATCACTCACCTGATCTTCAGCTCGGTATTCAGTCGCTTTTTGGTGAAAAAAGCTTTCAGAATGGCCAACTCAACAGAGAATGGCTGGCTACACATGTCTTTCATCAACCTGACCAATTGGCACAATTGAATACGCTCGTACATCCTGCCGTAGCGGATGACTTCAGGATGTGGGTGCACGCACATGCGGATCATGCTTATGTAGTGAAAGAAGCCGCGCTACTGTTTGAAACCGGTACGTATCGTGAGCTGGATCACACCATTTTGGTCACTGCGCCCGTGGCGGTACGTACGGCGCGGGTACAGCAAAGAGACCCACATCGCACAGCCGAAGACATTGCGGCCATCATGGCCAAGCAACTTACGGATGAAGAAAAAGCGCCACTCGCTTCCACTATTTTGGTAAATGATGGAAGCACACTCCTTCTCCCCCAACTATTGAAATTGCATGCGCAATTTTCGCGTCCATAGCCTCTTTCGCTACCGGTATTTGAATGTGTGCTACTTGGTAGTGGTACTCTTTTTCATCACCGTCTTAGTGTGGCCAATCAATGCACCGGAGTACCCATACAGCACCATTGTGAATGACGCCAAAGGCAATCTGCTCTCGGCTGCAGTAGCCACTGATGGCCAATGGCGATTCCCCAAGCCCGATTCTGTGCCCTATCGTGTGTGCGAGAGTATTCGCTATTTTGAAGATGAATATTTTCATTGGCATCCGGGCATCAATCCTGCCTCACTGCTGCGGGCAGCTTGGCAAAATACACGCAGTGGTAAAGTGGTAAGTGGAGCAAGCACGATCAATTTGCAGATAGCCCGCATGATGGGAAACAACCGGAGGACGCTACGCAATAAAATTGCCGAGATGATGGTAGCCCTAAAGCTAGGCGTGGTGCATTCAAAAAAGGAACTGATGATTCAATATGCCAGTATGGCGCCATTTGGGGGTAATGTAGTGGGATTGGAAGCTGCCTCATGGCGCTACTACGGCAGGCCACCACATTTGCTCAGTTGGGCTGAAGCTGCCACACTAGCCGTGCTACCGAACAATCCGGGCAGCATTTTTCCGGGCACCCAAGATTCATTGCTGATCAAAAAGCGCAACCGACTGCTGTACAAATTGAAGGATAAAGAGGTGATTGATCAACAAACCTATGAACTGGCACTGCTAGAGCCGGTTCCTTCTGCACCCATTCGTCTGCCTACTGCAGCCAATCATCTCCTCACCACGTTCTCCAAGCACCACCCGGGGAAACGATTAGCCGCCACCCTTGACCCATTCTGGCAATCACGCGTGACAGATTTGGTGGAAGCGCATCATCAGCTCATGAGCGACAATGGGGTGGACAATGTAGCTGCATTGGTAGTAGAACTTTCCTCGGGGCGCGTACTTGCGTACAAAGGGAATACGGACGACACTCAAGCGGATGGGTTTCAGGTGGACATGCTCCAGCGACCAAGAAGCCCGGGCAGTTCATTGAAGCCGCTTCTATTTGCCACTGCATTAGATAAAGGCTTCATCAATCGAAAAACACTTCTACCGGATGTGCCGTCTTTCTTCGGTGGTTTTTCACCCAAAAATTTCAACAATGGTTACTCCGGCGTGGTGCCAGCCAATGTGGCTCTTTCTCGATCCCTCAATATCCCGTATGTGCATTTGCTGCAATCCTATACCTACGAGCAATTTCATCAAGACCTGCGTGACTGGGGCTTCACATCGCTGGATAAGCCGGCAGGTCATTATGGGCTCACCTTGGTACTGGGAGGCTGTGAAGTGACACCTTGGGAATTGGCAAATGTCTATTTTGCCATGTATCGCAAGCTCGCAGGTCAGTCCAATCTGTCCATCCATTTTGAAAATACTGCCTCACCTCCATCAAGACCATCTATCTCTCTGGGGGCAGACGCCATTTGGCAAACATTCCAAACCATGACCACCTTGGCACGTCCCGAAGGTGAACGAACGTGGCGTACTTTCAGCTCTAGTCAGCTCATTGCTTGGAAGACCGGCACAAGTCATGGATTTAGGGACGCATGGGCAGTGGGACTCAATGGAAATGTGCTGGTGCTGGTGTGGGTGGGCAATGCCGATGGGGAAGGTCGTGCGGAGCTCACAGGAATCAAGGCAGCCGCTCCATTGATGCACCGCATCTTACGACTAGCACCAAATGATCCAAATTGGCTAAAAAATCTCAAGCCATTTTTTCCAAAAGAAAAAGTCTGTACTGTGTCCGGTATGCTGGCCAATACCCACTGCCCTGCTGAGGAGATGGAGGTGACCGAACATGCGTCACGTAGCGGCCTTTGTCCGTATCACAGGTCATTCGTTTTGGATAAATCAGGTACATATAGAGTATCGGGTGATTGCTACGCGCTGCATCAGGCTGTGCAAGAAACGGTCTTTGTGCTGCCACCTGTGCAGGGCTACTATTATCAACAAGAAATGCCCGAATATCGAGGTGTGCCGCCGCTTCATCCCGATTGCACCGATGGTCTCAATCCAATCGGCATCATCTACCCAAACTACGGCAGCAAGGTATTTATCCCAAAAGAAATGGACGGCTCCACCGGACGAGCCATCTTCAAAGCAACTCACCAAGTGCCGGGAGCCGAACTGTTCTGGCATGTGGATGAAATTTATTTGGGCAAAACGACCGACGATCATCAGCAAGCCGTATGGCTTCCCACAGGATCACACATGCTCACAGTGATGGATGCTGAAGGGCACAAACTGAGCAGACCATTTGAGGTGATCGGCGAAAACCGCTGATACCCGATTTAGGCGCTTGATCACTTTCGGGCAAGGTAGTACGTCGATGGCGCGGTATCTTGACCTTCTGAAACCAACTAAATGATATGAAAAGAATAACCCAAGCAATGATGCTCGTGGCACTGGTGGCGCTCATGCCATTTAGTGCACACGCACAAGACAAAAAGAAAAAA
>CAZPST010000142.1:0-6387 GCA_964589185.1 uncultured Roseivirgaceae bacterium | reverse complement strand
TTTTCCCAATCGGTAATCTGAATACGCGCCACACCCGAGTCCATGGCCGCCTTGGCTACCGCCGGACTGATGGTGGTGATCAATCGGGGATCAAGTGGTTTGGGGATGAGGTATTCTCTTCCAAAGCTCAGATTGCTCTGATGATAGGCACGTAGCACCATATCGGGCACGGGCTGTCTGGCGAGCTCCGCAATGGCACGCACAGAAGCCAATTTCATTTCTTCGTTGATGGCCGTGGCGCGCACGTCCAAGGCTCCCCTGAATATGTAGGGGAAGCCCAGCACATTATTCACTTGGTTAGGATGATCTGATCGTCCGGTAGCCATGATGATGTCGTCACGGGTGGCCATGGCTATTTCATACGGAATCTCGGGATCGGGATTGGCCAACGCAAACACGATGGGATTGGCAGCCATTGTTTTTAGCATCTCGGGTGTGACCATGTTGGCCACAGACAACCCAAGTAGCATATCTGCACCTACAAGTGCTTCGGCGAGGGTATCCAGTTTTCGCGTGGTTGCATATTTGCCCTTGATGACATCCAAACCCAGTCGATCCGCACAGATGACACCTTTGGAATCGCACATTACAATATTTTCCTTCTTGGCACCTAGCGACACATACAAGTCAGTGCATGCCGTGGCGGCTCCACCGGCACCACTTACCACTATTTTGATTTCGCCAATTTTCTTACCTGCCAGTTCGAGCGCATTGAGCAACGCCGCACTAGAGATGATGGCCGTGCCATGCTGATCGTCGTGCATCACAGGGATCTTCATTTTCTCGCGCAGTTCGGTCTCAATCTTGAAGCTTTCAGGTGCTTTGATGTCCTCCAGATTGATCCCGCCAAATGTGGGTTCGAGGGATTTTACGATGGCGATGAATTTATCCGGATCTTCCTCATCAATCTCGATATCAAAGACGTCAATACCTGCAAATTTCTTGAACAACACCCCTTTTCCCTCCATCACCGGCTTGGATGCTTCCGGGCCGATATTGCCCAATCCAAGCACAGCTGTACCATTGGAAATCACGCCAACTAGGTTGCCTTTGGCTGTGAAACGATACACCGCTTCCTTGTCCTCGGCAATGACCAAACATGGCTCGGCTACCCCCGGCGAATAGGCCAGAGCGAGATCACGCTGTGTGCTCATGGGCTTGGTGGCCCGAATTTCTACTTTACCCGGCGGCTTGGATTCGTGGTAATCCAGTGCGTCACTTTTTCTCACTTTGCTTGACATGGTTATTTTTTGAATTCGGAAGGTATCTTAAAGGTGGAGAGGATGGCATCCATTTCTCGCATCAGGCGCTTCTTTTTGCCGGCGGCATGATAAACGTATCCTTCAATGTAGTAGAGCATTTGGTTCTCTTCGTCTACAAGGGTGTAGCTCAAAAAAGGCCCACCGGCTGTCATATCGCTCACCGCCCACAAGCCACGTGACTCAATGGCGAATTTACCGTTGAAATTAATCTGCTTGCTAGATACAGGGATGATGTCTTGCCGCTTGATGTATAGATCCGGTCGTTGACTATCTCTCAGGTGCATTTCGGTAATCTTGTCGCGCAATCCGGCCACATCATTGAATGTCTCTCGACTGGTGTATGGCTCTTGATAGATGAATACATTCTTTTCCTTTTGTCTGTCGAGCTCGCGCAACCATATGAAGTCCGGCAGATCTTTGGCCAAATCCCACCCGTACGGCACTTGGATGGCATAGCCGTGATTTTTAATGATCGTTTGCTCTATAGCATTGGCTCTGGTGGAGAGTATCCGTGCTTTGGTGATTTTGCGTGCCTGTGTTTCGAATACATTCAAAATAGGCGCCCTGTTTCGTGCAATTTTGGCGGCCAATTCTTCTTCAGTGGATGAGAAGAGATAGAGCACCTTTTGTCCTTTGGCGAATTTGTTGTCTTCTGTGACTTGAAAAAACGCCGTGTCGCGCTGGATGCGCTTCAATGATTCGTCAGTAAACATGGCTCTCAATTCCTTGCTCTGACCGGAGCGGCTATCGAGCGTGGCTACAAAAATCATATTGTAGGCCGACTTGAGTACCGAGTTGAGTTTGAGCGGATTCACCTTGTAAATAGTGAAGAGTGGTTCATCCTGCGGCATGCCTACCATGGGAGCTGCAAATATTTTTCGGAGCTCATCACCTACCGGACCGTCCCATACCGCCGAATCCACCACAACCATCAATTCATCTGATTCCCCTCCGGCCGGGGGCTTCATCTCATCTGACTTCTTGCCGGATTCATCACAGGAATACAATAGAACGGCCAAGGCAAAGAAGAGTAAGGCAATATGCTTCATTGGGATCGAGGATTAGCAAACAAAGGTAAATGAATTCGTGAGGTTATTTCCCACTCACAATGAGCGTCTGGCCGGGCTTGATGCCATCATCAGATAGATTGTTGAGCGCCTTTATTTCTTCAATAGAGATATTGTGTGTCTTGCTAATATCCCACAGCGTGTCCCCTGCCACCACATAGTGGGTTTTTTGTCCGGCGAATAGCTGCGGCCCTTGCTTTGGCTGATTCGACGCAAGCGTTTTGGTGGGTGCCGATGCAGGTGTGCCTGGTCGCACCCATATTTTCAACACCTGACCTGCACGAATCATGTCGCTGCTCAGCCTGTTCCATTGCTTGATGTCTGACACGCGTACGTTATATCGAGTGGCAATACTCCCCAACACATCTCCACTTTTCACTTTGTAGTCTAGTCGATCACGTCCGGCTACAGCTCCCACTTCATTTGTGGCCATTTTTTCGATTTCGGCTCTGGCCACTTTAGAGGCCGTGTCTAACAAAAATGCACGGTTTAGGACTATCTGGTCTTTGAGATCGGCGGGAATGCGGAGTGGATACTTCTTGGCGGTAGCGGGCAAAGCCGCATGCTTGATTTGCGGATTGAGCAGCTCCAAATCCTCCATGCACAGATTAGCTTGCTCAGCGAATGTCTCCAAATGAAGGAAGCTACTCACGTGCAGGGTGTCATACTCCATCATGTACTGGGGATTGTCAGGATACAAATTGTGTTCCTTGGCATAGGTAAACACGTACGCTACAGCCACAAACTTGGGCACATATGCTTTGGTTTCATTAGGCAAGTACTTGTAGATGGACCAGAAATTTCGCTTGCCATCTGCGTAGCGTATGGCACGATTGACGCGTCCGGCTCCACTATTGTATGCCGCAAGTGCCAGCTCCCAATCACCAAAGTAATTGTGCAAATAGCTCAGAAACCGACAGGCAGCTTCTGTAGATTTCTCCGGATCAATACGGTCATCATAGTACCAATTGGACTCCAGCCCGTAGGCCTTGCCGGTGGTATAAATGAACTGCCACAATCCGACAGCCGCAGCGTGCGATACCGCCTTGGGGGCTAGTCCTGACTCTACTACCGAAAGGTATTTCAGTTCGTCGGGAAGGCCGTAGGCGGCTAAGTATTTTTCAAAAAGAGGAAAGTACTGCGTGGATCTATTCAGCACTTTTCGGGCATAATCTCGCTTAGTGACAGTATACAACTGGATGTGCCGCCGCACCTCATCGGTATACTCCATCGGTATCGTCGTGGGCATGGACTTCAGCCGCGCTTCAATGACCGAATCCGGCACGTCAGGGATATAATCATACCCATAGTCCGGTGTGTCTTGAGCGATCACCCAAGTACCTGAAATAGCTAGTAAAATAAAGAAGTACTGCCTCATTCCTGACCGGGTATGTGGGCAAAAAAGACCTACTATTCGTCTTTCATTCCCTCGTTGATTTCCTTTTTAACTTCTTTGGTAGCGTCCTTGAATTCCCTGATTCCCTTGCCCATTCCGCGTGCAATTTCAGGGATTTTCTTTGCGCCAAAAAAGATCAGGATAAATAGACCGATGATTAGCATTTCGCCCCAACCCGGTACCCAAAGTAACATCATATGCATGTTAGTGTTGTTTTAAAGTGACCAAAGATAGAGGGAACATAGGAGACTTTTGGTCAATTGATCGCCTACTTTTTTGAGAGCCATTGCTCAGGGTCTAGCTTTTTGCTGCCTTTCCACACCTGAAACTCCAGCTGTGTGAGCCCTTCTGCATCTGTATACACCACCCCGATTGCGTCATTTCTACTGATCACCTGACCCTTTGTCACCTTCACATCCTTGAGTCGTGCATAGATGGTGAGGTATTGGCCGTGCCGCACCATTACCACGCGCTGCATGCCCGGGGAGTCGGCTATCATGGTGACCGTGCCTGCCGAGACGGATTTCACCACCTCGCTACTATTGGTCTGTATAGCTACCCCACTGTTTTCTATGAAAATATTCTCCAAAACAGGGTGCGCTTGCCGTCCAAATTTGGATGAGATAAATCCGTTGGCCACCGGCCAAGTCAGTTTTCCCTGCATGGTTTCGAAGGAGGCATTATCCGCCACATCGCCCACATTGGCATTTCGTGCTTCGCGCTCAATCAACTCGGCGATGAGTTTATCCAGTTTGGCCAATGATTTTCTGCGGTTTTCCACTTCGGCCTTGAGCTCACCTTGCTTGGCCGATAGTTGTTTTACCAGATTGTCTTGTTTGCTGCGCAATTCGATGAGTTTTTCATTTTCAGCCAATTGCTGATTGAGAATGGCATTCTGCTCATCCCTGCGCAATTTCACTTGTTTTTGCTGTGCCAATAGCTCAGAGGTGACTATCTCTATTTGCTCAGCCTGTGTCTTGCGTGCGTCTGAATACTGATCGAGGTATTTCAATCGCATGAAGAGCTGATTGAACGTGCTGGAAGAAAATAGGAATGTGAGCATGCTATACCCTTGATTCGACTTGTACGCCGAGTAGATCATGGCTGCATATTCTTCTTTGAGATTCTTCAAATCCACCTCCAGTGCATTCACTACACTGTTGATGACCGATATCTCACTTTCTAGAATGTCAACTTCTGACTTCATAGATCGGATAAGGGCTGTACGGGCACTGATTTGATTTTGGAGCGCTTGCAACTGCCCCAAGGTTACGGTCTTTTCCTTTTCTGTCTCGGCTAATATTTTTTCTGCTTGCGCAATGCGCGACTGATTGTCCTTTTTCTCTTGCTCCAGTTGCTGCCGAGACTTTTGTCCAATGGACGGCAGGGAAATACACAAGCTGATCAGGATCAACCCAAGGATGCGCTTATTTCTTTGTGTATTTGTCAGGAACATGAAATGGAAAGGTCAATGGTTCGTCTTGCGTCAGCATTTTGCCGAATTCAATGTCTATCACAGCGTCTTCTTTTGTCTTGTCATCAAACTTGACTCGTGCGCGTACTTTGTGTGCCACGCGCTGAGCGTCTATCTGATTAAAATCCGTGTAATTTACACTGATGGAGTTATCCGTGCCTACTTGATAAGCATCCAGTTTTTCTAATCGGCCCGAACTTTTGCTAATGAAATGGGTGATACCAAACCCCTGCTCCTCTTTGGTATATGAAAATTGCCTTTTTTCATTTTGAATGTCGCGTCTTTTTTCCGGTTCAAACAAGGCATCCCCATAGATCAGCGCTTGGGCTAACTGAAAGGTAAATCGCACGCCATACTGCTGACTCAACTTCTCATAATCATAGGCATATGCGTACTTATTTATTTTGTCCATCATCTGCACGCCATCTCTGTTGACCAGCACGCGAGCGGCCTCTATACCTAGCCCCGGCGACAGTGATATCCAAATGGCACTGTCTTTTTTAATGCGGAAATTGGCCGTGACGCCTAGCTTCTGATTTCCATCTTGGTATTTGAATTTTGCCTTGGCCGTGAGGTAGGTGAATTCGAACGGAACAATGGCAAACTTGCCGTCATCTATACGCGTAGGAGTCAATTCCTTTTTACAGCCTGTCAATACAATCAGTGCTACTGCAAGCACTAAAAAATGTCTATTCATAATACGTTCTATCCGCTATTTTCTTTAGTACCAATTCGGAGGCATTCTTGCGGTCGGCAGCCAGCTCCCACTGACGCACAGCTCCATCTACATCGCCCATTTTGAAAAGCACATCTCCATAATGCTCCAAAGTGGTGGCGTCATTTTTAAGTTCGGCTGCACGCCGCAGTGGTTGACTTGCTTCTTTGTATTTGCCCATGCTGAAGAGCACCCACCCGTGCGTGTCCAGATAGGTGCCATTGTCTGGTTTGAGTTGAATAAGTTTACTTGACATTTTGAGGGCTTTATCCAAATGTTCTTTTCTCATAGAAAGGAAATAACTGTAATTGTTGAGTACGTGCTCATTGTCGGCATCTAGCGTGAGCGCCTCGCCATACGCCTCGTCTGATTTAGGATAATTTTTCACACCGTTGTAAGCATCCCCCAGTTGTCCATTAAACACGCTTTTCAGCTTATTGTCCTGTGCATAGCGCTTGCCCATTTCGAGCAAT
>CAZPST010000141.1:0-6394 GCA_964589185.1 uncultured Roseivirgaceae bacterium | reverse complement strand
CTGAAGGTTTGCGCGGGGGAGTGATTTACCACGACGGTCAGTTTGATGATTCACGATTGGCGATAGCACTTGCTCAAACAGCCTATAAAAACGGCGCTACACTGCTCAACTACATGAAGGTGACAGCACTCATCAAAAATGCTGATGGACTAGCCAAAGGTGTTCAGGCCATAGATCAGGAATCTGGAAATTCATATCACATCATCGCCAAGGGGGTGATCAATGCCACGGGTGTGTTTGTAGATGAAATTCTCGTTATGGACGAGCCACAAGAACGCCCCACCATCAAGCCGAGCCAAGGAGTGCATCTAGTGCTTGATGCAAGTTTTTTGCAAGGACGCTCCGCCGTGATGATTCCCAAAACCGATGACGGACGTGTACTCTTTGCCGTTCCGTGGCATGGCAAGGTGATCGTGGGCACTACCGACACCCAAATGGATCATGCCGAACTGGAGCCACGTGCCACCGATCAAGAAATAGACTTTATCCTGCATACGGCCGGTCGCTACCTCACCCGTGCGCCCAAGCGAAGTGACGTGTTGAGCGTATTTGCGGGTCTTCGTCCGCTACCCAATACAGATGACAAAGAGACCAAGGGCATCTCACGCACACATCAGATCAAAGTGTCAGTATCGGGTTTGCTCACGGTGGTCGGCGGCAAATGGACTACTTATCGTAAGATGGCGCAAGACATTGTTGATCAAGCAGGTTGGATGGCCGGACTGGAGGAGCGACCCTGCCTCACTGCCAATATGCCACTGCATGGCTATGTGCAGCATTTCGACGAGAACGATCACTTGCATGTGTACGGTGGAGATCGGTTGGCCATTCTGCAATTGGCCGAAAAGCATCCTGAACTCATGGAAAAACTTGATCCTGACTACCCATATATCCAGGCAGAAGTAGTTTGGGCGACTCGACACGAGATGGCACGTACAGTAGAGGATGTGCTGTCAAGACGCATCCGAATACTGTTCCTAGATGCACGAGCGGCCGTGCGTATGGCACCTGAAGTGGCTCGTCTTATGGCTAGTGAACAGAACAAACCCGACGCATGGATTGAATCAGAAATACGTGCATTCACTGACCTTGCGAAGGGATATATCTTGGAAGTTAGCCCTGTTTAACCTTCGTTGGTTTTCTCACGCGCATGTTGATCATCTCTACAATTAGCGAGAAGAATACCGAAAAATAGATGTACCCCTTAGGTATTTCGTAATGGAAGGCATCTAGCACCAGCATGAAACCAATGAGGATCAAGAAAGACAAAGCCAATATTTGAAGCGTCGGATGTTTATTTATAAATGAGCTAATACGACCAGCAAACAACAGCATGATAATTATTGATACCGTAACAGCTATTATCATAAGAACAAGTTGATCCGTCAGGCCGATAGCCGTCAGAATGGAGTCAAATGAAAACACGATATCAAGCATCACTATCTGAAAAATTATCTTTCCAAGGGCGGATGTGCCATTGGATTGAGTGCTATGAGGATCCTCTGAATGCTCAATTTTGTGGTGTATTTCAGTAGTACTCTTGGCAAGCAAAAACGCCCCTCCTATAAATAGGATGAGGTCTCGAACACTTACTTCATGGTAAAAATCGAATACATCAATCGTGAATAATGGACTGGTCAATTTCACAATATAGGTGATCCCCAAAAGCAGGAAAATCCGCATCACCAAAGCCAGAATTAAACCGATATTGCGAGCCTTGGCTTGTTGATCATCAGGAAGTTTAGCAGCTAGGATAGAGATAAATATCACATTATCCACTCCTAAGATCACTTCTAAGAAGATAAGGGTGAGTAGGGCTATCCACGTGTCGGCTTGCAAAAATATTTCCATGTCAATTTATATTAAGATGTAAGGGAACCAACTTACGAAGTTTTACAGGCAAATTGGCAACATGATTTCAAAACAATGAGTAAATAATTCACTGGGTCTGCAAAAATCAAAAATGAGCGTCTTTCCACTTGTGGTATTTCAGCGAGAGCCACGTCACAAACACTACAAATAGGAGTGCACCGGGGATGGCTGCTTCAGCGGGTAGGGAGCGCTTCTCGAACAGGATATCATCAATGCCTGCGCCAAATACACTGCCGTAGAGCAGGAAAAAATGTATGACGTAAATGGTCAGCGTGTATTGGCCAATTTGGTTGAGCGTTTTGAGGCGCGCCATGAGCGGTTCGGCGGCTACAAATACCCCATAGATGCACAAGACAAATCCCATTTTGATGAACCAATTGTCGCGTGTGATATCTATGAATAACTGGATGTCTGTCTTCAAATAGAGTGCGTGCAGCGCAGGTGACGAATACATGATGAGAAATGTACCCAGACATAGAAGTGAAAGCACAAATGTGAGTTTGTTGCGCTCATAAAATACGTTGTACAAACTACCGATAAATCCACCGGCAAACATGAATCCGAGAAAAGGAAACAGCGTGAACACCGACCCATACGCTAGGGTGAAATAATTGCGAAATGCCGGCGGCCAAGAGGTGTAGTCTTGCGCGATGTACCACGGATGCAATGCAAAGGCGCCTAAGGCAATGAGCAAAAGAATCAACCGAAAGGCGTTGGTGTTGATTTTACTAAAAACATAATACAGTAAACTCAGTAGTAGCAAACCCACACCTATACAGTTGAGTACATCTACCCGAAAGAATTCGTTGGTCAGACTACCCTGAAGAATAAACGGCCAAATGCTAAATCGCAGGATATAGCCCCACATGAGCACTTCGAGCGCCCGCCAGAAGGCCTTTTTCATCCGCATCTTTCGGTAGTCGATATCTGCCTTGCGAATGAGCAAGTAAACAATAATGACTCCCGAGGTGGTGAAGAATACCGGTGCAGTGAGTCCGCGGTTGAACTTCCAAATAGCGTGTACCAAGCCGACACGGTCTTCGGTAATGAGCAGCGTGTCAATGAAGTGCCCTTGGAGCATCATCAAAATGGCTACACCTCTGAGTGCATCTATATGGAATACCCGCGAGAGACTATTCGGCTCCATCACTCCACTATGCTCACCTTCATCATATTGGTGCGGCCTTTCCAGTGGAGCGGCATAGCGGCAGTATTGATAAACACATCCCCGGTTTTCAGCAGTCCATTCGTCACGAGGATGTTCTCAATTTGCTTGAGCGTGTCATCTATTCCTTCGGTTTTGTCATAATAAAAGCAGCGCACTCCCCATACAAGATTCATCTGACGTACCAAATGCTCCTGATCCGTAAAGATGAAAATGTTGGCTTTAGGTCGGTGGAGGGCTATGCGCAGACCTGTATAACCTGATCCCGTCATGCCCACGATGGCATTAGCGGCCACAGTTTCGGCCAGTCTACATGCGGCTCGCACGAGCAATTCGTTTACACGCGTGGCTGATTCATTGCCATCATCATTGTATTTATTATAAATGGACTGAGTGCCTAGTTCCACCGCTTTGATCGTCTGTGTCATAGCAGATACGGCCTCTACAGGGTACTTTCCGGCAGCCGATTCGGCTGAAAGCATCAAGGCATCTGCTCCGTCCATCACAGCATTGGCTACATCGTTAGTTTCGGCGCGTGTGGGCCGTGGATTTTCGATCATGCTTTCCATCATTTGGGTAGCGATGATCACGGGCTTTCCTGCCAAGTTACACGCTTTCACAAGGCGTTTTTGTGCCATAGGCACGTCTTCCATGGGTATTTCCACACCCAAGTCACCTCGCGCCACCATGATGGCGTCAGTAGCTTCAATGATCGCATCTATGTTTTCCAGTGCTTCGGGTTTTTCAATTTTGGCCACCACTTTGGTGTTTTTACCTGCCAGATGGATGCGTCTTTTTAGGTCTACGATATCGCTGGCTTTGCGCACAAAAGAAAGCGCTACCCACTCCACATCATTTGCCAATCCGAATTCCAAATCTTCAATGTCTTTTTCGGTAAGCGATGGTGCCGATACTTTGGTATTGGGTAGGTTGATGCCTTTTCTCGACTTCAAAGAGCCACCATAAATCACCTTGGCATCTACCTCATCCTCTCGTATGTCCACTACCTCCAGCATGAGTTTGCCATCATCGATCAGGATCATTTCGCCTTTGTTCACGTCGTTTACTATGCCTTTGTACGTGGTACCCACCAGCTTGCTATCGCCTTTATCTTCCTTGGATGTAGATATCGTCAATAGTTCACCCGGCACCAATTCTGACCCATCTTTTACCTCACCAATACGGATTTTTGGTCCTTGTAAATCTTGCAACATGCAGATGTTCAGATTCTTCTCCTTGTTAATCTCTCTAATAGCCTCGATCACCTTGGTATGATCGGCATGTGAACCGTGCGAGAAGTTGAGCCGGAAGACGTTGGCGCCCGCTGCGGCGAGCTTCAGGAGCATTTCTTTGTTATTGCTGGCAGGCCCAATAGTGGCCACTATTTTGGTTTTCTTTTGATACGGCATAAGATGGTTAGAAGATAAGGTTGTCTCTAGACTTGATTAATTCGGGTGCTAAAATAGCTGCGTACTCCACAACATTGGTGGATTTCAGCAAACTTAAAACATCCTTGATGTTTGTTTGTTCGGTTTCGTCATGATACTTCAGGAGGTAATCAAATTGCTTCAGCTCGTCCATGAGGTGCTGCGAGCCTGAGTTGGCCTTGACCACCAAGCGATTTTTGAGCAACGCCACTTTCACATGATCGGTCTTGTGCAGAAAGTTTGACACATAAAATCGGGTGTTTCCGGAGAACTCGATTGTGATGTCACCCTGCTTGCAGAGATTCAATCCCAGCACATCGTTGATATGCCACACCAGTTTGTATTCCTTAACGGTGGTGACTATCCCGATCAGATCAAAATTGAAATAGTCCTCGTTGGTCAGTCTGTTCTTTGCCATAGCCCGCTTCAAAAGTAGCCAACATTCCGGTTTCCTCAGCTCGGGTTTTGGGTTGGAAAATTGATTGGTATAGTTGGGTTTATTTGTATTTCTTTGCAGCAGATTTTTAACCAAAAAACTAAAAAAATGTCAGAAATTGCTCAGAAAGTAACTTCTATCATCATCGATAAGCTGGGTGTAGAAGCGTCTGAAGTGACTCCAGAAGCGAGTTTTACAAACGATCTAGGAGCCGATTCTTTGGATACCGTAGAATTGATCATGGAGTTCGAAAAAGAATTTAACATCTCAATTCCGGATGATCAGGCCGAGAACATTGCCACTGTAGGACAAGCAATTACCTACCTAGAAGCAAACGTTAAATAATAACGATTTTATTGCATGAAGTTGAAGCGAGTTGTAGTAACCGGCATAGGTGCACTTACACCCCTTGGCAACACAAAGGAAGCCTATTGGCAAGCCTTGGCCGATGGTGTGAGTGGCGCTGCTCCTATTACTCGCTTCGATGCTTCTAAATTCAAAACACAGTTTGCCTGTGAAGTGAAAAACTTCAATCCGGAGGATTTCATGGACAGGAAAGAGGCTCGCAAAATGGATCCGTGTACGCAGTATGCGATGGTCTGTGGCGATGAGGCGATTATAGACTCAGGGCTGAATTTAAAGAAAATCGATAAGGACAGGGTGGGTGTCATTTGGGCATCCGGTATCGGTGGTTTGAAGACTTTTCAGGACGAAGTTTCGTACTTTGCTCAGGGAGACGGCACACCCCGATTCAATCCGTTCTTTATTCCTAAAATGATCGCGGACATTTCGCCGGGATTATTATCTATCAAATACGGCTTCCGTGGGCCGAATTTCACCACGGTTTCAGCATGTGCTTCATCTAATCATGCCCTTCAAGATGCATTGACCTATATCCGATTGGGTAAGGCGAATGCAATATTGACGGGTGGGTCAGAGGCAGCCGTTTGCGAAGCAGGTGTGGGCGGATTCAACGCCATGAAAGCACTTTCAGAGCGAAACGATTCACCGGAGACAGCTTCTCGCCCATATGACAAAGACCGTGATGGTTTTGTACTCGGCGAAGGCGGTGGTGCATTGATGCTGGAAGAATTGGAGTTTGCCAAGGCACGTGGTGCCCACATATATGCCGAAGTACTAGGTGCAGGCATGTCTGCAGATGCGTATCACATGACCGCTCCACATCCTGAAGGTGTCGGTATCGAATTGGTACTGAAAAACGCGCTTGAAGATGCCGGACTCAAGGCAACCGATATTGATTATGTAAATACACACGGCACCTCCACACCACTAGGTGATGCAGGTGAAGTGAAGGCCATTGCCCGCATATTGGGCGATCATGCATTGAAAGTGAACATTAGTTCTACCAAATCCATGACAGGCCACTTGTTAGGTGCAGCAGGCGCAGTAGAGAGTATCGCTTGCTTGTTGGCCATAGTAAAAGGGATCGTGCCCCCCACGATCAACCACTTTACTGACGATCCGGAAATCGAT
>CAZPST010000140.1:0-6397 GCA_964589185.1 uncultured Roseivirgaceae bacterium | reverse complement strand
TTTAGCTTGAATGATTCGGAAATTCTGGAAGAAATAAAAACAGTGAATGACCAATTCGGCTACTTACTCGACCCACATGCAGCCATTGGACATGCTGCCTTGCGCACACGGCTCCAAGCCGGCGAACAAGGCATTTTTCTGGAGACGGCTCATCCTGTGAAGTTTCTGGACGTGATCGAAAAGGCACTAGGTGAAGCACCTGATTTTCAGGAAAAAATACGGCCGTGGGTGGAGAAGAAAAGTGAATTCAGTTCAATTAATAAGGATTATGCTGCTTTTAGGGATATTTTGATGAATTGATTCACCACCCCAACCTCCCCTTCAACAATAGCGACTCCCCACCATCACTATCGGTGGTCATCAGTAATGATACCTCTCGTTTGGAAATGATTCGATCGATGGTGACGGATTCTACTTTGAGTGACGCTTCACCATGTTCAATAGCCATGAATTGATAGGCATCTTTATCACCCAATCGACGCAGATCCACTATTCCTAGGAAACTCCCACCAATAGCGCCATCGTCATACGCATTTTCAGTGTGCTCCACGGTGGCGGTGAAGAGCAAGTGAGGCGTGGGAAGCCCAATGGTAGCACCTGAAAATCCGGCCATTTTTCCGCTTAATTCGGGCAATGCTACTTGGACCGTTTTGGGTGTTGGGAAAGGAATTTCTCCATTCAAATGGTTCTTGAATTTTGCATAATCAAAAAGCAAAATGACATTGTTTGACCGATTGAAAAGGTAGAGCGTGTTGTCAAAATACGCCACCGCTTCAATGTTCAATTCGCTTCCCCGCATGATGTCCATGGCCTTGATGGAGGCATAAAATTCCGAGAGATCGTGCGTAACAATCTGTCCTTCCGAGGGCCGCACACGGATCAAGTAATTCCGCTCTTGGGCTCTTGAACCTGATCCAAAAATGAGCAGTTCATCCGCGACTAACTCCATTGCTTCAAAGTCGGGTTTGTATTTCTTTGGAAGTATTCCATCCTTCAAATGATCGGTGGAAAATATGGCCATTTGGTCAATGACCTGATAGGTGTCATCCAGCGTGAGGAGATACGGAGTGTTATCCCCGATAACAAACAATCGATCAGTTGCATGGACAATACCCGAAGCACTTGGTACTTCCAGCGTTCGCGCTGATTGCACGTCAAGACTAAACTTTGTCATATGGCATCCGGTGAGTAATGCGGCGATCAGCCAGAGGTGTTTCATGAGGTATACCGATTCGCTTGTCCATTTGAGTCAGGAAGATAATCATATTTTTTAGCCGGATTTTTTCCTTCAAACTGGAGGTTTGCCTATTTTACATCCTCACCTAAATCGCTAAACGAACTTTTTTCGTGCTCTACTAATGCCTCCTAGTACTCACCACCTATTTCGGATTCACTTGATTTTGCTACTTCTGCTTATCTCGCCCATGTATTCCGAGGCGGAGGATTGGGAGCAAGTGCGCAATCTGAAGAAGGCGGAAATAGACGTGTATTGGTTCACATCAGTGCCGTTTATCTATGAAGACAAAAACGGTGAACTGACCGGCGTAGAGTACGAGATGATGATGGCCTTCAAAGACTATCTGAAGCGTCGATACCAAGTGGATGTCACGCTCAATTGGATAGAAGCCGATAGCTTCTCCGGCATCATGGATCGGATCGAGCGTGCAGAAAAAAACAACATCTTAGGGGTTTCGGCATTCTCCATCACCGAAGAACGGCTCAATCGATTTCAATTTTCAAGTTCGTACTTACCTGACATCACGGTGCTCGTATCCAGTCAGGGTACTCCTATCGTGCAGAATTATGAAGAATTGCGCCGAATGATCACCGGCATGGAGGCCGTCACCATCAAAGGGACCAACTACGAGCGGATGCTGCAAAATCTGCGCACACAAATGGAGGTGCCTTTTGAAATCACATATATCCACAGCGACAAGAATATTTTAGAGACTATCGGTCAGGCGGGCAATCGATTTGGCTTCATTGATTTGCCCATCTATATGATGCTGATCAAGGATGGTGGGGAACTAATTAGACAGAATTTATTCACCGAACGCGGTACAGGCTATGGCATCATCATGCCCAAAATGAGCGACTGGCACATTCCCATCAATAATTTTTTGTCTGACCCTGAGTACAAAAAGCGGATCGGTGAGATCATGGCTAATCACATGGGCGAAGAGTTGTTTCACTTCATTGATAACATCTACGGAGATGACCAAATCAGCACTTCCATTTTGACCAAAGAGAAGGAATTGCAATTGGCTCAGATCCACAATGCCAATCTCAAGTTGGAAAAAGAGCAGTCGCTACGGCACGTACTTATTGTCGGGATCGCCATTACGTCTGTGTTCATGCTTACCATCAGTGTATTGTTTGTGCAGAATAGACGAAAGAATCGATTGCTCGTTCGGCAAAATGGCCAAATAGAAGAACAGCAGCAGCAACTCCTCAACCGCAACGAGCAGCTATTGGCACTGAATGAAGAAAAGAATAATCTGGTGAAAATATTGGCACATGATCTTCGCGCGCCCTTGAGTCAGATTATCATGCTAGCAGATATACTCGGTGATGCTACCTCGGCTTTGTCTGAAGAAGACAAAAATCTACTTTCCCGCATTGGCACCAGTGCCGGACACTTGAATCAACTTATTGCCAAAATATTGGATACAGATGTGCTGGAAGGCAAGTCACTCAAGATAATGCGCGAACAAGTGGATGTTGCGCCATTTCTTCACGAATTGATCGAACGGTATCAGCCCATGGCTGCATCGAAGCAAATTATGTTGCAGACAGCCACTGAGGAAGCCACGCTTATTCTCCACACAGATCATTTGCTTTTGACACAAGTATTGGAAAATCTCATTACCAATGCGATCAAATTTTCTCCGGCAGATACTACCGTAGAGGTGGCCGCATTTAGCGAGCAGCAGTCTGTCGTATTCCGGATTACCGATCAGGGGCCGGGCTTTACAGCGGAAGACAAAGCGCACCTTTTTGAGCGGTTTCACAAGCTAAGTGCCCAACCTACCGGCAGTGAGCAGTCACTGGGACTTGGGCTGTCTATTGTCAAAAAATATGTGACTGACCTGGGCGGTGAGGTATGGCTAGCGTCTGAACACGGTAAGGGGAGTTCATTTTTCGTAAAGTTGCCAGCCTAATCACCCTCTGAAAGACACGATAAACTCCGAACCCTCTTCTGGTTTTGATTTCACCTCCACTATGGCGTTGAGCTTTTCGGTGGTATCGCGCACCACATACAGCCCCAATCCCGATCCGATGCTTTGATCATTGCCCCTGAAAAACATATCGAAGATCTTGTCTTTGATCTTGTGCGAGATGCCCACGCCTTTGTCTTTTACTGAAATTTGTGTGGCGCCATCCTTTACGTCCGCCTGTATGATCACAAGTGAGTCATCACGGTTGTCTTTCGAAAAAGCGATGGCATTGTGCAGCAGATTTCGGATGATCACCCGCAGGCGCTGTTCGTCGGTAGTGATCTGAAATCCCTCCGGTATTTGGTTTTCTATGTGCACCCCGCGCTGCTGACTAAAGGCTGCCAATTCGGCTATGACCTCATTTACCAATGGTGACAATGCGATTGGCTGATGCACCACCACATCATTTTTGTTTTTGGCATAATTGATCAGTTCGTTGATGAAGTGATCCATTTTGTCTGTATTGGTTTTGATCATCTTGAAATAGCCATCTCGCCCCGAATCTTTGTTTTGGGCAATGGCCATATCCAACACGCCCATGATGGTGGTGAGCGGCCCGCGCAGGTCATGTGAAGCGCTGTAGACAAATCGATCAAGCTCGGCATTCATTTTCGTCAATGCCTTGTTGGTCTTGCGGATATCCCTCACTCGCCAGCGATAAAGCGCGTAGAGACTGCCTATTAGTAAGATGATAAGTCCCCACCTAAACCATGCTGTTTCGAAGTAAAAAGGCTTCACTTTAAAGGACAGACTGTCGCCTTCCATATTCCACACGCCATCATTGTTTGACGCGATGACTTGCAAGGTATAATTGCCATAAGGTAGATTCGTATACTCAATGCGCCGCTTGGTGGTTGGGCCATTCCAATCATCTTCTATGCCTTCCAATCTGTACTTAAACTGCACCTTGGAGGGCGCCAAAAAACTCAACGCCGTGACATCAAACAAATAACGGAAATTACCCGGCTGGATGATAAGATCGTTTTCCACGGGATTGATCAGATTGTTATCTACTTGCATACCTGTGATCAGCACGCGTGGCTTTTTGGTATTTAAGATTTTCTGGGTGGGTTTGATGATGGCCACTCCTTCGTATGTAGGCACCCAAATGCTACGCGTCAGAGCATCATACATGGCCGATGTGGCGCCCGTGCATTCCTGACTTTCCATGCCATCTTCCTCACCAAATACGATATAGGGGATGGTAGCGAGTTCTTTTGCCAAAAATGCATCAACATCCGTTTTCAGCAGTTTGATTACTCCTATACTAGACGTGAGCCAATAGCTGTCCGTTTGGTCGTCGATCAGGTCAAAAAACTTCTGTGTTTTCAGCCCATCAAACTTACACAGTGTGAAGGTGCCATTCTTGAATAAATACAACCCTAGATTTGTGCTGAGCCAGATATTGTCACCATCGGGACGCACGCTGAAAATGATGGTACCCGAGTCATTACCATTGATATTGTAATTCTCCAATACGCCCGACGATGTGAGTATGCTCAGCCCTCCGGCATTTGTGCCCATGAGCAAATTGCCTTGTGCGTCTTCTGTCAAAGACAAGATGTAATTGGTCAGCAGACCATTGTTTTTATCAATAACTTCATGCTTGCCATTTGGGTCAAACTTGATCAAGCCTCCGGCGCGCGTGGCGAGCCAATACGTGCCATCTGCTGCTTTAAACATTTTGCGAATGCTATTGGCGGGCAGTCCATTACCTTCATGATAATAGGTCACGACATTTCGAGCTATCCGCGCCAATCCCATGTAATTCCACACCCAGATGGCATCTTCCTCGAACAAAAACCCCCGAATGGCATCTTCCTGAAAGCGCGGCTCCAGTTCCAATTGTGTGATGGCATCTGGTGAGATGACATTGATTTTTCCATCTTGTGTGCCTACAAAGTACACCCCATTGCGGCTTCCCACCGAGTACACTTGATTGGTTGAAAGTCCCTCTCGCAGCGTGATATTCGTGATCATGCCTTGTTTGAATCGCACAAGTCCCGTTTCATATCCGCCCACCCAAAGGCTTCCTTCATGGTCAAAACACAAATCGGAAATGCGATTGCCGGGCAATCCTTTACTTTCATCAAATACCTCCAGTCGATTATCGGACGGACGAAACCGCATCAATCCCTTGTCAGATCCAATCCACAGCATGCCATAGTCATCCGGTAGCAAGTCATTGATAATGGTGCCCTGAAGTGCCGGAAACGAAATCACTTCTTTGCCTTTGATGGCATTGAGCCCATTCACTGAGGCAGCATACACGGTATTTTCCTTATCCACAGCCAGCGAAGTGGACAGATTGCCCGCCATGCCGCTCTTTACGGTGAAATTTTCCACCAAATCATCCTTGATCTTAAATACACCTTGCCCGTCAGAGGCCAACCAGATATTTCCTTCCCGATCTTCGATAATATCATGAATGGTGACATTCGGAACCAAGGTGACTTTTGACACGCGTCCTTTTATTTCTGCCTTGTACAGGCCGTTGTTGGTAGAGCCAAGCCATAAGATGCCATTGGAATCTGACAAAATGGATGATATAGCGCTGGGGATATCCTTGTTGATTTCTCTAGGCGAAAACGACGAGCCTTCCGATTGAAAAATACCACTTGACTGGGTGCAGAAAATAAGAGTGCCATCTAGCGCTTCCGTCATCGTATTCACGGCATTTGAATTCAAAAAATCCAAGTTGGATTCGTCATACAATATGAAGGTGTGCCCGTCAAATTTCTGCAAACCATTGTAGGAGGTGATCCACAGGAAATCATCGCTGGATTGAAATACGCCATTGACATTATTGGACACCAGTCCGTTATGGTTCGTCCAGTTTTCCATCACCAAATCAGTCAATGGAATATCCGGATCAAAGCCCATTTTAGGCGCATTTTGCGCGCGCACGAGTGTGCAAAGGGCAATAAAAAGCAGGGTTAGTTGAGTGTACTTTCTCATTCGCTGGTTGGGTAAATGGGAAACAATAAGATAAAAGATAGGCTATTTTATCAATTAACCGCGCAAATTGAAAAAAGTATCTTACATCCAATGACCACATGCCCCGTCATACGCCGAAATGTGCATAACACGGTGCATAAGCGTGGTATAACTAGGGTATAACCACGTGCAAAACTTGTTGAAAATGAAGGGGTTATAAAATTTGGATATGCAAATTTCAG
>CAZPST010000139.1:0-6417 GCA_964589185.1 uncultured Roseivirgaceae bacterium | reverse complement strand
CCACCAGCCGGAGGGCTGTGCCACTTGGCGAATCCTTTTTCTCCAAATGATGAAGTTCCTCCATCTCTACACGGTACTGCGGTTTGCCACTCATTTTCTCCGCCAGCCACTTGTTCAGTTCGAAGAAAATATTGACTCCCAAGCTGAAATTGGACGCATGCAAAAACGTACCCTTTTGTGCGGTGGTTAATTCCACAATTTCGGGCATACGGTCTAGCCAACCTGTAGTGCCGGAGATCACTTTCACGCCATTTTTTAAGCATTGAGCAATGTTGTCAAATGCAATTTCGGGTTGGGAAAATTCGATGGCTACATCGCATGTGGAAGGCGTGAGGTGAAGCAAGTCGTCAGGGTTGTTGGCATCAATTCGAGCGGTCACTTCATGTCCACGCGCCACCGCGATTTGTTCAATGGCCTTACCCATTTTACCATACCCAATCAATGCTATCTTCATGCTCAAAAACGCAGGGAGAAACTCACCCCAACGGATCGCGAAATTACGCTAGTCTGTTGAAATGTGGGTTGAATATCCATAGAAAGGGCGTCATTGATCTGAAACTCATGCAAATGAGCTGACACGTGTGCATCTACTATCTGCAGCAAATAGAAAATGCCGCCTATGATCATCAAATAGTCTCTATCTCGTCGTAACCGCTCGGCATTGGATTGCAGCACGTCACTTGAAGCAGGGTAGGGGTTGATAGTGCCGGAATCTGCATCGGTCTCCGCAAAATACGCCGATCGAAAACTATTGTATAATCGATCTTGATAACGGATGTAATGACCGATAATCACCGCGCCTCCATAGATCAAAGGCACCTTCCAGTATTGTTTATTGTATACCTGACCGAGTCCGGGTAACACCGCCGAAAACATCGCGGCTTTTTTGGGATCGAGTGTGGATAGCTCCACGAAGAGTTCTACGCGCTCTTCATTGGGATTTATGAAGATAGATGTATCCTTGGGCACTGCTCTCAATGAGTCCAAATCCTGCGTGAAAGACACTAGGATGGCACAAATGAAGTAGCAAAACGGCAAGAAGCGCTTAATCATAGGTCAAGGATATCCAAAATTCGGTTTAATTCCTCAGTTGAGGAAAACGGAATTTTGATTTGTCCTTTATTGCCCTCATCGGCCGACACCTGGATCTTTGTCCCGAAGTGAGACGAAAGGCGCGTTTGAAGTTGCACTATTTCCGGATCAATGGCTTTGGCCGGTGCTGCTGCTTCTTTCGGTCGGCTCAGGTCACGTACCAGTTCTTCTACCTTGCGTACTGACAAATCTTGCGCAATGATTTTGTCATAGATATCGAGCTGATGTCCGATGTTCTCGATCGTGACCAGTGCACGGGCATGTCCCATGCTGATTTTGCTGTCTCGCAAACCAATCTGCACTTCTTCGGGGAGTTTGAGCAGACGCAGGTAGTTATTTACTGTGCTTCGCTTTTTGCCCACACGGTCGCCCAATTCTTCTTGCTTCAGATTACACTCGGTAAGGAGACGCTGATAGCTCAGTGCCACTTCTATGGCGTTCAGGTTTTCTCGCTGAATGTTCTCTATTAAGGCCATTTCCAGCATTTGCTGGTCGTCTGCCGTGCGGATATATGCGGGTATTTCCTTTAGTCCTGCACGCTTAGACGCTTGCAATCGACGCTCACCGGAAATGAGCTGATATTCGTTTTGGCTAAGTTGGCGCACCGTGATGGGCTGTATGATGCCATGCACACGTATCGATTCGGCCAATTCTTCTAATGCCTCTTCGTTGAAGTCTTCACGTGGTTGAAACGGGTTGACTTCAATATCACTTACGGGGATGGTACCGATACCTGATGGGCGTTTGCGCTCCACCACCATTGGTTCGTTGTTCGATTCATCAAGCAATGCGCCCAATCCTCTACCTAATCCTGTCTTTTTTGCCATGCTTATGCTGCCTTAACTTCGTTACGCTCCAATATTTCTTTTGCCAAATTGAGGTAGCTGATAGATCCTTTGCTCTCTGCATCATGAATGATGGCCGGCAAACCGAAGCTGGGTGATTCGCTCAACTTGATATTGCGAGGGATGAGATTTTCAAAAACCAAATTCTTAAAGTGTCCACGCACATCTTCCACAACCTGATTTGATAGGTTCAGACGTGGATCATACATAGTGAGTAGTATGCCTTCAATTTCGAGATCGGTGTTCAATCTACCTTGAATGATTTTGATCGTACTGAGCAATTTGCCCAAGCCTTCCAACGCGAAATACTCACACTGAACCGGCACAATCACCGAATCTGCTGCTGTAAGTGCATTCACTGTGATGAGACCAAGAGACGGTGAACAATCAATGATGATGAAATCGTAGTTGTGCTTGATGCCCTGCATGGCCGCAAGCATTTTGTGCTCACGATCGGCTAGACCCACCATTTCTACCTCGGCACCTACCAGATTGATGTGGGAGGGAAGGATGTCCAAATACTTGATGTTGGTAGTGGTGATGCACTCCAAAGGATCAACGCCATCTACCATGCACTCATAGATGCTATTTTCCACGCTTTTGGGATCTAAGCCTACACCGGACGTGGCATTAGCCTGTGGATCAGCGTCTACAATCAATGTATTCAATTCAAGTGCAGCCAAACTGGCAGCCAAGTTGATAGCGGTTGTGGTTTTACCCACACCACCTTTTTGATTGGCAATGGCGATTATCTTACCCATAAAGTCTTTGTGTTGTCAAAAAAACGAATCAGGCAACAAATATATTTAACCTCAAAGCAAGTAGATGCCCGTGTGGAAAACAAAAGGCTGATTGATTCCGCTGCTAATTTGTATTGACTTGTCAGTCAATTGGTTATGATCAAATAAATCTGCTGATGCACCCCTTATTCACACCCATGTGTGGATAACATTACTTACCCTTTTTGCGCTTCTTCTGCGCTTCTTGGTTGGCTTTCATGGCCTCTTCCAGCTTCATTTGAAATTTGGACTTACCCTTATTCGCATTTTTCTTACGGTTCTCTTCCAAGATCGATTTGATCTTGTCTTCGTCAATAAATCTGCGGAAAAGGAACGTCTGACCAAACGTGCTCATGTTTGACACGAAATAGTAAAACGTAAGTCCTGATGAGAAGCTATTCAAGAAGAATAGGAACATCACCGGCATGATGTACTGCAACGTCTTCATTGGCCCTGTCACCGTGGTGATTTGGCTGTTTGACCAAGTGTAGAGGATCGTAGAAGCGGTCATTAATAAGGTGAACATACTCACGTGGCTGCCATAAAAAGGAATCGTGAATGGCAGATTGAGCACATTATCGTAAGTAGAAAGGTCAGGAGCCCACAAGAATGTTTGTTGACGCAATTCGATGGCATTTGGGAAGAAATAGAACAAGGCAAACAGAATGGGCATCTGCAATACCATGGGGATACAGCCACTCAGCGGATTGATGCCTACCTGACGGTAGAGATCCATTTGCGCTTGCTGCGCCTTTTGCATATCATCCGGAAATTTCTCTTTGATGGCATCTAGTTCGGGTTTGAGTACGCGCATTTTGGCCATACTCATGTGCGACTTGTAGGTGAGTGGCGAGAGGATAATTCGCACGATCACCACCATGATCAAAATGATGATACCGTAGTTGGAGAAGAAACGCTCCAAGAAGTTGAAAATATGCCTGATGAAATGCTTGTTGATACCTGCAAACACAAACCAGCCCAGGTTTACATTTTCTTCAAAATCAGGCGTGACAGTACGCATGATGTCAAAATCATTAGGACCGTAGTAGAAGCTAAGTGCCGTTTTGCCCGTGACAAACTGCTCATACGGAATGACTGCCAGCATGGTACCTTCCTTGATAGTGGAAGAATCCAATGGATCTACGCGAGAGGCTATGTAGGCCGACTTAAACTGATCCTTGGCAATGACGGCTGAGGTGAAGAACTTCTGCTTGAATGCAAGCCACTTTACCGGCTCTTCGATGGTGTCCTCTTTAAGTTCGGTAGAGGTTTGATTGAGATAGTCTGTTTCCTCTGAGACTGTTCTATATCGAACAGTAGAACGGGTGCGGGCATCATTGATGTCCATCTCCACACGGTTGTATTTCTGTGTCCACGCAAAGGTGATTTTCTCACCGATGAGGTCATTGAGTCCTTTGGTCTCAATGTTCATACCCACCACATATCCACTCGGTGGAAGGGAATAGGTGATTTTCAGCCACGCATATTCATTGACATCCAAATGAAACGAAACCAAGGCTGTGTCGGCCTTTGTCGACTGACTCACCCGATAGTACATCTCATGAATGTCGATGTTTTTTCCGGCGTGATCCAGTACAATGCTCATACTGGCATTTTTGGCTGTGGAGAGAATCAGCGGATTCCCTAGGTAATCCTTGAATCCGAGCAATTCGGCTTCTTGAACCCGCGCTCCCTTGGCATTGAACACCAGTCGGAGGTCTTGGTTAGCTAGCGTTACTTCCTGATCAGTTCCTTCAGCGCCAGTGGCAAATGCACCATATTTTGACTCGTTTTGCTTCGATATAAGTGAATCGGGTGCTTGATGGGCGGTCTGATTTTTTGCCAATTGAAGCGAATCAGGTGCCGTAGTGCTCACCGATGAGGTGGCCGGTTCGGTGATTTCTTCGGGAGGTTCAGGAGCAAAAAAGGTGAAGTACACGGTGATAAACACCATCATCACTACTAAGCCGATGATTTGATTTCTATCCATTCTTTAAAAATTCGAGCGCAATGTTAACCCCTTAATAAACATTCGGGGCTGTTTAAGGTCTGAAAAATATTGACTTACCCGTCTTTGATTGTTTTGGCGACCTCTTTGTATTCGAGGGAGACCAAAAAAAAGAACCACCCCGGAAAAAGACTCTTGTGTCACTGGTTGGGACAAATCAAGCATCCAGGGTGGTAACTCTCACTCACTATGATGCAGCAAATGTATGTTATCCCAGAAAAAATAGCACCTCTTATTGTGCTACTTTTTTCAAAAAAATCGGACGATTACAATTCCACCTTCACATTATGCTTGGCGAGCAGTTTAAGGTATTGATCCATCTCAAATGTGGTGTCTTTAAAGCTTTGCTCGCGTCGGCGGGCGTCTTCCTGGCGCATGATGCTCCTAGCAAAGCGACGCACCCCCTCGGGTGTATTGATGATCAGGCCGGGTACATTAACTGATTTGCCGCTTTTGTCCTTGGCCACCATGGTAAAGTACGAGGAGTTACAGTGCTTGATGGCACCCGTTTGGATGTTTTCAGCATCTACCCGCACGCCCACCACCATAGATGTGTGGCCGGTGTAGTTGATGGAAGCTTTCAGCGTGACCAATTCACCTACCTCGATGGGCAGGAGAAAATCAACCTTGTTGACTGAAGCCGTGACACAGTAATGCCCCGAATGCTTGGATGCACACGCAAAAGCGATCTGATCCATGAGATTGAGGATGTAGCCTCCATGGATCTTGCCACTGAAATTGGAATAAGAGGGGAGCATGAGCTGTGTGATGGTGATCTGCGAATCGGTGACGTGTTTGTGGTGCATGTGGGTGAAGGTTAGGTGAATAAAGCTAGGGGAAATCAGGGATTCGGATAATAACTTGTAAATGGCAGTTAATAGAGGTTAGACTAAATTTGCGGAAATAATTTGCCTTCAAACAACGCAATTATGACTTTTCAATGGAGTAAGGATTGAAGGAATATACAAGGAATGAAAATGAAATACATTTATTCAATTTTTCTCTTTTTATTGTCCACTGTAGCACTTAGTCAGGCCGAGTCAGAGATTTACAAAAAGTATTTTACTAAGAAGCAATACGGTCAAGGCTTTGTCCTTTTAAAGGATTCCACGAAGGTCAACGGATTATTTACACTTGAGTCAGGTGTTCCTTGTTTTATCAAGTTGGTGACTAAAGAAGGTGAATTAAAATCATTCAATTGTTCTCAAATTTTGGCTTATCAAAAAAAGGGTAAGTACATGGAATATGATGGATTCAAGTTTTATGAACTAATTAAGCGAGGAAAGCAAGTGTCTTATTTTGAGCGCATTGTGGCCACAACTTCATCTGTTCCAACTACTCCAGGCATTCCATCTGCTCCTGGAATGATTGGCCAAAAGGTAGAGAAGTATTTTAGAAAAACAGGCTCCATGCAATTTGAACGAATCAGAAGCTCGAAGTTTGACAAGGATATGGTTAAGTGTTTTACTGATTGCCCGACTTTACTGAAAAATCTTGAAAGAGGGGTCTATACTTACGATCAAGCAGAGGCAATTGTGGATGTGTATGACAGGTGCGAGTTGTCTCAGCAATGATGCTAACCTAAAGGACTGGGGAGAACACTGCATTTATGGCCTAGCCATTCTTTGCTCAGGACTAAGTGATTTTTTCTACAAGGCATTTTAGCTTCTACTAGATTGCTATCTGGAAGCCA
>CAZPST010000138.1:0-6488 GCA_964589185.1 uncultured Roseivirgaceae bacterium | reverse complement strand
CAGGCAAGAATTTCGGATGCGGCTCCAGCCGCGAGCATGCCGCGTGGGCGGTGCATGATGCAGGATTTAAAGTGGTAGTGTCCAGTTTTTTTGCAGACATTTTTAAAAATAACTGCCTAAACAATGGCGTGCTGCCCGTGCAGGTGTCGGCGCTTTTTGCCACGGCCATGTTTGACGCCATTAAGGAAGATCCCAAGTCTGAATTTCGGGTGAGTTTGGAAAAGCAAACGATCACTATTCAGTCCACAGGTGAATCAATTGACTTTGACATTAGCCCATACAAAAAGGAGTGTTTGATCAATGGGTACGACGATATCGACTACCTGATCAATCTGAAAAGTAAAGTGGAAACATTTGAACTGGAGCGTGCGCTATGAAACTGGAACTACTAGATACCACCCTGCGCGATGGCGAGCAGACGGCCGGTGTGTCTTTCACCACTGCCGAGAAGTTGAATATTGCCAAGTTGCTGTTGAGCGAACTGAACATTGACCGCATCGAAATAGCCTCTGCCCGAGTGAGCGAAGGCGAGTTTGAAGGTGCCCGAAAAATCATCGAGTGGGCGCGAGAAATGGGCTGGGCACGTCGGGTTGAAATCCTCGGGTTTGTAGATGATGGCGTGTCCATCGATTGGATTAGTTCGGCCGGAGGTCAGGTGATCAATTTGCTGAGCAAAGGTTCGCTACGCCATTGTGAAAAACAACTGCGAAAAACACCCGCCGAGCATACCGAAGATGTGGTGAATAATATCCTTGCAGCCGCGGATCATGGACTTGAAGTGAATGTCTATTTGGAGGATTGGTCAAATGGCATGCGCGATTCGCCGCAGTATGTATTTGATTTGGTGGCGGCCATAGCTACCACACCTACGAAGCGCATAATGTTGCCTGATACATTAGGCATTTTGAATCATGAAGAAACGGCCAAATTCTGCAAAGAAATGATCACGCGTTTTCCAAACGTGCATTTCGATTTTCATGCGCACAACGATTACGATCTGGCAGTTGCCAATGTATTCGAAGCAGTGAAAATGGGCGTGAAAGGCATTCATACCACCCTCAACGGACTGGGTGAGCGAGCCGGAAATGTGCCTCTATCAAGTGTTTTGGGCATATTGAATGATCATTTGGGCATCAAAACGAATGTGGACGAAACACGCCTTTACAAAGTGAGCAAGGTGGTGGAGACGTTCTCAGGCATCCGCATTCCGCAGAACAAGCCGCTTATCGGCGAGTTTGTATTTACCCAAACAAGCGGCATCCATGCTGATGGCGATTCGAAGGACAAATTGTACCAAACCATTCTGGAGCCTACGCGCTTTGGACGGAATTACAGCTATGCGCTTGGCAAGCTTTCGGGCAAGTCAAACATTCAAAAGAATCTAGAGGAATTGGGCATTCATTTGTCCAAATCAGACATGCGCTTAGTTACTGATCGAATCATCGAATTAGGTGATCGGAAGGAAAGCATCACGCAAGAAGATTTGCCTTATATCATCAATGATGTGCTGGGCAATAACGGACAGGAAACCACCGTGGAAATCCTGAACTATTCCCTTTCTACGGCCAAAGGATTGAAGTCATCGGCCACAGTGTCGGTGGCGATAGATGGAATCGTGCAAGAGCAAACTGCCTCCGGTGATGGACAATATGATGCTTTCGTGAATGCCCTTACCGAAATCTATCAGCGCTTGGGGCGGACGTTCCCTCGGCTGACGGATTATGAGGTGCACATTCCACCCGGCGGCAACACCGACGCACTTGTGCTCACAACGATCACTTGGAATCAAGAAGGCCACATTTTCAAGACAAAAGGCTTGGATTGTGACCAAACCGTGGCGGCTATCAAAGCCACCACACGCATGTTGAACATCATCGAACGAAAAGTAAAAGTCCATGAATTTTAAAATAGCCAAACTGCCCGGAGACGGCATAGGACCCGAGATCATAGAACAAGCCGTGAAAGTGCTGGACGCCATTGGTGAGGCATTTGGTCACCGCTTTGAATACACCTTTGGTGTAGTGGGAGCAGCAGCCATAGATGCCACCGGCGACCCATACCCGGATGCTACACATGAGATTTGCATGGCTGCTGATGCGGTGCTTTTTGGTGCCATCGGTGACCCCAAATACGACAATGATCCCAAGGCCAAGGTGCGCCCCGAGCAGGGACTATTGCGCATGCGTAAGCAATTGGGACTGTATGCCAATATCCGTCCGGTCACGACTTTTCCTTCCCTTACATACAAGAGTCCGCTTCGGCAGGATATCGTGGAGGGAGCTGATTTTGTAGTCATCCGTGAACTCACAGGAGGCATTTATTTTGGTCAACCTAGAGGCCGATCCGAAGATGGAAATACGGCCTTCGATACGTGTGTGTATTCGGTGTACGAAATCGAGCGCATCTTGAAACTGGCCTATGAATATGCCCGCAAGCGCAGAGGTCAACTGACTGTTGTGGACAAAGCGAATGTGCTGGCTACATCCCGTTTGTGGAGAGAAGTGGCGCAGCGCATGGAGAAGGAACACGTCGATGTACAAACCGACTACATGTTTGTGGACAATGCCGCTATGCAGCTGATTCAATGGCCGAAGAAATTCGACGTGATGGTAACCGAAAACATGTTTGGCGACATCCTCACGGACGAAGCAAGTGTAATTACCGGTTCGTTGGGATTGCTGCCGAGTGCATCGGTAGGTATTCACACTTCGGTATTCGAGCCGATACATGGATCGTATCCACAGGCCGCCGGAAAGAACATTGCCAATCCCATTGCCACGGTGCTTTCAGCAGCAATGATGCTCGATTCCCTCGATTTGACCGTGGAGGCAGAAACCATCCGCATGGCGGTGGATCAGGTGATTGAAGATAATTTCCTGACTGAAGATTTGAATAAAGACAATCCGAAAACTACCTCAGAAGTGGGTGATCGATTGGCCGCAATTATTAAAGAAAAAGTAAAAGAAGTCGCATAAAAATTTGAACCACATAGGCACATAGTAAAAGTGAATCTATGTGTCTATGTGGTTATTAAAAATGCTGTGGTAAACTATGACCGAATTAAACCGATATAGCAAAACGATCACACAAGATCCCAGTCAGCCGGGCTCACAGGCGCAGCTATATGCGCTAGGGCTCAAGGAAGCGGATTTGAAAAAACCGCAGGTGGGTATCGTGAGCACGGGTTTCGAAGGAAATCCGTGCAATATGCACCTCAACATACTGGCGCATCAGGTGAAGAAGAGCGTGAACGATGCGGATTTGCTCGGTTTGATTTTCCACACCATCGGCGTGAGTGACGGCATGTCTAACGGCACAGTTGGGATGAAATATTCCCTCGTTTCGCGTGACATCATCGCTGACTCCATCGAGACAGTGGCCAATGCCCAATTCTACGATGCAATCGTGTCGGTGGTCGGTTGTGACAAAAATATGCCCGGCGCTATTATGGCCATGGGGCGGTTGAATCGCCCGAGTATTTTGGTCTATGGAGGCACGGTGCGTCCCGGTCATTGGAAAGGAAAGGACCTAAACATCGTATCGGCTTTTGAGGCATACGGTCAGCGATTGCGCGGCGACATCACCGATGAAGACTATGACGGCATCATCAAAAATGCCATCCCCGGTCCGGGTGCATGTGGCGGCATGTACACAGCCAACACCATGTCATCAGCCATTGAAGCGATGGGAATGAGTTTGCCCACGTCTGCCTCCAATCCTGCCGAAAGCGAAGACAAGAAAACGGAGATCGCCCGCATTGGAAAAGCGATGCATCATTTGCTCAAAGAAGATATTCGTCCGACGGATATCATGACGCGCAAGGCGTTTGAAAATGCCGTGCGCATGGTAATGGTACTGGGTGGCTCCACCAATGCGGTGCTGCACCTGATCGCTATGGCCAAGTCGGTAAATGTGCCGCTCACACTTGATGATTTTCAGAAATTATCAGATACCACGCCCTTCATTGCCGAATTGAAGCCAAGTGGTGATTTTTTAATGGAAGACCTGCACAGGGCAGGCGGCATCCCCGGCGTGATGAAAGCCATGCTGCGATCAGGACATCTACACGGCGATTGTCTTACTGTGACCGGAAAAACATTGGCAGAAAATCTGGAAGGATTTGGCGATTTGTCTGACAATCAGAAGATCATCCATGATTTTTCCCAACCGATCAAGCGCACAGGTCACATACAGATTCTCTATGGAAATCTTGCCCCTGAAGGTGCAGTAGCCAAAATCACCGGCAAGGAGGGCGACTATTTTGAAGGTACGGCCCGCTGCTATAACGACGAGTTTGAAGCGATCGCAGGCATTGGCACGGAAGTGAAAAAAGGCGATGTAATTGTAATCCGCTACTCCGGCCCCAAGGGAGCACCCGGCATGCCCGAAATGCTGAAACCTACAAGTGCCGTGATGGGTGCAGGATTGGGAAATGACGTGGCACTAATCACCGATGGTCGTTTCTCCGGTGGATCGCATGGATTTGTAGTTGGGCACATCACCCCAGAAGCGCAGGAAGGCGGCCCATTGGCATTCATCCAAAATGGCGACATCATCAGCATAGATGCACGAAACAACACCCTCAACCTAAAGATATCAGATGAAGAAATGGCCAAACGAAAAGCAGTCTGGCAACAGCCCGCTTACAAGGCCGACAAAGGCATTTTAAAAAAGTACATCCGTTCGGTGGCTACCGCTTCCGAAGGGTGTGTAACCGATCAATAATATGAACACTTCGATACTGACATTGGAAGAAAAGGATGTGGCCACAGCCGAGCGAATGACGGGTGCCGAGGCGCTGATTCGTTGTTTATTGGCAGAGAATGTCCATACCATTTTCGGCTATCCGGGCGGGGCAATTATGCCCATCTATGACGCATTGTATCAATACAAAGACGAAGTGAACCACATTCTCGTGCGTCACGAGCAAGGCGCCATCCATGCGGCACAGGGTTTTGCACGTGTGTCAGGTGAAGTGGGCGTGTGTTTTGCCACATCCGGACCGGGCGCTACGAATCTCATCACGGGCATTGCCGATGCGATGATCGACTCCACGCCGGTGGTGTGCATCACGGGGCAGGTGGCCAGTCATTTATTAGGCACGGATGCTTTCCAAGAAACAGACGTGATGGGCATTTCTATGCCGGTGACCAAGTGGAACTATCAAGTGACCAAAGCCGAAGAAATTCCATTTGCCTTGGCGCGTGCCTTCTACATCGCCCGTACAGGTCGGCCGGGTCCGGTACTGATTGACATTACGAAAAATGCCCAATTTCAAGAACTGGATTTTGAATACAGACCCTGCACGCGCATCCGTAGCTACCATCCATATCCTGAACTGAACGAAGACAAAGTACAGGAAGCAGCGGTGCTGATAGATGCTGCCAAGAAGCCGATGTTGCTCGTCGGGCAAGGCGTGATTTTGTCAGAAGCAGAAAAGGAATTGATTGCTTTTGCCGAAAAAACGGGCATCCCTATGGCCTCTACGCTCCTTGGGCTTTCGGCAGTGAGTGTGGATCATCCGCTCTATGTTGGTTACTTGGGTATGCACGGCAACTATGGCCCAAATGTGAAAACGAATGAGTGCGATTTGCTCATAGCTGTAGGTATGCGCTTCGATGACCGGGTGACGGGCGATGTGAAGACATACGCCACACAAGCCAAGGTCATTCATATCGAAATTGATCCGGCAGAAATCAACAAAATCATCAAAGCCGATGTGGCAATCGTGTCAGATGCCAAAGGCGCATTGGTTTCATTGATCAATAAAGTGAAAACAAACAATCATATGGATTGGGTGGCTGAATTCCATGCCTGTGATGCCATCGAATATGAGAAAATCACCAGCAAGGAGTTTTACCCAGAATCCGATGGATTGAAAATGGCCGAAGTGGTGAAAATGCTTTCTGACAAAACGGAAGGAAAGGCAGTGATCGTCACCGATGTGGGGCAGCACCAGATGGTGACCAGTCGCTATTATCAATTCAAAGACAAACGTCAAAATGTGACTTCCGGCGGACTCGGTACCATGGGATTTGCCCTGCCTGCGTCCATGGGCGCCCGATTGGGACAAAAAGATAAAACCGTGGTGGCCATCATCGGCGATGGCGGTTTTCAGATGACCATTCAGGAATTGGGCACCATCGCTCAGAGCCAAATTGATGTAAAGATTTTGGTTCTGAACAACAACTTCCTTGGCATGGTGCGCCAGTGGCAGCAGCTCTTTTTTGAGGGGCGTTATTCGTTCACCGAAATGACCAATCCGGATTTCCAACTCATTGCCCAAGGCTATGGCATTAAGGCCATGAAGGTGGAGTCACGGGAGGAATTGGCCGCCAAAATGGACGAATTCCTCAACCACAAAGGCCCCATTTTCATGGAAGCCGTGGTGGAGAAAGAAGAAAATGTATTCCCGATGGTGCCCACGGGTGCGTCGGTTTCACAAATAAGATTGGAATGATGGAAAAGCAATACACACTATCTGTGCT
>CAZPST010000137.1:0-6489 GCA_964589185.1 uncultured Roseivirgaceae bacterium | reverse complement strand
ACGCAGTTTATCAACCGCAGCGTGGAGATAGCAGGTAAGTAACGGTATTTTAATAGCTTTGCAAGCCGAGCCGAGGGGTTCGGCTTTTTTTATTTCAAGTTGAATAATGAAATTCTTTAGTGCTCTTCTGCTCTCATGCCTAGTTTGCACTTTGTCTGCCCAGAATTACAAGCAATTCAAAAAGCAACAAGATAAAAATTGGGCGCATGGCACAGTGTATTTTGCCAATGGCAAGTCCTTGGATGTTGATCTCCAATTGTTAGTAAGTTTCACAGAAGGTGTACTTCAGGTACGCAAGGGCGATCAGGTGGAGAGCTTATCTCCTCGTGCAGTAACACGCTTTCACTATTTCGATTCTTCTTTCAATACGGTGCGCGAATTCAGATCCGTGCCCACCAAATTTAGGGACAGAGTTGGGTCGAAAAACATCTTTTTGGAACTGATTTATGAAGGCGAGGAATATTCATTAATGTCGCGGTTTTTACCTGTGGCCAAAACAGGTATGGCGGTAGTTCCTTTACCGGATGCGTACATAGGTTGGGCTATATGGACAGAAGGCAAATTGGAACAAACGCTCTTTGTGCATCGTCGAGATAAATTTGCCTATCAGGTCACCAAGAATATTAGGTATTTTGATGACAAGATGCAGGCTAGAGACCCCTCTAAAATTGATTTCGAGTTAGATAATTTCATCATGAAGGAGTTGTTTACGCCCGAACATTTGAAGTCGATGAAAAAATTCTGCACACAGAATAGATTAGCCTTTAACAGGCAAGATGGCTTTATTGAGGCACTCAAATACATCAATGGATCTGCTTTTACCTACAACCGGACGGATCGTCCTAAACAATTGAGAAACTAATTGAATGAGAACTCTTCTTCCCCTTTTCCTTGTCATTATTACATGCTCCGTAAGTGCCCAATCCGAAGACACTATCGGTCAGGAAGACTACAATGCAGCACTGGAACATTACAATCTAGGGACGGACTTGTTTCATGAGAAAAAATACAAGGAAGCATTGCCGCTACTCCGCTATGCCACCCAGTTAAATCCGTACAATTCTGACTACTTGTTCGCCTTGAGCAACACGCAGAATGCATTGGGACTTTTGGATTCGGCTGTGGTGTCCATCACACGCGCCATGGATATGGAGCCCAATGAATCGGACTATTTGATGCACCGAGCCAATGTGTTGTTTAAGCTGAAGGACTATCGCAATGCGGCCGCTGACTACACGTCTGCGTTGAAATATCAATCCGAATCTGAGATGCCCATCATGGAAGAGCATGCCTTTTTCAATCGCGGGAATTGCTGGCTGTATTTGGAGGATTATGCGAAAGCACGCGCAGATTTTGACAAGGCCATTTCGATCGGGTATGACATTGCCAATGTCTATCACAATAGAGCCACGGCGTTGGTGCGCTTGGATTTGCGATCTGAGGCGTGCAAAGATTTCCGAAAGGCTGTGGAATTGGGTAGTACGATCAGCGGCAAGTACGTGGACAAGTATTGTTAGTAATCAACTCCCCACCACAAACTTTCCGGATTTCAGCGTTCGTCCGTTTTTCATCACACGGTAGAGGTACGTTCCTTTGGAGAGATTGATCGGGAAAGATTCAAATTTGGAGGCCATCAAGAAATCAAATAAGGGCTTTCCATCGAGCTGTAATACTTGGAATATGGCATTGGGTTCGGGAGAAAGTAAGTTCAGAAATCCATCAGTGACCGGATTGGGGAATAAAATGTATTTTTTGTCGTCTGTACTAAAGAGTTCGAAGGGCACACTCACGATTTCGAGTCCTGTGTTGGTGATCAACTGTGCATAATAAGTAGTGAGTCCGGGCACCAGATCGGCATCCGAAAAACTATGTTGGATGGCAGTAGGAACGATCTCAGTCAATACGCTTGAATCTGATTGATCAACTTTCAAAATCCGGAGGGTTTGCAATCGTTCGGGAAGACTCAAATTGACCAGCAAGTTCACCGTCTCAAACGCATCCACAGATACTAAAAAATTATTCAAATAACATCCCACCGCCTGTTGATCCACGCGAATAGTTTCATCGGGTAATCCATCTGCATATTCCCCTACTTGTCTCACGGTGAAATGAATACTCGGGATTTCGTTTCTATTTACAATAGCGAACGTGTCTGAGCTCGTTTGGAGAATGTTCAGTTGCCCATTGGTCACGTAGTTTACTTCATAGGTTGCATCGGCTTGCACAGGCGTCCAATTCACGATCAGTTCATCTTCGCAAAAAAGTGCCACCTTCATGTCAGGTTTTGGGGCAATTCGAAAGGTATCTGATTTGAATTCTGCCGCGCCAAAAGTTGCCCTAAGCACCACTTCACTGTTCACATCCGGCAGGGTGAATGTATGATGTCGCTCATATGGATCGATCGAACCGATGGTTGTCCAATTGTCGGTGAGGTCATCCCAAGCTAACGTGCCGGTAATGGAAAATGTATGATCAAAATAGACGGTCACCTCTTCGCTTGCTTCTTGCGGATCAATGTTGGTGGGGTACTTCCAGACAAAATTTTCTTCCCTCTCTAAATAATAAGCGATGGCATATTCTTGTGATCCACTGATGTCAAATCCACGAACCTTCACATCATACGTACCTGCGGGCGGGTTGTCAATTCGGATGACTTCCACATTGTTTTTTCTGTCAATACCTGTAGTGGCAGGGGTGGCTAGCGTGGTAGTAGTTGGTGTAGCATCTAGTGTCCAAGGCAGCCATTCGGTTACGTCTTGATTAACCACCAAATCAAGATCATTGACAAGCGCAACTGCATCTCCATTGTTGGCCGCCGGATCGCGCCAAGCCAGCACTACCGTGAGTTGATGCATGGGTTCGGTCACCACAATTTGATGCGTCACTTCTTGATCTTGGGTGATAGTCCCTTCAAACCACCATGCATTAGAAATGATGTCGATTGACTTGCGCATGTTCAACTGACCATACCCACCAAAGAAGTCAGGGCCGGGCTCGCCCACGTCATCAGCCCCTGCTATGAGCACCGCTTTTTGCATGTTACTTGTGGGCAGTTCGTCGTTTAGTTGATTCCAGTGAGCCTGAATGAGCGTGGCACTGCCCGAAACTAACGCCGCAGCATCTGAGGTGCCCCCATTGCCAAAGGCGGACAATTCCGGCTTGATGCGTCCATCATATGCCGGCCCTGCAGAATTAGCCGTGAGCACATCACTGGTATGATTGGTAGATGTGACGAGCAGTACATTTTTCGCCTGCTTGAAACTGCCCGTGAGCGTGCCGTAGCGAGTGAGTCCTGCATACGCGCCTGAACCCATTTGGCTACCCGAATTGCCTGCGGAAAAGACGTGCAGCAAGGAGGGAAGCGTTTGCGCTTGCTCGTCATAGGCTACAGATTCCACACCATAAAAATTTTCGATACCCACGCCATAGGAGTGGTTTTGCACGGTGATGCCCCGACTGGTGAACTGGTTATCTGTGGCGGGAAAGAGAAATTCAAAATTTTCTGAAAAAAGGGAGGCCTCTCTGGCTACTCCTCTGCCGTTGATGTACGAATTGCCTGCGCCTGCCGCCAAGGTAGCCATATCGGTGGCGTGATTTACCGTGTTGATCGAGCTAAGAGCGTCAATTGTCGCTCGTCCGGCGATATCAATATCATCTGGATCGAAGGCTCCTTCTTTGATGGATATCTTCTGCGATGCGCCCGTGAGTTCAGGCAAGGATGCATGCACGGCGCGGATGCCATTCAGACCAAGATTGTGTTCTCGTACGCGGCTTTCTGTTTTCGGCGTAGTTGATTTTTTTTGAATGAAGGTGACAGATGGTAGCGCCAAAACCTCCTTTCGAATGTGTCGGATGCTTCCTTCTACTTCGGCAATGTCTCTGTTAGCATCATAGTGTATGAGCTTGACTCGTGTTAGGTGAATAGCAGGATTAGATTTCGTCTGCACGAAGAATCGACCTGATTCACCCGAATACAATTCAGCCCACTTCCATTCATTATTTATCGCGGCGAAGTGGCGTGCATCCAGACGCGCCCCTGCTTCATTTCGCACGATGACATACCCATTAGCTAGTCGGCGGACGATAGACAATCCGTTGGCATGTTCGGCAGTAGTTACTAGAAAGGGTGCCTCTGATAAGCCAGTATTCTGCGCGTCTAATGCTGTAGGGATGTTTTGACCCAAGGCCAGCAAGCTCATGAGCAAAAATGGAATTATGAAGAAGCGCATTTGGCGAAAATAGAAAAAACTTTTGCCTTTCGGAGTAAAGCACGCTACGGGCTCGTATGGGGTTCTTTTCTATTGTGCGCTGGTGGTGCGATAAAAATCTGAATTTTTTTTTCGAGTTACGAACCGCTAGTGACCACAAAGGGCTATGATTTTTTTGATATCGTACTATATGGCTCATATGGGTGGATTTATTGCTATTTAATGAAGTTGAAAAAATTGAAATAATGATCGAAATAGCGCTTTTAAAAGGGCTTAGTATGACTGTTTCAATATAAAATATCATTTTATGTTTCAAAAAAGAAATTAAATTGCGCTGTGTTTTTCATCCAACTAACTTATCTAACTAAACAAAAATGAAGAGAATTCTAAACACAATGGCGTTAGCCACGATTGGTTCAGTTGTATTCTACAGCTGCGCTACTGAGGAGGTATCTACCACGGAGGAAGTATCACCTGAAGTGCTAGCCTTGATAACAGATGCAGGCTTTAGCACGAGCATTATTAGCCCAATAAAATTTGACAATGGTTACCTCGTAGAAGGTGACATCTATCTTACAGAATCTCAATTGAGAGGCATGTCAGATGGAAGCCGCATTCCCCAGGCGGAGCAGTATCGCACTACTAATCTTGTGAATGCAGGTGGCGGACGTGTGATTACCGTGTATGCACCTGAAGAGAGCTCAGGCGGAGGCGGTAAAGGAAAAAAGGGTGGAGGAACTTCCGGCTATAGCCCGGGCATGATCGCCGGATTGGATTTGGCCATAGCTCGATACAACCAGCAAAATCTTGCCATTTCATTTCAGCGTGTATCGTCAGCTACAGGAGCTGATATCGTGATGACACGATTGAGCAAAGCACAGGAGCGTCAGGGTATTCTTGGTTCTGCAGGTTTCCCTACAACTTCAGGAGATCCCTATGGTGAAATCAAAATGAGCGGCGTACTAGAGTCGTCTTATGGCCTGAGCACGGGTGGTATTGCTACCATCATTGCGCATGAGATGGGACACTGTATTGGTTTCCGTCATACCGATTATTTCAATAGAGCGATTTCTTGCGGTGGAGGCACATCAAATGAAGGTGACGGTGGCGTAGGAGCGATCCACATCCCCGGCACTCCTACAGGTGCAACTGCCGCTGACAAGTCATGGATGCTTGCTTGTACTGATGGTGGCGACCGTCCGTTCAACAACGATGACCGAATAGCTTTGGACTACTTGTATTGATTTATTTCTGGGTGAAAAAACACACAAGAGGCTGCCTCATGACGAGACAGCCTCTTTTTTTGCATGGCATTCTGAAGTTTTTACTATTTCTTCTTATACAATTCCACACCTGCTTCATAATACTTATCACCCTCCACCCAAAATGGTTTCTCTTTGGCATTGGCTATCATCCGACCGGTGAGCACATAAGCTCTCCAATATTTGAACAAGTATTCCACGTCCATGTTTTCTGCATGATCTGATGCCTGATGATAATACTTTTGAATTTCGGCATCAAAAGCAGTGAGGCCTAGTGAAAAATCCGGGGCAGGCACTCCCTTCTTGGCAAACATCACATTGTCTGACCGATCAAACAATCCTTGCTCGGGAGCAGGATCCTGAATAGCTTCTAGTCCGTAGGTCTTGCAAGCTGTTATTATATTTTCCATTGCCGTGGTACGCTCCAGTCCGATCACCGTCACTTTGGTCACATCGTTGTATCCTGCACCGTCTACATTATTACAATACACCATCTGATTGACTGGAATCGGCGAATTATCCACAAACCACTCGCTACCGAGTAGCCCCTTTTCCTCAGCTGTGAAAAATACAAAAAGTGCTGAGCGCTTAGTTGGGTATTTCGCAATGTTTTTGGCGGCTTGCAATACGGCCACAGCGCCTACTCCATTGTCTCGTGCGCCATTGTAAATGGAATCTCCTTCTGCATTGGGCTGACCAATACCCACGTGATCATAATGTGCCGTATACACCACATATTCATTTTTCAATTTTGGATCTGTACCTTCCACAAATCCGACAACATTAGGTGCGGTGAAGGAGGTAGCGGTTTCCCCTTCCATTTTGATTTCAAGTGTTTTGGCTGCATCAAAGGCCGTTGTGGCTTTCCTGTTCTCATCTAATAACCAAAACGAAGTAAGTGCACCTGCTTCTCCTTTGTCTAACGATATCCGATCGCCGCTCAGATAGCGCACAAGCAACTGCCAAGGAATTTGAGGTGAATTGTACAACTCAATGAGGCCAATTGCGCCGGCTTCTTG
>CAZPST010000136.1:0-6507 GCA_964589185.1 uncultured Roseivirgaceae bacterium | reverse complement strand
TTCCGCATCGGCCAGGGCATAGCAGGCATCGGCCATCATGCCGGTGCTGATGTATTCTAGCCTGAACTCCTCGCCCCCCTTGTACTTGATAGCCTTTGTCACCACCTTGGCAATGAAATTCACAAAACCAATCAATAGGAGCGTATTGATCACATTGAATGTAGTATGGAAGATGGAAAGAGCAATAGGTATACTCTCTGCATTTTCACGCGGCGAAGGATCGCCTGAAGTGATCATGTAGGCGTCAATAAAATTGAGCACAGGCGTAAGCATCAAGATGATCCAGCATACACCGAAAATATTGAAGATGAAGTGAGCGAATGCGGCTCTTTTGGCGTGCACATTCCCCACTATTGCTGCAAGATTGGCTGTGATTGTAGTGCCAATATTTTCGCCCAGTACCATGGCCGCTGCTATCTCAAAGGGCACCCACCCATTATTGGCCATGACTAGCGTCAGAGCCATAGCAGCACTGGAAGACTGCACAATTACCGTGAGTAGCGTGCCGATTCCTACAAAGATCAGAATTGAAATAAAACCAAGATCTGACCAATCCTTCACAAATTCCAAGATTTCCGGATTAGAATTAATGTCCGGCACGGAATCTTTCAGCAATGCTAATCCCATAAAGAGAAGCGCAAAACCAATTAATACTTCACCCCAAAACTTGATTTTCTCCCTGTTGAAGAACATCAATGGAAAACCTATGGCGATGATGGGCAAAGCGTAGCTTGCTATTTTGACCTTGAATCCCACAATAGAAATGAGCCAAGCCGTAATGGTGGTGCCAATATTTGCCCCCATGATTACCCCGATGGATTCGACCAACGATAGGAGTCCCGCATTAACAAAACTCACCACCAGCACCGTGGTGGCTGATGATGACTGCACTAAGCTCGTGAGTGCAAAACCTGTAAAAACCCCCTTGAAGCGGTTGGACGTCATGGAGCTCAAGAACCCTCTCATTTTAGCTCCGGCCACTTTTTGGATGCCTTCGCTCATGACTTTCATTCCATAGATGAAAAAGCCCAACGAGCCGATTAGATTAAGAAAATCAAAAAATCCGTAGGACATAGCGGTGGTGAATTAATGTCGGCTCATTTGAAATGACAAAAATACCTTTTGATTGTTTCCTGTATGTTAACTTTTCAGGATATGGATCTTGCGAGGGAAGAAATGGCCAACCAAGCCATCAAACCCATGCCTGTCTTGAGTGCTTCTTCGTCAATATCGAAGGTGGCTGTGTGTACACCTGACACAATGCCTCTTGCCTCGTTGCGCGTGCCTAGCCGATAGAAGCATGCAGGTATTTCCTGCGAATAATAAGCGAAATCTTCGGCCGCCATCCACAGGTCAAGTTCAAGTACATTTTCTTCACCTAGGTATGCTTTGGCTGCTTCTCTGGCTTGCTCTGTCACCTCGGGATGATTGACCAAAAAAGGATACCCATCTACAATGGTAAATTCACATTCGGCACCCATGGATTCGGCCATTCCTACGGCCATTTTCTTCATTTTCAATTTCGCTTCCGCACGCCATGCTTCGTCAAACGTGCGAAAGGTGCCGTCCACTTTCACTTCATCCGGGATCACGTTATTGGCACCATTGGCCTGCACTTTTCCGAATGTCAACACACTAGGTATTTTCGGATTGGCCATTCGGCTCACGATCTGTTGCAGGGCGATGATAATATGGCTGGTAATCACTACAGGATCTACCGTATTCTCAGGCATGGCACCATGACCACCTTTTCCTTTTACTGTGAAATAAATCTCATCGGCGCTGGCCATGTATTTGCCTGATCGAAAGCCCACTTGACCCACAGGTATGAGCGGCATCACATGCTGGCCGAGAATGGTGGCAGGAGCAGGATCGTGTAGTACGCCTTCTTTAATAAGCAATGATGCACCGCCGGGAGCCGACTCTTCGCCCGGCTGAAAAATGAATTTGATTGTACCCGACCACCGATCGCGTAAGGTCTGGAGAATGCGCACGGCACCTAGTAGTGAGGACGTATGCACGTCATGCCCACACGCATGCATTACACCTTCATTGGTGGATTTGTACGGAACCGTATTTTTTTCAAAAATGGGAAGGGCATCTATGTCTGCCCGTAAGGCGATGGTTTTGCCGGGATGCATGCCTTCTAGCGTAAATACGATTCCTGTTTTGGCTTTTCGCTCAATGTTGGAAATGCCAAAAGCGCGCAATTTGGCTTCTATGAAATCAGCCGTTTGGAATTCTTCAAAAGACAGTTCTGGATGCGCGTGCAGGTGATGTCGAATGGATTGGATTTCTTCGAAATGCGTTTCTGAGAGCGTTTTTATTTGGGCAATGAGTTCATTCATTGGTGATCCGAATTTTTTCAGGAATCAAGAGTGCATCCACGAACTCCACACGCAACTTCTCGAAGGTTTCATAAGCCAAAATACGGTCGGTGAATTGACCCACCTTTACCTTGAAGTCAGGCTGGAAATACGTCAGGCTCGATTCAATATCCGGATACGACAAACGCACTTTGCCTAGCGCCATGGTAGCTTCTTCTCTGCTGGCACCACTGTAGATCTGGATGGTGTAGCCTTGCTCGGTACGTGGTTTGGCGTTCTCCTGCACGATGATGGCCGATATGGCATCAAGTTCTGCTTTCAAGTGCCCGCTCAATTCCACTGCTTGTTCCACCTTCACTTCGTCAAGCGGTTCCTTTTTCACTAGCGGCGGACGGTGCACACGCAGATCTTCTTCGTACACCGGCGAAGCTACAGTGGGCTTGGCTGTTTTACAACCGGCCAACCCAACCATTAGTATCAGAATGATCAGTCGATCAATACGCATTTGTTGTTTTTCAGGTCTTGTTCTACGTTTTTGTATTTCACGTCTTTCATCACGCGTCCGTCTTGGTATTGCACATTCACACGCTCATTCCTTCCGGCAATCTTAGTTGATTTTACCGGTTGAGGCTTCTCTATAGGTGGTCGGTTTCCTTGCGGCGCACCTCCGCTCGACAATGCCGAGCGACTTTCTTCTTTTGATTCCTTGTAATTTTTGGCTGATCGTTGTGTACGTGCTTCCTGCACATCTTGGTCATTAGAAATCGGAATCTCTGCTTTTAGCAAAAACGAAATTGTCTCTTGGTTCACTTTGCCTATAAACGATTTGAACATTTCAAACCCTTCGAACTTATAGATCAATAGCGGGTCTTTCTGCTCATAAGCTGCATTGCGCACCGATTGACGCAGGTCATCCATGTCTCGCAGGTGCTCTTTCCACGTCATGTCAATCATGGCCAAGGATACGATTTTTTCCATCTCCTTGATCAATTCTTTACCCTCCGTATCCAAGGCATTTTTCAGCGGCACAGCCGTGCCTACCTGTCGTTGACCATCCGTAAATGGTATGCCTATTCGCTCCACATTAGCACCTCGCGTAAGATTGATGCGTTTTAGGATAGGCATAATGGCCTCAATGTTTCGTTGGTTCTTCTGCTTGTAGCTTGCGAGTGCGGCATCATACAATTTTTCAGTAAGCGCGCCGGCATCTATTTTCTCCAATTCCTGTTCGGTGATCGGGAAATCCATGCCCAGCGTACCAATGGCATTGAGTTTTAAACTGTCAATAGAATTGTTCGCTTTGGCACCTATGGCTATGTCCTCACAGGTGTCATACAGCATGTTGAGAATGTCTAGTTCGAGGCGGTCGCCATAGAGAGCGTTTCGTCTGCGGCGATAGATCACCTCGCGCTGTGAGTTCATCACGTTATCGTACTCCAGCAATTGCTTACGAATGGCGAAGTTGTTTTCTTCTACTTTGCGCTGAGCGCGTTCAATAGACTTGGTAATCATAGAGTGCTGAATCACTTCGCCTTCTTGCAAGCCAAGCCTGTCCATGATTTTTGCCACACGACCAGACATGAACAGTCGCATTAGGTTGTCTTCCAACGACACATAAAACTGCGAAGATCCCGGATCACCCTGACGACCGGAGCGACCTCTCAACTGCCTGTCCACCCGACGAGATTCGTGGCGTTCAGTACCAATTATGGCCAATCCACCTGCTGCCTTTGATTCAGGCGTTAGCTTAATATCCGTCCCACGACCAGCCATGTTGGTAGCGATGGTCACCGTGCCGGATTTGCCTGCTTCCGCCACCACATCCGCTTCACGGGCATGTTGCTTGGCATTCAATACCTGGTGGTTAATGTTGCGCATCTTGAGCATGCGGCTCAATAATTCCGAAATTTCTACAGAGGTAGTACCCACCAGCACAGGTCGCCCAGCTTTGGTCAGTTCTACTATTTCTTCGGTCACGGCATTGAATTTCTCCCGAACCGATTTGTACACTTTATCATTTTCATCGTGACGAGAGATGGGTCTGTTTGTCGGGATCACCACCACGTCCAGCTTGTAGATGTCCCAAAATTCACCCGCTTCCGTTTCTGCTGTACCGGTCATACCGGCTAGCTTATGGTACATGCGGAAATAATTCTGCAAGGTGATAGTGGCATACGTTTGAGTGGCGTCTTCCACTTTCACATTTTCCTTGGCTTCTATGGCTTGGTGCAATCCGTCAGAATAGCGACGACCCTCCATGATACGTCCTGTCTGCTCATCCACAATCTTTACTTTGCCATCCATCACCACATACTCTGTATCCTTTTCATACAAGCAATACGCCTTGAGCAATTGATTGACGGAGTGGATGCGTTGGCTTTTGAGATTGTATTCGCGAATCACCTCATCTTTTTTGGTCAATCGCTCACTTTCAGGAATAGTAGTGTCCTGTTGGATTTTGTTCAAAGCCACTGCGATATCCGGCAGAATGAAAAAAGCAGGATCTTCACCCGATCCGGTGATCAAATCAATGCCTTTTTCGGTAAGATCAATGCTATTGAGGCGCTCATCGATGGTGAAATAAAGGGGCTCATCCGCCTGAGGCATCATTTTCTGGTTATCGGCCAGATAGATGTTTTCGGTCTTTTGCAGTATTTGCTTGATCCCCGTTTCGCTCAAATATTTAATGAGCGGCTTGTGCTTTGGCAATCCACGATGTGCTCTGAACAGCGCCAGTCCACCATCATTTTCATTACCGGCGGCAATAAGGCGTTTCGCGTCGTTGAGATAATCGGCCACTTGCTTGCGCTGCGCCTCTACCAGCTTGCTGATGCGAGGCTTGAGGTCATAAAATTCGTGCTCATCGCCGCGTGGAATGGGGCCTGAGATAATCAATGGCGTACGGGCGTCATCAATCAACACTGAATCTACCTCATCCACCATGGCATAGTGGTGCTTGCGCTGTACCAATTCCTCCGGACTCTTAGACATGTTGTCACGCAGGTAGTCAAAACCGAATTCGTTATTTGTCCCGTAGATGATATCCGCGCCATAGGCCTCTCGTCTTTCAGGCGAATTAGACGGATGCTTGTCTATGCAATCCACCTTGAGTCCGTGGAATTCAAAAATAGGCGCGTTCCATTCCGAGTCACGCTTGGCTAGGTAATCGTTTACTGTCACGATGTGTACGCCACGTCCGGCAAGGGCATTGAGATAGGCGGGGAGGGTAGCCACGAGTGTCTTTCCTTCACCGGTCGCCATTTCGGCTATTTTCCCCTGATGAAGTACCACGCCTCCAATGAGCTGCACATCATAGTGCACCATGTTCCACTCCACTTCATTTCCGGCGGCCATCCACTTGTTGTGCCAGGTGGCTGTTTCGCCATTGATCTCTACATTGGGCTTGAGAGCGGCCAATTGTTTGTCCAACAGCGTGGCTTGCACCGTAAGTTTTTTGTTTTCGGCGAATCGACGGGCGGTTTCCTTCACCACTGCGAAACCTTCAGGCAGAATGCGCAACAGGATTTTCTCCAAATCAGTATCACGGTCTTTCTCCAAGCGATCTACCTCCCCGAAGAGTGCCTCTTTTTGATGCACATCCAATTCAGGATTTTCTACCTGTTTCAGTAGGTCGGCTATTTGGTCATCAATGTGTTTGAGTTCCGCAGAGATGCGCCCCTTTAGCTCGGCTGTTTTGCCGCGCAGATCATCATCCGAGATGTTTTTAAGTTTATCATACTCAGCGAGTATGAGGGGAACGAATGGTTGGAGTACTTTGAGGTCTTTGTCTGATTTCGTACCGAAAATCTTTGCAATACCGCGCCCTATCGAATCAAGCATGCCTTATTATGAATTTGAAGCGTTAAAGTTATATAAAAGGGGAGTTGGGAGTGTCTTGACAGGAGTCAAATTTCAATGGTTCCTTCAAAAACAAGCGCCACCGGACCTGTCAGCCAGATGTTAGTGAATGACTCGCCATTTTTCCGAAATGACACAGTCAGATTTCCACCTTTTGTTTCGATTGTCACCGGAGAATTGAAACCAAGCCCTGAAGCCACCAGTCCAACAGCCGTCACGCCCGTGCCACACGATAGGGTTTCGTCTTCTACACCCCGCTCGTATGTCCGAACGCGCACCCGGTCAGGCAAAAGCTGTGCGAAGTTTACGTTTGTGCCATTTT
>CAZPST010000135.1:0-6543 GCA_964589185.1 uncultured Roseivirgaceae bacterium | reverse complement strand
TCCTAAGAGACCGATTCACCATAAATGGACAACCCACCCTCGATGTGGATGACGATAACGATCCCTTAACACCCGATGTGACCTACGGACTGGTGGCGCAGGTGAATGCGGATCGTGCCTACATCTATGGAGGCAGTGTGCAGTTGAAATACGCCATTTCTGAGCCATTGAGTGCCTATGCTATGGCCAGTTTTGCAGATGGACGCGAAACCTCCACGGATCAGCCGCTCCGGCACGCTACTCCTGTGTTTGGTAAATTTGGTCTGAGCCACGCTGGAGAAAAAACCCGACTGGATTGCTATGCAGAGTTCAATGGCAACCGCTGGCGATCGGCCATTCCTGACTCGGAAATTGTGGATAAGCCCTATTTATACACGCCCAATGGCTCTCCAGGATGGATTACGTTGAATCTGAAAGCACAGCGCGAATTGACAAATGCACTTACCTTAACTACCGGATTGGAAAACATCCTTGATGTGCATTACCGCCCCTATTCGTCGGGCATCAGCGCACCTGGGCGAAATTTCATTGTGAGTTTGCGGGGGTCGTTTTAATCGGCAGACTTTCTCCTCCCCGCACCCAGATCAAACACACGGGAAATATTGAAACCGAAATGAATGTCTCCGGCAAAGAAATCGTCTGTTGTTTCGCCGATAAAACCTTGTTCGGTCATTTGCTGCGCATTGGTCAAATGCAGTTGGAATACATGTCCGCCCGTCTCGATATCGAATCCCACGGCGAATGAATTGTATCGATCTGCGTTGTAATTTGTCAATTGTGGGTAGTACTCGGCATTGAACGCCACGCGGTTAGATAGCTTGTATCTACCACCTATTCCCACGGCAATCAGTAAATTGTCGTCATCGTTGGTAGGAACAAGCTGCCGCTGGATGAGAGTGGGCATGAGTTGAAGGGAGAAATTCGTACCAAATTTTCGTGCAATGAGCAACTGCCCTGTATAGTCATAGCGATGGCTCTTCTCAATGTCCAAACCAGGTTGACTCATGTATGTCATAGTACCTAGAGCCGTCACGGTAACGGGCACTTTGTCTGATTGGCGAAAGATCCGATACTTTGCATACGTATCTATTACTTTATCAAAACTTGCTCGTCCTATCCCAATATTCAGGTTTTTAGCTAAGCCATATTCCAATGCCAGCCTGATAGTGGCCTGATCCAATCCCCAAAACTCCTGACTGCCCAAATTGGCTCTGCCGAAGCGATGGCCAATAATGAATTCAAGCACTTTGGGGCTCCTGATTTCAACCGTGTGGCCATTGACCAGTCGCGTACTTTTGAAGGTGGCCGATACGTACTCATCGCCGGACTGGTCATCGAGTAATTCGAGCAGTTCTTCCTGACCAAAGCAGGTCACAGAAATAAGCAATATAAAGGCTAGGGAAAGGTTACTTGTTCGGTTCATACATGAAATCTACGGTGATGGCTATTTCCTCGGCAATGTTGTAAAAGACTGCCTTGGGTATTTTGATATTATACTCTTTGAGTAAAATGGGGAATTCGGCATGTGCTTGAATACGATCACCAATTTTGGTCATGATGCCCGTCACTGAGAGGGTGCGCTTCACTCCGTGCAAGTTCATTTCTCCTGATATAGTGACGGTGTTTTTACCTTCAGACAAATCCGTAGTAGACATTTTTCCCAAAAACGTGGCTTTTGGATATTTATCGGATTCCAAATAGTTTTCATTGAAATGCGTTTGCATCAGGGACTTGGCAAATTCAAACCGATTGATGGGAACGGAGAATACAACATTGCCAGTAGCAAAGTCGAGCACACTCGAAGCGGCAGTGTTTATAGCCTCAATATCTTCCATGGGCGCATCCGAAAAGAAATGGATACGCGACTCCACAGACTTAACTTGTTGTGCTGATCCAACACTAGCGACCATCAGCAATATCATTATCAAAGGCAGACCCTTTTTCATGACCAATTGCTCATTAATTGTCTAATGCACCGTCATCTACCCAGCAGGCGATGATATCCTTTTGCTCCTGAGACAATGAGCCTGTTCTAGGCATGTCGCCTGATTGAGTTCGTGACTTAATTTCACTTGCATTGGCCAAAACATTTGCCTTTACTGTCCAATTTCTAGCTGCCCCATTATCTCCATTATGACAAGGGGAAAAAGCACATTTCAAATCAAGCAAAGGCATGATATCATTCTCTAAACTCACGCCTGTCAAAACCTTCTCTGTACGCTGGGCTGTACAAATATCATCTGTAACTGTAATCGTGTGCGATCCTGCACTCACTCCTTCAAATACATTGAATTCAGAAAATGGCAAATTATCAATTCGATACATGAGCTGACCCACTCCCCCACTTGCGGTCACGGTTACAGAGGCATTTGCCTCCCCACATCCGGCATCATCTGAAGAATTTACAGATGTAATGGTTATCGCATCACCACTCGGATTTACAGTGGCCTGCGTAGTAGCCGTACAATCCTTGTCTTTGACAGTGACGGTGTATGTACCAGCCGAAACAGTGAACATATTGGAGGTCTGAAAGGTCGTTCCATTGATGCTGTATTGTACAGCACCAGATGCTCCTGATGACGAAACTTCAATGGAGCCATTCGTTGCACATTCTGCGTCGGTCGTGCTTTCAACAGATACTTGGAGACTTGATTGCGTACAATCCACCTGCATATTTTCAGAAGAATCGCCTCCGCATGATACCGCCATTCCTACAGCGGTAAGGGATAAAAGAGCTAGGTATTTTTTCATAACGTCCTGATTTTCAATCTAAAAATTCATCTACCAACATCCACTCGGCGCAATGCGAGGTGTGGGTAATGAATAAGAAAGTTACAAAAAATTAATGTAGGTACATCTAGAATTCTCTAATTATTCTCGGCTCCATCCTCTACCCAGCAGGAGATGAGTTGGATTTCATCCGCGGTTAGAAGATCGACGGGGGGCATAGTACCTGCAGTAGTGCGTACACGGATACGATCAGCATTGGCAATGACCTCCGAAGCAGTATTGAGCATAGGGTTCTCGCCATTCATATGGCAGGTATTCACTGCACAATTGACACTGATGATGGGCATGATGTCTGCGCTCAGGCTAACTTCTTCGCCACAGCTATAGTCCGTTTTGGGATCTTCATCGCCACACGCCACCACAGTTGCTATGGCCACCATCACTAGGTACTTCTTCATTTCGTTTGCTCGGTTTCTTGATTTTTCTTCCAAGGAGGCGTAGATCGGGTAGCAAAATCCAACATGACCAGCAATACGATGATCAAAAAAATGGCAGATAGAATAAAAAAGATTTTCTTTGACCTGTTCATAACAACACCTAACTAGAAGTACGCAATTTAACCATAACACATCATGAACATTCAAGCCAAGCTCATAGAAAAATTCGCAACACAACAAGTTTCAAATACATTCCAGAAAAGAGAATTCGTGGTGGAGTTTGCCGAAAACCCGCAGTACCCAGAATTTATTAAGTTTGAACTCATTCAATCAAACTGTGAGCAATTGGAAAAATTCAATGTGGGTGACCAATTGAATATCTCTTTCAACCTGAAAGGCCGCAAATGGACAGACAAGAATGGACAAGTGGTGTACTTCAACTCGCTACAGGCATGGAAACTGGAAAGTGCCGGAGCTTCGGCAGCCACACCGGATGCAAGTGCACCCGCATCTACTACCGATTGGCAACCGGAGAGTTTCTCGGCTGACGATGATTTACCATTTTGAGTTCGCAGAAACTGTTTAAATTGAACTGCGTAAACACATCAACCAGCATCCGTAGTGTTCTATGAGTTTTCAGGGATTTTTGATTTCCGTAGTACTTTCTTCAGCTGCCCTATTTAGTTGTGAAACCAGCAAAAAGGAGCGCCCTTCTCCCTTGCGCGCCGACAGTACTCAAGTGGGAACGGCCAAAGTAAAAATCGAATTTAGCAGTCCGGCCGTGCAAGGCAGAGCAATATGGGGAGACTTGGTGACGTATGACCGCATGTGGCGCACAGGTGCCAACGAAGCAACTGTGCTGAGTACAAATGGCACTATCAAACTGGCAGGAATGGCACTGGATTCGGGGAAGTACGCTGTTTTTACGCGTCCCTCGGCTTCACAATGGACTTTTATCCTGAATGAACATTGGAATCAATGGGGCACGTACAATTATGACAGCACACACGATGTATTGCGGGTGCTTGTGGAACCACGACAAACGAAAGAGTTTTCAGAACGAATGAAGTTCTATTTTAAAGACGATTCGCTAAAGTTTCACTGGGAAAAGCTCGCCTTTAGTCTTGCGCTTGAATAGTACGCATGGCATTGACCACTATGCGAGATAACAAATCTCCCATTTCATCCACAATTTCCTCACATCCGGTCAGCATAAAGCGCTTCTTCATAAATCGCGGATCCATAAACGCCACGTACACGTCTCCGTTTTCTTCCCAAATAAGAATCTTCAGCGGCAAATCCAACGCTGTGGTAGGCTGGCACTCTAGTAACGAGGTGGTGAGACCACCATCCTCAAACAAAATTTCGCGCATTTGCCCAATTTTCACTCCCCGCTCAGCTGCAATCTCATCATGTGACACAGTCTCAAAATAGACAAGTCCCATTTTATTGATGATGGATTCGATAATAGAGGTGGAATACGCCACAGATTGGCTGGATTTATATATCGAAAGTGTCTGGGCTGAAGTGGCTAGCGAACAGCCCATAAAGATCATACTGACCAAAAAATTCCTCATAGTAGTGTGAAAAGATTCCGTAATCAACCTCAACTTTAATTATATTTTCTGACAATTGTTGAATTGTGCGGAATTTAGACCGAAAACAATGTTTCAACGATTAACTTAGATCATCCATTGGATCTTCTTCAACCAACGATCATTCATGAAAATATACGTTAAGTTAACCTTGCTGGCAGCATCACTGGTCATCGCGTCATCCGCGGTACTTTTTTTATTGACCGACAATCAGGTAAAAAAGACCCTCCGCCAGGAAATACTTTCCAACATTTCCAATCAATCTAAACAATCCGTAGACAACATCGAACGCTTCGTCTTTTCAAGGTTAAATGACCTTCGAATGGCCGCTAAGAATCCGTACTTTCGGATATCGGATATCTCCAATGACGAACTGAACACACGCCTGCAAGAGTTGGAAGCGCTAAGTGACCTGTACAACTCATTCTCGTTCTTTGATATGGATCGGGTGCGCATGGCAGACAGCAAAGGCGAGTCCATGGGCATTCAGCACTCAAACACCTCGTACTGGAAAAAATTGGAGGAAAATGAAACGGTACTCGACATAGCCATATCAGAGTCTTCCGCTCAGCCCATGATGCATTTTGCTACCATCGTTAAGGATTATTACACAGACAATCCCATAGGTGTCTTGGTTGGAACTGTGCGCATGTCAGAGATTTATCGTCTTATGGGTGATTTTTCATTGAGTGATGACGCCACGCGTAAGCTGGATGTCAACTGGGTGGATAGCAATGGGTTACTCCTGTATTCCAATACAAACCCCAATGGCATTTTGAAAGAAACGTATCCGAAGTTTGATGTGATCAAAGACCGAAATGGTCGTGGGGTGAGTGTGGTAGAAACAGCCGACGAACTCTTGTTTGTCACCAAAGACAAAGGATATCTCAATTATGAAGGTAGCGACTGGAAGCTGGTCATGAGCATTTCCACCGTTGCGGCGTTTGCCCCAATGGATGAATTACGAACACAATTGCTGCTCGTCATTGCCGGCGCATTATTGGTTTCATTGATTTTGGCATTGTTTGTTTCAAACATTTTCGTCAAGCCAATTATCGCGCTCACCAAAGCTGCAGAGGAGATAGGCAAAGGAAAGCTCAAGACGGAAATTAATCTGGAAAGCAAAGACGAGATAGGCACACTCGCCCGAAATCTACATGGCACTACGCAGGCACTCATCAAGCGAATTGAAGAGCAAAAAATTCTCAACAGGAGGCTTCAAGACAAAATGAATGAATTGGAATCGCAAAAGGTGGACATTGAGGAAATACACAAAGAAGTAAAGGACAGCATCAACTATTCGCAGCGGATTCAAAAATCCATCTTGCCTGATTCCAACGAACTGAAGCGGGTATTCAATGACAAGCTACTCCTCTACCGACCGAAAGATGTGGTAAGTGGAGATTTCTATTGGTTTGAGCGGGTGCGCACGGGTAGAAAAGAACACATGATCATCATCGCGGCAGACTGTACGGGACACGGCGTGCCCGGTGCAATCATGTCTATGGTGGGATCCAACCAATTGACCAACATCGTGTATTATCAAAACTACATTGAGCCGCACAAGATTTTGGCGCGATTAGACAAAGCGATCAAATTCGAGCTCTACCGCGATTTGGATGAAGATCAGCCGCGCCATGATGGAATGGAAGCAGGCGTGTGCGTGGTGGATCTGGACACGATGGAGATGGCCTATTCTGGTGCTGGCATTCCGCTTTATTTCATTCGCGATGGACAAATCGAAATTTACAAAACACCCAAAGTGACCATAGGCCGAATGG
>CAZPST010000134.1:0-6560 GCA_964589185.1 uncultured Roseivirgaceae bacterium | reverse complement strand
AAGAGGCGAAAGCGTTGGATCGAATGGTGCGAGAAGATTTGGCTAAGTGCAGACTCTCTATTCATTTGGTGGGAGAGGACTATGGGTACAAGCCAAAGGGGTCAGAATTGTCTGTCGTGGATATTCAAAACCGTGTGGCTTCCGAGCATACCTACTCGGTAGTGGAGGCCAATAAGAAATCAGATAAGAAAGAGCCGTTTAGCCGTCTCATTTGGGTATCTCCTGACTTGAAGAATGTCACCGAACGTCAAAAAATATTCATTGAAGATTTGAAGAGTGATGCAGCTTCGCTTGAAGAAGCAGAAGTACTTCAAATCACACTTCAGGAATTGAAATCCATCGTTCGGGAGGAATTAGTGACCGGAGGCCGATTTAAAACGAGAAGAGATATTCACGGTCTGGAGACAAAGAAAAAATCAGAGGACACCACACCGCTCATTTATCTCATTCATGACAAACGAGACGGAGCGGATTCCAAAGAATTAGAGAAATACTTGCTCGGGCAAGGATTTAAAGTGGTCTCACCTACGTACGAGGGCGATCTAGTAGACCTGCGATACATCCATCAGGAAAATCTCCGTAGATGCGATGCGTCCATTATTTTCTTTGGATCTTCAAATGAAGATTGGATCAAAACGAAATTGCAAGATTTATTAAAAGCCCCTGGTTTTGGACGAAACAAGCCATTGAAAGCCAAGGCAATTTATGTGCAGGGTACGAAAGAAGGAGTGGATGTAGATCAATTTGAAAAAAACAATGCGATGGTGTTGGGTCGAAACGGGGCGTTTAGTCCTGACGAACTCAAGCCATTTATAACCAAATTAAGCTAAGGAATCATGAGCCAAGAAAACATTGACATCCAGGAGCGCGGAGGTGATCAGGTAGTAGACATCACCGAACTTATTAATCCATTTCCGGGTCTACGACCATTCGGAATTGAAGAAAGTCACCTATTCTTTGGACGCGAAGGGCAAAGCGATGAGGTGTTGGTAAAGCTATCCGAGAATAGATTCGTCTCCATTTTGGGGTCGTCGGGTAGTGGTAAATCATCACTGATGTATTGTGGACTCATACCCACATTGTATGGCGGTTTCATGACCGATGCAGGCTCACACTGGAAAATCGTGGTAACACGGCCGGGTGGGGGACCCATTGATAACTTGGCCGAATCGTTATTGATTCAAGATAAAGAATTCTCCAATTTGTCAGATGAAGACAAGTTGATCAGAAAGACCATTATTAGTACTGTGTTGCGCAGTAGCTCATTGGGATTGGTAGAGGTAATACGCCAATTGAAAAGCAATGAGCATCAAAACATCATGATTCTGGTTGACCAGTTTGAGGAACTCTTCCGATACCGCAAACTGGAGGCGGCTATTTCTGACCTAGATGAATCATCCGCTTTCGTGAATTTGCTTTTGGAGGCTGTCCACCAATTTGATGAACCTATTTATGTGGCACTTACCATGCGTTCGGATTTTATTGGTGAATGTGCGCAGTACCCAGATCTGACGCAAATGATTAATGATTCGCACTATTTGATTCCTCAAATGACGCGTGATCAGAAGCGAGTAGCCATAGAAGGTCCTGTGGCAGTGGGTGGGGGTAATATCGCGCCACGATTGACCCAACAGCTCCTCAATGACGTGGGAGACAATCCGGATCAATTGCCGATTTTGCAGCACGCACTTATGCGTACGTGGGCATTTTGGACAGAAAATCGCAAGCCCGGTGAGCCGATGGATTTGCGCCACTACAACGCCATTGGTACGCTCAAAGAAGCACTCTCCCTACATGCCAACGAAGCATTTGACTCACTCAATAAGCGTGAGCAGGAGATTTGCGAAACCATGTTTAAGGCACTTATTGACCGTGGTAGCGAAAATCAAGGAATTAGACGTCCAACTAAACTATCCACCATTGCGGCTATTGCCGGGGTGAATGAAGATGAAGTGGTGCGTGTGGTAGAGCGATTCAGAGAGCCGGGTAGGTCATTGCTTATGCCTCCGTACGGTATTCGATTGGAATCCGATACGGTTATTGATATTTCGCACGAAAGTTTGATGCGTATTTGGGTGAAGTTGAAGCGTTGGTTGGATGAAGAATCCAAGGCGGCTGAGATGTACATGAAATTGTCAGAAGCTGCTGAGCGCTATCAAGAAGGAAAGGCCGGACTATGGCAAATGCCTGATTTGCAGTTGGCACTGAACTGGAGAGAAGAAAACAGACCTACACTGGTATGGGGTCAGCGGTACAATCCTGCGTATGAGCGCACCATGGTGTTCTTGGAAACGTCTGAGAAGGCCTATTTGACCGAACAGCGAAACAAGGAATTACTGCAGCGTAAGCAAGTAAAGCGGATGCGTATCACGGTGCTTGTACTCGCAGCAGCTATGTTGATTTCTATTTTCTTTGTGGTATATGCTCGTTTGCAGACGAAGGAAGCGAATGCACAGAAGGAAAAGGCAGATCAATTGTCTAAAGACGCAGTTGCTCTTCAAAAGGAAGCGGAAAAGGAGGCTTTAAATGCGCGTGAGGCGGAAGCTCAGGCAAAGCGAGCCTTAGCGGATGCTGATGAAGCACGTCAGGCCGCAGAACTCGCTGCTGATCGCGCCTTGAAAGCAGAAGCCCAAGCATTGAAAGAGAAAGAGTTAGCTCAGTTAGCTCAAAAAGATGCTGATGAACAGCGCTTATTGGCTCAGGCAGCTAGTATTCAAGCAGAGGAAAGTGCCAATGACGCAAAGAAAGCAGCCGCAGAAGCGAATCGCTTGCGCTACTATTCACTGGCTACATCCATGGCGATCAAGTCCAAGAATATCAATACAGATCCGGAATTGAAGGGGCTTGTGGCACGTCAGGCATTTGATTTTTACACTGAGTACAAGGATGAGGATAAGGAGTATGATGGGGATATCTATGCGGGTGTGTATGGTGCATATGCTGACCTGACATCCAAACGAGATGATAGCGGAACAGCAGAGCAGGATTCTATCGGTAGAGCGGTGAAGTTCAATCAATATAGAGGTCATAAAGATGCAGTCCGATCTGTACAGCACTCACAAGATGGAAAAACAATGTATTCTGCCGGTAGTGATGGGCAAGTGCTGAAATGGAACGTGGAGAAGAAGACAAGCCAGGTGGTGTATGCCGCACCGGATGTGCAGCGGGTAGTCAATATCAGCCCGGATGAGCGCTATTTGGCCATGGGTACGGGCAATAACAACATCGTATTGATTGATCTAAAAGCCGTATCGGCTCGTCCTACACAAATTCAAGGGCATATCGGCGGAACCGTATTTGATCTTGTGTTTTTGCCTGACAACAAAGGCTTTATTTCATCAGGTGGTGATGGTCGTATCTTGTTGAGTGACTTTACCAATAGTCGTGAAATCAAAAAAGTGCCGAGCAAAGTGAAAGCACTTGCTTTGAGCAGTGATGGTAAGACGCTTGCGTGCGGTGCAGAGAATGGAGAAGTGTATGTGATCAACCTGACGTCAGACGAGTATACTACCACCAAAATTTGGCAAAAGGATCGTGAGTTGGAAAGTGTGGAAGCTGTGACGTTCAATAGCACAGGCGAACTGCTGGCCTTCGGCGATTATCGAGGTAACTTAATCATTTGGGACATGGTGAAGAAAGAACAGTATGGCGTATCGTTGACAGGTTTTTCTTCTCCTATCACGTCGGTTGAATTTAGCGGTGATGACAGACTGCTTGCTGCATCCAGCCGTGATAAGACTGTTCGATTCTGGGATTTGGAGAATATTTATGATTTGCCCACCGTACTGGATGATCATTTGGATTGGGTATGGGACATCAGTTTCAATCCGGATGGTCAGCACATAGTCACCGCATCTAAGGATGGATTGATACGCAATTTCCCGCTTAAGGCCGATGAAATGGCACTTGAAATTGACGAAAAATTCATTAAAGGAAATATGACTACCACCGAATGGTATCAATATGTGGATGAGGAAATCAAACAAGTAGAAACCATTCCGGGATTACCAAAAAGAGAGGGACGCTAAACCTATATGACACTACTTTCAATGATTAGAGGATTTGCATTTGCGCTACTCGTTTTGCTGGGTGGGTATGTCCACGCGCAGCAAAGTTGTTCACAACGACTTTTGCGAGCTGAGGACTTGTACAATGAAGGACGATTGCTTGAGGTTGAGAAGGAGATCTCCGGGTGTTTAGCTGAAGGAGGTTTTACCGAGGCTGAAGAAATACGCGCCCGCAAGCTCCTTACCAAAGTGGCCATCTTCATGGATAACGAGCCCAAGGCAGAGGAAGAATTGATCAATTTGCTTCTGCTTGATCCTGTGCACCAGTTGCAGCCTGAAGATCCAAGTGAAATGCGTGTTTTGTTAAGTAAGTTTCGCACTGCTCCAGTTTTTAGGTTGGAATTTAAGGGCGGTTTGAACCTGTCAATGGTAGGTAAACCAGCGCAGTATTCGGTCTATCCGGGCACTTCGGGAGACAAGGACTATGCTGCAAGTTTGGGAATAGGTTATCAGGTTGAGGCCAATATTACACGCCATATTGCTAGAGGTATCGAAGTGGGTACAGGTGTGCAGTATAGAGCTACTAAATACACAGTTGAATCCATCTTTGTGGACGAAACCGCTGGGGGTGCGGATGTATTCACTACAAATATTGCGAATAGTCAGTCCATGCTCCGTTTACCTATTTTTGGAAGATACAATTTTAATTACACATACAAGGGGGAGCGCAAGCTTACGCCGTATGTGTTTGCAGGTGTATATGTTGATTATCTCTTGAGTGCTAAATACACAGAGGCAAGCAGAAGTGGGGGGGTGGCGGTGACCATTACGGGTCCGGATGCCGATCTCAAGAACTTTGGTCAGGTGAACGATCTGAATCTGTCCCTATTTGGTGGATTTGGTCTTAAGGTCGCCGGTAAGAAAGGAAATTATTTCTTTGGAGAGGTCAAATTTGACAAATCATTAGGCCTCTACAATGTACCCGAAGAGCGTTACGCCAATTCGAAAATACATAGTGATCTTCTCTTCGTAGAAGATGACATTTATCTCAATATCGTTTCTGTGAATGTTGGATACATCAAGTCCATATTTAAACCCGAAAAACTGTCGAAGTAATATGAAGAGAACACTTATACTGATCTCAGCCATTGTTTTAGCTTCATGTAGCAGCAGTGATGATGTTTCACCGGGAGATGCCTTTATCAAATTCTATGGAGGCAATGCCTCGTATGTGCTGAAGGATATGATCCTCACCTCAGACCAATCAGGAGTGGTTTTCTTTGGTAATAAGACGATTGCAGGAGATGTAAGTACCTTTTTCACCCTTCTGGCTGATATTGATGGACGAGAAATAAGTCGCTTAGAATATCGAATACTTGAGGATGAGGGGGTAGTTGGTTTTAGCGAATTCAATATGCAAGCTTCTCGGATTGCTGCCATAGACAATGGATATCTTGTGGTGGGCACACGTTTGTTTATTGATCAAAACGACCCGCTCAGCACGCCGCGTCCGTTGGCCATTTGGGGCGAGCTGAATGCGAGTTTTGAATTGGTAGGAGATTGGAATGTAGTAGGAGACTCGGTGAATGCCTTTTATGGCATAGACATTACCCAAAGTATAGATGGCGGGGTGATTCTTTCCGGATATACAGATGTGAATGGAACGAATGACTTTTTCTATAGAAAATTTGGCGGCACAGAGGACGAATGGTCACGCATTCAGACGCGTCCGGCTTCAGATGATCGCCTAGTCCGTGCATTGCCTTATTCTGATGGTTCGATTGTACTGGTTGGCCGTACAGATACGCCGAGCGACGATGGGGAAGGTGGGGTAAATATTGAACGCACGGTGGTGAGCACCAATGGTACCATTCTGAATTCCCAGATTTATGGATTGTCTGATGCCACGAATAGTAATCGTGATGATTATCCTACAGATATGATAGCCATCGCTGGTGGATTTGCTGTAGTGGGTACGTCTACAGGCACTAGCGAATCCAAGCCATTCTTATTGCGCGTTGACCTTACAGGTGCTTCATCTGACGATGCACTGTATAGTACCGAGTTTTTGAATAGAAACGCGGGAGCTACAGGATTAGCACGCACAAGTGTAAACGACTACTTCGTGATTGGTACGGTAGAAGATTTTGTTACGGATGGAACGAGTGAGCAAAGAGGAGACGAAGTGTTGACAATGCTAACCGACCAAGATGGTAGCATTAAGGGTACCTGGAATACCTACGGATTGATCAATGGGAATGAAACTGGTGTGCGCGTGCTCAAAGCACCGGATGGATCCATGTTAGTGGGCAGTACCTATGATTTTGGTAGCGGACTTTTCCAGTTTGCCCTATTGAAAATGAATGTTGAAGGCGAGTTGAAGAAGTGATTTTGACACACAGACATTTCATTTTTTCAAACCGATTGCCGTTGCTTATATACTTCTTAAAATGTAATTTGTTCCTAAAAAAATTACATTTTGGTTTGAAAAGTACCGCAATTTTCTCAACTTCACGTGTGCTTTACTTTTGGGGAAGTGCTGCCTGGGCAGTT
>CAZPST010000133.1:0-6621 GCA_964589185.1 uncultured Roseivirgaceae bacterium | reverse complement strand
TGTTCAAATCACACATTGACGGCTCCAAACATTTCTTTTCTCCCGAAAGCGTGATGGATGTGGAACGACAAATTGGGGCTGATTTTATGATGGCCTTTGATGAATGCACGCCCTATCCTTGTGAAAAAAAATATGCCGAAGCATCCATGCATATGACGCACAGGTGGCTTGACAGATGCATTGACCGATATAAAACTACTGAACCACTATACGGACATTACCAAACACTCATGCCCATTGTGCAGGGGAGCGTGTATCCTGACTTGCGCAAGCTGTCGGCGGAGTATGTAGCCAATACAGACATGGATGCGATGGCCATAGGCGGACTGTCTGTAGGTGAACCCGCAGAAGATATGTACGCCATGACCGAGCTGGTTTGTGATATTTTGCCTACCGAAAAGCCGCGCTATTTGATGGGCGTAGGCACACCGGCCAATATTCTGGAATGCATCGCTTTGGGCGTGGATATGTTTGACTGTGTGATGCCCACACGCAATGCCCGCAATGGTATGCTCTTCACCACGCAGGGATTCATCAACATGCGAAATGCCAAATGGAGTGCAGATTTTTCGCCGCTAGATGAAGAATTGGGAGGTTATGTGAGTACGTTTTACTCCAAAGCCTATGTGCATCACCTCATTCGTAGTGGTGAGATGCTAGGCGCGCAGATAGCGAGTGTGCACAATTTGTCGTTTTATCTCTGGTTAGTCAACACGGCTCGGGAGGAGATTTTGAAGGATACTTTTGGCGAATGGAAACAAAAAATGGTGGAACAGGTTTCTAGACGATTGTGAAGAAGCTCGATCTCTATATCATCAAAAAACTCCTCAGCACATTCGTGTTTGTGGTGGTCATACTTGTACTCATCATATGTGTGATTGATTATACAGACAAGAATGACCAATTTATCAAAAATGAGATATCGGGGAAGGTAATCTGGAAATACTACATGTCGTTCGCTCCGTATTTTGGTGCGCTCCTTACCCCCATTACAGCCTTTATTGCCTCCGTATTTGTTACGGCCAAGATGGCTTCTCAGACGGAAATCATCGCCATACTATCCAGTGGTGTCAGCTTCCGTCGTATTATGCTTCCGTACTTCATGGCTGGATTAATTATCGCGTCGTTAAGTTTTTATCTTAATGGATGGATCATACCGAACGCGAATAAATTCAGGGTAGAGTTTGAAATGACCTATATCAAGAAGCCGTATCAAAATCTGGACAGAGACATTCATTTCAAAATAGGTCAAAATGATTATGTGTATCTCAATCGCTACAACAATCACCGACATGTGGGCTACACCGTCACATTAGAGCGTTTTGATGGGCTGGAAATGATCGAAAAAATCAATGCGCAGCGCATCCAGTGGGATTCTACCAAGCGCAAGTGGCAATTGCTTGATTGGCAAAAGCGCACGTTGATGGATGGGCATGAACTGATAGATCAAGGCAAGGTGATGGATACGGTGCTAAATATGCGTCCATCTGATTTCGAAAATAAATCGAAATTGGAAACCACACTCACCATGCCCGAATTGCAAGCGTATATAGACCTGCAAATGTCACGTGGGGCAGATGATGTGATGGTCTATCGTGTGGAGCGATATATTCGGTACATGCAGCCATTTACCGTATTCATCTTGTCGTTCATCGCACTCATAGTGGCGGCACGAAAGAGTAGGCGCGGTACGGGTTTTCAGATAGCGCTCGGATTTTTCATTGCGTTTATCTTCATCATCTTTTTTGTTTTTGCTCAGGCCATAGCAGCCGCAGGCACCATGAATCCTATGTTGGCTATTTGGCTACCAAACATCTGCTTTGCATGCGTGGGAGTGATACTGTATAATACCATTCCGCGCTGATGGCAACAAACACACGGAATTACCTCATCCTTCATTTGTTGGTGCTCATTTGGGGATTCACGGCCATTCTCGGCAAGCTCATTTCATTGCCTCCGGTAGAGGTGGTGTTTTACCGCACGCTCATTGCCGCACTGGCACTCATTGTGTTCATCCGTTTTACCAAGCGTACATTCAGGACGTCCGGCCATAGAGGTTACGCACTTCAATTGGGCACGGGGGTGCTCATTGCCGTGCATTGGATCTTGTTTTTCCTATCAGCGCGCATCTCCAATGTGTCGGTGTGTTTGGCCGGTATTGCCACTTGTTCGCTGTGGACGGCCTTTTTGGAGCCTATTTATTACAAGAAAAGTGTGAAACCCTTCGAGGTATTCCTTGGCTTGTTGGGTGTGGTGGGCATGGTCATTATTTTCAATGTAGAGTTAGATTACTGGCTTGGTCTGTTGCTGGCCATTGGCTCGGCATTTTTGGCATCTGTTTTCACCATCATCAATGCCGAATTTGTGCGTCGGGGGCGAGATCCATTTGTGATCACCTTCTTCGAGATGAGTGGGGCTTTTTTGGCCATTGTCTTGATTTTACCTGTGTATGGATGGATGCAGGGGGGTATTGATTTGTCACTTGTCGGATTTGATTGGTTGTGGTTAGGTATTTTAGCCATTGTCTGCACAGTCTACGCCTTTAGTGTTTCAGTAGATTTGATGAAAAGCATTTCGCCCTTTTTGATGAATCTCACCGTAAATCTGGAACCCGTATACGGCATTATCCTAGCGGTCATTATCTTCGGGAGTAGCGAGGAAATGAGTGGTGGATTCTATCTGGGTACGGCGCTGATCTTGGCGGCCGTATTGGCGTATCCGGTCTATAATAGATTCACTAGACGCAAGCCATTAGACAATCGACATGTGGCGCCATAAATCGGACTTTTCCGTACTTTTAAAATTGGGTGACCAGCCATTGGGTTACCACACTGATGTAAAACGTATAAAAGACTGGGTTTTCGGACCTGTGGGTGTATGACCGACCGTGAAATAGTGGAACGTATTGGGCAAGGTGACGAGCGAATGCTGGATCATCTGTATACCAAGTACTACCGAATGATGGTGAAAATGGTCTGCAACAACAGTGGCACGGAAGAAGAGGCCAAGGACATTTACCAGGAAGCACTGATGGTGTTTTGGCAAAAAGCCGCTAGTAGAAATTTAGTGTTGACCTCAAAAATCAGCACGTATATCTACAGCATCTGTCAGAACCTGTGGCGAAAGGAACTAGAGAAGAAGAAGCGGCACAGCCATGAAGAGGTAGATGGGGAGGATTTTCAGCGGCACGACGAAAAGGAGCGGCTGAAGATAGTGATGGAATGCATGGATGAATTAGGCGAGGTGTGCCGAAATGTGTTGATGTACTACTACTTTGACGGGCTGTCTATGACGGACATAGCGAAGAAAATGAACTTTGCAAACACGGACACAGCCAAAACCAAAAAGTACAAGTGCAAAATGAAATTGGATACGTTAGTAAAGAAGAAATATACGACTTCAGATTTTTTTGATTGATGAACTTAGACCAGCAAAATAAACTTGATGCATTCCTATCAGGCCGTATGACGCCCGATGAACTGCAGTCTTTTCAGGCCGAGTTGGGTTCCAATCCGGAACTACAACAGCAGGTCGCATTTCAGTCAGAAGTGACCAAGGGCATCAGCGAATACCGCAAGGCTCAACTCAAAGCCCGTTTGGATGCCATAGACGTCACCCCTACATTGTGGACGAGTTTTCAGCAATCTACCGTGGCGCAGTTTGTGGCTGGTGCAGTAGCCGTATCGATCATCAGCGCTTCACTTTACCTATATTTTTCATCAGACAATACAGCGGAAACACAGGATGACACTGTCGATGAGCTAATTATCCAGCCTAAGACTGAAGCGGTGGATACATTGACTGTGAAGCCGGAGGCAAATCATGAAACTGTAGACGAAAATCAGCCCGTCCAAACCGAAAAATCGGGAGCAAGTCCAACCGCTCAAGAGCAAGAGGCTGTAAAGGAAAAGGAACCCACCAAACCATTCAATCCGAAAGTGGCTGTGCCAAAGGCCGGTGATGTGGAGGCTGAGAAGGAATTTACACCTGACGAACTACCTACCCCAGAGGTGGCGGAATCCTCAACCAATGATACTGCACCGATAGAAGTAGAAGTAGTGGATGGACGAGGTAAAATCAAATACCGCTATTATGCCGGAAAGCTCTTCCTCTACGGAGATTTCACCGCTCAGCCGTACGAAATTCTTGAGATCAACACATCCAAAGATCGGCGCATTTACTTGTATCATTTGGAGGCGTATTATGAAATCACCCCTTCTGATAAGCCCGTGAATGTGGTAGAGGTGACAGATCAGAAAATCATTCAAGAACTTACCATTCTGCGAAAAGCAAAGTAGCTGTTTTGATTCTGGTCAAATAGTTAGCTTTGCCCTCATGCAGGATAAAAATGCACGTAAGAAACGCAAGGTGGGGAGCTATCCCTTCATCAGTGTGATATTCAGTATCACGCTGGCCATCTTCGTAATGGGGCTCTTCGGCATGCTGTATGTCTATGCCAAAAGCCTCACTACGGCTATCCAGCGCAATGTGGAGATTCAGGTGTATTTGCACAAGCAGGTTTCACAAGCAGATATCGATTTTCTTACACGTACCATCTCTGAAAGTCCGTATGTGCGCACCGAAGAAAATTATCCCATGGTGCGATTTGTCAGCAAAGACGAAGCGGCCAAGCAATTCATTCAAGATACAGGCGAAGACTTCACGTCGTTTATTGGTGACAATCCCCTGCGAGATGCGCTGGTAGTCAATATTGCGGCTGCATATCAGCGATCGGATAGTCTGCAGGTCATTAAACAACGGCTGGAAAAAACAAGGGGAGTGTTTGAAGTCACCTATGTGGCTTCATTGGTCGAAAGTATCAATCAAAACCTAGCTAAGTTGGGTTTGTTCCTAGGCGGATTCACCATCATTTTACTATTGGTGGTAGTGATTTTGATTAACAACACGATCAAATTGGCTTTGTTCTCCCAGCGTTTTTTGATTCGCAGTATGCAGCTTGTAGGTGCCACTAGTTCATTCATCAGACGGCCGTTTTTGTACAGAGCTGCTTTCTATGGATTCGTTTCCGGCGTACTAGCAAGTGCCATGATTTATGGTCTAATGACCTACGGCAACACCAAAATTGAAAATCTTCAAGACCTTCAAGACCAAGAAAGCCTACTGATCCTTTTTGGTGGACTTATCGTTATTGGCATGTTGGTGGGCTTCTTGAGTACCTATTGGGCTGTTCATAAATATTTAAAACTTTCTCTTGACGAACTATACTAATTCTTATGTCTGATACACGATTTGCTTTTACTAAAGTCAACTACATCATCATGATTGCCGGCATACTGGTGATGGGGCTTGGTTTCATCATCATGTCCAATGACAGTGAGCCATATGGCTTTGGTTTTTTGGGTCTCACCCTTGGGCCTCTCGTATTGATGGCTGGTTTCATCATCGAGTTTGTGGCCATTTTTTATAAGGAGAAAAAGAAAGACTCTGTCGAAAAATGACGTGGTTGGAGGCACTTATTCTGGGCATTGTCCAGGGTTTGACTGAATTCTTGCCCGTGAGCAGCAGCGGACACCTAGAGATGGGCTCTGTGCTGATGGGACTTAATGCCACAGACAATCTACTCTTTGCCATTACGGTACATTTTGCCACTGCATTGGCCACACTAGCCGCCTATCGTGCGGATGTCAGCAGTCTGGTCAGAGGACTTTTTGAGGTCAAGGAAAATGAGTCGTGGCGCTTTGCCATTGCTATCTTTATCAGTATGGTGCCTGTGGGCATAGTGGGTTTATTTTTTCAAGATGAAATCGAACAGTTTTTTACAGGAAATATGCTCCTTGTTGGAGCTATGTTGCTCGTTACGGCAGTACTCCTCACCTTTAGTCATTTTGCCAAAGCGGGTGAACGAGATGTCACGCCCAAACGGGCTCTCATTATTGGATTGGCGCAGGCAGTAGCCATTCTTCCGGGTATTTCCCGATCAGGTGCTACCATTTCTACAGCTCTGCTGCTCGGCATAGATCGGGCAAAAGCGGCTCGCTTCTCCTTTTTGATGGTCATCTTCCCTATCATGGGTGCGGCTTTGCTCAAATTGAAGGATTACATGGAAGCACCGCAGGCATCCACTATTTCTACTGCTAGTTTGGTCGTTGGTTTTGCCGCTGCATTCATTTTTGGCTTTTTCGCTTGCCGTTGGATGGTGAAGCTGGTCACGCGCGGAGGTTTGATTTTCTTCGCTGTGTATTGTGGCATCATTGGCACGATAGCCATACTTTCTGTCCTGCTATGAATTGGGACGATGGACAATTTATCTTGATTGACAAACCGAAAGATTGGACGTCCTTTGATGTGGTCAAAAAAATACGGAACCATATCAAAGCCAAGATTGGTCATGCGGGCACACTCGATCCGCTCGCTACCGGATTGCTCATATTGGCTACAGGCAAATTCACCAAGCGCATAGACGAGGTGCAGGGGCAAGACAAATGGTATGAGGGCATTATATCTATAGGGAAAACCACTCCTTCGTATGATTTGGAGACCGAATTTGATTCAGAAACGGACATTTCTGCAATTTCCAGAGAAGACCTAGAGAAAGCTAGGCTTCAACTCGTCGGTCCATTGGCACAAATCCCACCGGCACACTCCGCTGTGAAAATAGAC
>CAZPST010000132.1:0-6653 GCA_964589185.1 uncultured Roseivirgaceae bacterium | reverse complement strand
AGTGCATTTGCGGAAAAACCGGCTATTCCTGAATGCACAAACTTCACATTGCTTCCCAGTACAAAAGGCCCTACGCGGTGTGATTTGCCCACTACAAGTACATAATCACGTGCATGAAATTCACCCATTTCAGCACCTGTGGCATCTGTCTGAATAAAGGTGCCATAGTCAATGTAGGTGACGCCAAATGCTAACGCACCTATTGCGTTGGTATTGGCGGCATATTGAAAGGTGAGCGCATTGATGTCGCCAAAAAAGGGATTGTACAGGAATACTGCATCTCCCGCTTGGGTGGAATCGAGCAGGGCAGGATTTTGACCAAATAGTGCCAAATCACCTGTCAGTGAAACATTGTATCCACCTAGTGCGGCAGTACGGGCGTTATTTACCAGACTGAGTGCTTGAAAGCCATACGAACCCCCTGATTGCCCCATCAGGACAAATGGAGAGAGCAGCAGTATGACTAGGAACCTGAGTTTGATAGAGGAATAAAATGGAAAACACACAATTCCCCTCCTTGGAGGGGTAGGGGTGGGTTTTAAAACACAGTTTTCCATTTTATTCTTTTGGCAATTCATTCAAAAATGACTGTTAGTAATAACCCACCTCTTTATCTCCTCCCAAGAGGAGACTAGTGGTGTCATTTTTGAATGAATAGTTCTCATATCGAACTCAGGTTTGGAGATTTTTCAATTGGTTTTTTCTTCCGGGATCACAAACTCCATCGGATGCGCTACTTTTTCGTTGAGCAGTGCAATCTTGAGCACCTCGGGCACATACTCAACGAAATGGATCTTCAATCCTTTCAGATAGTTCTGATTTATTTCTTCCAGATCCTTCTCATTGCGCTTGCACATGATGATGTCTTTGATACCTGCACGTCTAGCCGCTAGAATTTTCTCCTTGATACCACCTACCGGGAGTACTTTGCCACGTAGGGTGATTTCGCCTGTCATGGCTATTTTGTTTTTGATTTTACGCTGCGTGTAGATGGATGCCAATGATGTGAAAAGGGTGATTCCGGCGGATGGCCCGTCCTTTGGCACAGCACCAGCCGGCACGTGTATGTGCAGATCGTAGTGATCAAATATGCGGTAATCAATGCCCAAATCTTCAGCATTGGAGCGCAAATAGGAGAGGGCTGCCATGGCCGATTCTTTCATCACATCGCCCAACTGCCCTGAGATGGTGAGCTTGCCTTTGCCTCTGCTCAAGCTGGATTCTATAAAGAGAATGTCGCCTCCCGCGGCTGTCCAAGCCAAGCCTGTCACCACACCGGGCACGTCGTTTCCTTCGTAGAGTTCTTTGTCAAAAATCTCAGGGCCTAGGATTTTTCGAACTTGTGCAGGCGTGATTTTTTGCTCAAAAGGCTCCTCCATAGCGATGGACTTGGCCGTGTGTCGGATGATAGAAGCAATTTTCCGCTCCAGATTTCGCACCCCCGATTCGCGGGTGTAGTCGTTCACTATTTTGGTAATGGCCGAAGGATCAAATGTGATGTGATCTTTCTTTAGCCCATGTTCGTCACGCTGCTTTGGCACCAAATGCTTCTTGGCGATCTCTACTTTTTCTTCGAGGGTGTATCCCGTGATGTCGATGATCTCCATACGGTCACGCAGGGCAGGCTGTATGGTATCCAATGAATTGGCCGTGGCGATAAAAAGCACCTTGGAGAGGTCATAGTCTACTTCGAGGTAATTATCCTTGAAGGCAAAATTTTGTTCAGGATCCAACACTTCTAATAAGGCAGAAGACGGATCTCCACGGAAGGTCGAATTTACCTTGTCGATTTCATCTAGAATAAAGACAGGATTGGAAGCGCCTGCTCGCTTGATGTTTTGAATCACCTTGCCGGGCATGGCCCCTATGTATGTTTTGCGATGACCTCTGATCTCCGCTTCGTCATGCACGCCACCCAGCGACATACGGATGTATTTTCTACCAAGTGCATCAGCGATAGACTTGCCCAATGAGGTTTTACCTACACCCGGAGGGCCGTATAGACAGAGTATTGGTCCTTTCAGATCGTTTTTGAGTTTGCGCACAGCCAAATATTCAAGGATACGATCTTTCACTTTTTCCAAACCAAAGTGATCCTTGTCCAGCATTCGGCGGGCACGTTTCAGATCAAAATTATCAACGGTCGTTTGACCCCAAGGCAATTCCACAAGCAATTCGGCGTAGTTCATAGCCACCGGATATTCAGCGGCTGCCGGATTCATGCGCAGTATTTTGTCCAGTTCCTTGCTGAAATGATACTTCACTTCATCCGGCCATTTTTTCTTCTCGCCTCGTTTGCGGAGCTCTTCTACTTCTCTGTCCGGTCCTTCTTGACCAAGCTCGTCCTGAAGCACGCGCATCTGCTGTCGCAAATAGTAATCGCGCTGCTGCTGGTCAATATCTGTGTGTACTTTCTTATGAATCTCATGCTTCAATTCCAACACTTGAATGTCACGCAGCATCAGTTGGAGCAGCATTTCTGCCCGAGCAATCACATCATTGAATTCCAGCAGTTTTTGCTTGTCTGCCACTTCGGCATTCACATTGGACGAAAGAAAATGCGTGAGAAAGACATTGTTCTCGATATTTTCCAGTGCCACCTCTGCCTCATTGGGAATCTCCGGATTAAGTCGTAGTATCTTGGTGGCCGCTTCCTTTACTGATTCAAATATGGCCTTGATCTGCTTGGTTTCTTTACCGGTTTGTTTTTCACCCAGCAGCGTGTAGCGTGCTTTCAAAAACGGATCTTCGGTGATTACTTCGGTAGTTTTAAAGCGGTTTTTTCCTTGAATGATAATGGTGGTATTCCCATCGGGCAGCACAAACATTTTCAAGATTTTGGCCACTGTACCCACCTTGTACAGGTCGTTGAATCCGGGCTCTTCTACCTTGTTGTTTTTTTGAGCGATCACACCAATAATCTTATTGCCTCGGTAGCTGTGCTTCACCAGTTCGATGGACTTCTGCCGACCCACCGTGATGGGCAGTACCACACCGGGAAAAAGCACGGTATTTTTGACAGGAAGTATGGGCAATTCAGCCGGGATGGATTTGGCGGGAAGTTCGGTTTTGTCATCCGTATTGACGAACTGAATCAATTCGCCTGATTCTTCATCTATAAAATCCGGTACAAGGAAAGCTTTGCGTTGTGAATTGGACATAATGTCAGTTTTGACAGTATTCTTGCGGTTTGAGTCTGTAATATTAATTGGAACGCCTTAAGGTCAATCGCTATGCCAAATAAATCTTTTCATTTTCAAATAGTGTTATCTTTATTTTTCAATGGCAGACGGTAATGCTGCGCAGTGGGTGTTTATGAATAAATTGGTTGGTAGAGCTATGTTTTGTGGGGTGCTGGTGCTAGGCGCGCTGCTCACGCATGGCCAAGAAAAGAAGCTGATTACCAGATATCTACGCACAGATTCTGCCCTTACGGCAGGTGCAGTGAGCCTCTTCGAATTCCCCAATATTGGAAAGCAAGCAGACTACTACGATAAAGGTAAGATTGATGAAATCATGCGCTTGCAAGGGGAGGAGCGATGGGAAGAACTCTATGTGAAGATGACCGAGTATGTCAGCCGATTTGGCATACAAAATTTCTACAAAGACACGAAGATGATCTGGCGACTAGCCAAACTAACCGAGATGTTTGGTGATCGGAACGCGGCTAAATCGCTCTACAGGCTGGTTTTGCGTCATCATCATCAGGGGATCAATTTCAGAGAAGTGGAGCTGTACTATGACTCGCTAAACAGACAAGAGGCGATGCAATACGTGCCCATTGAGTACTACTATGAACTTGCCGAACATCGAAAATTGATCGATACGCTGCGTCCGCCACGCGGAGTGCTGCTGAATATGGGCGAAACAGTGAATAGTCCCAAGGCCGATTATGGTCCTTCGCTCAGCATATCAAACAATGTGCTCATCTTCACCTCCAAGCGAAATAGTAGCGGACTGACGTTTTCGCCCAAGGAAAACGAAGATGTGTTTATTTCTTACAGAGACGCATTTGGATGGTCACAAGCAAAGGAATTGGCGGCTATCAATACGCAATTCAACGAAGGTTCGGCCACATTGACACGCGATGGCAAGTCGCTCTACTTTTCGCGCTGCGAGAGTGACGATGGTTTCGGCGATTGCGATTTGTATGTAATTAATCTCCAAGCCGATAGTACATGGAGTGCTCCACAGAATCTGGGCGCCAATATCAACAGTGTGGCATGGGACAGTCATCCGTCTTTGTCTCATTCGGGCGACACCCTGTACTTCGCATCCGATCGGTTAGGTGGATTTGGATTGTCAGACATTTATTGGTCGTATAAATTGCCAACCGGCGAATGGGCGCCTGCCCGCAACATGGGGCCGGTGATCAACACGCGAAACAATGACGTGAGTCCGTTTTACCATCCAATTTTCGATGTGCTCTATTTCAGTTCGAATGGACAGTTGTACAATTTCGGTGAGTTTGACATCTACAAATCGTACAAAATGGATGGCCACTGGACTGAGCCGTACAACATTGGACCTTTGGTAAATGGCGCGGGAAGTGAGTTTTATTTCACGATCGATTCCAATTCCGAACTGCTCTTTTACTCGCGTTCGGTGAGCAGAGATCTGAATAAACTGGATTTGTATTCCTTCCCATTGCCGATGGAAGCCCAGCCACTCGCCACCATTCCTGTACGGGGCACGCTTCGTGATTCGCTTACCGGCAAACCTTTCACAGGAATAGTGTCTATTATCGACCTAGATGAAGGGGTGGAAGTGGCTCCAAAATACCTAAAACCGGATGGGAGCTTTCATTTTGATTTGATCAATCAGCGCAATTATCTGCTAGTTATTCAGGGGGATGATTTCTTCCGAATAGAGGAGGTTTTTTATCTAGATGGACCAAGGGAAATCAATAAAGTGACCGAACCTTTGGCCACCAAAGTGAAGTTTGAGTCCATTGAATTTGACATTGGTAAATCGTCTCTAAAAGAAGAGATGTATGCCGATTTGAATAAAATTGTCAATTTCCTATATGACAATCCATCGTTCAAATTGCGTGTGTCCGGTCATACCGATTCGTTTGGAAGTAACGAGGTGAATCTGCGACTATCCAGAGAAAGAGCCAAAAGTATCTATGACTACATGGTGGACTTTGCCGGACTAAAATCCGAGCGTGTGAGTTGGGAAGGATACGGAAGCTCGCGCCCGATCATAGCTGAAGAAAAATCAGAAGCCGATAAGCGCATCAACCGACGTGTAGAATTTGAGATTTACAGGGAAGGTGTGGAGCCTGTGGTAGAGGAGTAGGTAAGTGAAAAGTGAAAACTTATTATTTGTCAGTTTGGTTCCTTGCGGGAATTTGGAGCCTTTAGAAGTTTGGTGATGGAGTAGCGCAAAAATTGGTATCTACTCCATCATCAAATCATCAAATCACCCCATCGTCAAATCAGCTTACCTAAACCACTTATCCATTATCAACTGAAATGCGTCGTTGAATATCACAAATGCCATAAGGGCAAGCAGTAGGATCATTCCTACCTTTTGTGCATTCTCCATAAACTTATCATTCGGCTTGCGACCGGTCACAATTTCCCACGTAAGGAATACCACATGACCACCATCAAGGGCTGGAATAGGTAGTAAGTTCATAAAAGCTAATACCATAGAAAGGAGGCCGACCAAGTACCAGAATCGTCCCCAATCCCACACTCCGCCAAACATGGTAGCAATGCGAATAGGGCCTGAAAGCGACTTGGTCACTGATACATCACCGGAAAACATTTTGCCCAAGCCTTTGGCATTTAGCCAAACTATTGAGAAGGCCGTGCCTGTACCTTTCACAACCGATTTGCCAAAGCCCAATTTGTTGGTAACAAAGGCATCTTGAATGTCAGATAAGTCAGCGATGAAGCCTACGCGACCTTCTTCTGATATTGGAATTGTTAATGATTTTTCCTCACCATTACGATTCACAGTCACTTCGACAGTTTGACCTTTTAATGGTTCTATCGCTGCTTTCAATTCGTCGTAATAGGTCACCGGAGTGTCATTGATGCGCACTATTTTGTCTCCGGTCATCAAACCGGCCGCTTGTGCGTCTTTGCCATCTACTTCACCCACAGCGAAGACCATACGTGGAGAGATGACATTTATCCGTTCTTTGTTGCTGGATAATTTCTCAATAAAATCATTGGGCATGTTTACCGTTACGTTCTCGCTACCGCGCTGTACGGTGTAGTACACATCTGTGCCTACCAGTACATTTGGTGAAAGCAAATCCTCGTATTTTGTGTAGTCTTTCCCGTTGATTTTCAGAATTTTATCTCCTGTTTGGAAACCCATTTCCCTACCTAATTCTTCGGCTACAATGCCGTGCTTGTTGAGCGCTTCTTTTGGCAGATACGATTCGCCATTGATCATCGTAATGCCAATGAATACCACCACACCTGTAATTACATTCATGATGATACCGCCCAGCATCACAATCAGTCTTTGCCAGGCCGGCTTGGCGCGGAATTCCCACGGTTCGGGTTCGGCGCTCATGTTTTTTGTATCCAATGATTCGTCAATCATGCCGGATATTTTCACAAAACCACCCAATGGAATGGCGCCTAAGGCATATTCTGTATCTCCCCACGTACGACCAATGATTTTTGGAG
>CAZPST010000131.1:0-6698 GCA_964589185.1 uncultured Roseivirgaceae bacterium | reverse complement strand
ACTATGAATTGGAATAAATTGCAGAATCAATTTCTTACATTTGTTTTATGCGCGCTATTTGGAAAGGTCATATTCAATTCTCACTGGTCACTATCCCCATCAGGATATACAATGCCATCAATACGGAGGAGAAACTTCAGTTCAACCTGCTGTCGAAAGAAACGAACAATCCGGTAAAGTATGAAAAGCGCGATAAAGTGACCGGTGACGTGTTGCGGCAAGAAGACATAGTGAAAGGATATCAATACGAGCCGGGGCAATATGTGATAGTCGAAGATTCGGATTTTCAGAAAGTCAAATTGAAGAGCACACGCCTGATCGAAATCGAAGGGTTTGTAGATGCCAAGGAAGTGCATCACTCGCTTTTTGATTCGCCCTATTTTGCCGGACCTGATGGAGACGTGGCAGCCAAAACCTACGCGCTACTCACATTATCTTTAAAAGAATCAGGCAAAGTGGCAGTTGGTAAAGTTGTACTCCGCGACCGTGAAAGCATGGTGCTGCTCACGCCCCATGAAAGTGGCATTTTAATTTATAAACTTCGCTACCCCAATGAAGTGCGCTCTATCATGGACGTGCCCAATGTCACCCCGGACATTGATGCCGATAAGGAGCAATTGCAACTAGCCAATATGCTGATCAATTCGATGAACAAGAAGTTCAAGGACATCAAGATGGAGGATCGGTACAATGAGGCGCTGCGCGAGGTGATCCAAGGGAAGATCGAAGGCAAAGAGATCGTGATCATGAAGGAGGAAGAGGCAGAAGTAGTGGATATCATGACGGCTCTTAAAGCAAGTATCGAACAAGCCAAAGGCAGCAAAAAGCCGATGGAAAAAGCAGCATTGAAAGAAGAAAAAGTAGCGAAACGAAAAGCAAGCTGATGGCCAAGGTCATACAATTCCCCATTCAAGCGCCAGAGAAATTGGGCAACCGGAAGATTCGAAGGAAGCGAAAGCCGGACTTGGAGGAATACGGCCAATTAAATCTCTTTGATCAAGCACGTGTGGTCAATCTGCCCGGAGATCGAAGTTATTTTGAAGAAGCACTGCATCTAGATGAACATGGCCAAGACGGTGCAGAGGAGATGTACAAGTTGGCGATAAGTGCGGATGAATGTGTGGAAGATGCGTTGTGCAACTTAGCTGTGATCCGCTCGGCCAAGGGCGATAGGATAGGGGCGATTGATTATCTGACCCAATGTTTGGAAAGAAGTCCGCGCCATTTTGAAGCACACTATAACCTGGGCAATGTGTATTCAGAAATCGGTAATCTGAACTTAGCGAAATCGCACTACGAATTAGCCGTGCAGATTGCTCCGGAGTATCCAAATGCCCATTACAACTTGGGTTTGGTGCTGATATCTCTAAAGCAATACAAGCGAGCGATAGCCAGTATCAACGAATACATAAAGTTGAGCCCATCTCAAGAAATAACCACAGCAAAAGAATTACTCTCTACCCTTAACGCCATTGCGCAATGAGAAAAGATAAAAATCCTGCATTAGCCGAACACTTTGAGCAATTGAGAGCCATCTTGCCGGACGTGTACAAGCCTCGAAAAGTCACACCTGTGGAGCGAACCAATGAGCGGCTTTTGATGCTTTTGAAAAATTCGCTCAGCGTCATAGAGGCAGTATATCTTCAAAATCCGGAGAACTTTTCAATGGCCAGAATAGAGGCGTACGCCACCATCATTGCGGAGCTGAATGCCTTGGGAGTAACCTACAGAGGTAATGAAGAACTGATAGGCAGAGCTGCGAGCATGGTTGTACTACAAGCTAAATTGCCCATGGAGCGTGCCGGTCGTAGGATGATGAATGACAATGAAGAGAAGAAGGCGATGTGAGTTTGAGTCCTGAAAATTACCTCGCCTTATTTATGCCAATTCCCGCAAATCCACAGGCACCACACGCGAGATGCCTTGCTCTATCATAGTGATACCATAAATCACATCTGTACTTGCCATGGTGCGCTTGTTGTGCGTCACGATGATGAACTGAGAATCTTTAGAGAACTCACGAATGATTTGGTTGAATTTGTCAATGTTCGCATCGTCAAGTGGCGCATCTACTTCATCAAAAATACAGAAGGGCGCAGGCTTGAGTAGGTAGATGGAGAAGAGGAGCGATGTAGCGGTAAGTGTCTTTTCTCCACCAGACAACTGATTAATGGTCAGAGGTCTTTTTCCTTTGGGCTTAGCAATGATTTCAATCGGGCTTTCGAGCGGATTGTCGGGTTCGGTCAGGCGGAGGTCGCAATCATCCTCATCGGTGAACAGCGTGCGGAATACGCGCACAAAATGATCATGGATTTGATTGAAGGCTTCCATGAAGGTAGTCTTGGCTACTTCATCTATTTCAGAGATGGTAGCCATCAGCGATTCCTTGGCATTTACCAAGTCCGCCTTCTGTGTGGTGATAAATATGTGGCGTTCCTGGATCTCTTCGTAGGCTTCCATAGCCATCGGGTTGATGGGACCCATATTTTCCATCTTATTGCGAAGCTGATCCACGGTCTGGCGCAGGGCTCGTTCGTCTTGGTTGACAAATTCCTCAGCAATGTCTCCTGTAAGTTTTTCGGCATCCACATTGAACTCCACCGAAAGTCGGTCTTTGACGGATTGAAGTTGCAATTGTGAATCGCTTCTCTTGGTTTGCCATTCCATCAGCATCTGATCAATGGATTCGCGTTGATGCTGGATTTCGCGCAAACTCTTTTCTGCCGTATCTATGGTGCCACGGGCGTTGTAATATGATTTCTCTGCTTCGTTTACTGCCTTTTCGTGCTTTTCCTTCTCAGCATACATGCCCACCAGTTCGTCATCGCTCTCGGTAGATTTTTTCATGAGATCATTCAGACTGGCTGTGACCTGCTGTAGTTCCTCATTGTTTCGCTCGATGCGCTCTAAGCTATTGTCGTACGCTTCCTGTTTGTAGGTAATTTCCTGACGAATGCTGCTCACTTTATTTTCCTGTCGATGGAAGAGCACATTTTCCTCGTTGTAGCTCGCTGATTTTTGCGAAAGCACTTCTGTGAGGGATTCCATTTCCAGTTTTTGTGTTTCTACCAGCGCCTCCAACGACTCTAGTTTTTCCCGTTCGTTTTTGAGCGAAGGTTGCAATTGGGTAAGTGCTTTTTCCAATTCCTCCACCTGACCAAGCATGTCTTCGCGCTTCATTTTGGTAGATGAGAGCAATTCATTGAACTGTTCTTGCTTGGTGTGAATAGACACATACAGTTCGCCTATATGGGATAGCTCTTCTTTCATAGCCTCAAGAAGTGCGTGGCGCGAGGCTTCCTTCAATTGACTGATGTCGTGTTGCTTCTCCTGCAAACTAGATTGTGTGACTGCCTGACGTTTCTCTAGCTTCTTGATGTCTTCTGCCAGTTTCTCCAGATTCTTGGCACGCCCGATTCGCTTGCCCTCAAACAACCCAACAGAGCCGCCCGATATGCTAAATCTTCGTTGGGTCACTTTGCCCGATTTATCCAGTAATACTGCATCTTCTTTGGGACTCAATTCAGGAGCTTGTGTGTCAAAGATGAACACGTTTGACAACAGAAAGGAAATGAGTTTGCGGTACTTCGATTCATATTCCACCACCTCGGTGGCAGGTGTGGTGCCGGGTATCATCAGTTCCGATGTGGCATGATACGATTCCAGTTTGTCCAGTATGAAGAAATTAGCTCTGCCACGCGACGCATCGCTAAGCAAGTTTACCGCTTTGAACGCATCGTCTGTTGTGTCCACCACATAGTAGTTCATGTAGGGTTCCAAGAAATTTTCAACGGTCACGCGGTACTCTTCCGGACATGTGATCACATCTGAAAGGAGAGGAGCCTTCTTCCATTGATCATTTTTCTTGAGGAAACGAATGGCGTCCGGAAAACCCTCCAAGTTATCAACCAATGATTTTGTGAGGCTGTATTCGTTGGATTTGGCGTCTAGTTGTCGATTGATTTGGGTCAATTCATCCTTGATCAAATCTACCTGCTGCTGGAAGGATTCCAACTTTTCTACGATGCGGTCTTCTTCGCCTTTCAGCTTTTCATAAGCTTTCGTTTTTTCTTCTTTCTCTTTTGAAATGGCCGTCAATCGCTGCTCAAATTCGTGTAAATTGGCCGAATGCTGTGTCGTATCTTCCTGCGATTTACTTAGCTCATGCTGAATGGAGCGCAGTTGGATTTCCTTGATTTCAATTTCCTTACTCAGTGTAAAAACGGTTTCGCGCTTGGCGCTGTATTGCGCATTGGTTTCATTCAGCGTTTGCTGCGCTTCGGTATTTAGCGTTCGTTGATGGTCATATGCCTCTTTGAGAGTATCCAGACGCGTGCGAATGTCTTTCAGGATGCTGCGCGCGGTTTCGTCCTCTTTGCGCAAACTTTCAAGTGAGAAAGCCGCTCGCTCATTACTCTGCTTGTCTTGTGTGATCTGCTCTTTCAGGCTTTCGATCTTGTCGTTTAGGTAGCGCTGACGTTCGTTCTTTATCTTCTTGTCGCTTTCGTATTGCCGAATCTTGCTGACATGCTCATTGAGTTCCTTTTGGCACGAAGAGAGAAGCTTTTCTTTTGTGATCAAATCGGCTTTTGACTTTTCTATGGCCGCCTCTTTTTCCTTCAATTGCGCATTTAAGCCATTTTTCTGATCCGTTTGTGCCTGAATTTGTCGCTCAATTGTTTCGAGCGTTTCGCGCTGCGTCACGATGGACTTTTGCGCAAGCGCAATGCTGGTGTTTTTGTATTCGTCTTTGATTTGATAATAGCGCTGTGCCTGCTTGGCTTGTCGCTCCAATGACCGCAGGTTTTTGTCTATTTCAAACAATAAGTCCTCTACGCGTGCCAGATCCGCATCCGTATCCTCCAGTTTGCGCAGGGTTTCCTTTTTTCGGATTTTGAATTTTGAAATACCGGCAGCCTCTTCAAAGAGCGTACGACGTGAATTGTCCTTATCATTCAAAATGTCGTCCACCATTTTCAACTCAATAATGGCGTAGCTGTTAGACGAGATGCCTGTATCTAAAAAGAGGTTGTTGATGTCTTTCAGGCGGCAGGTTACCCCATTTAGAAGGTATTCACTTTCGCCTGACCGATAGTAGCGTCGGGTGATAGTCACCTGTGAATATTCAGTGGGAATAAGATTTTTGGTGTTGTTGAATGTGAGCGAAACTTCGGCAAGTTGTGTGGGTTTACGTGCCTTGGTACCATTGAAAATCACATTTTCCATCTTCTCGGATCTGAGCACCCGCGTCTTTTGTTCGCCCAGTACCCAGCGGATGGCATCTACCACGTTGGACTTACCACACCCATTCGGGCCTACGATACCCGTGATACCTTCGTCAAAGTTGATAACCATGCGGTCAGCAAAACTTTTAAAGCCCTTGATTTCTAGTTTGGTTAATTGCATACGGACACACCTCGGTTCCCTTCAAAATGGAAGCCGACAAAATTAGATGGTTAGGCGCTTTCGGCTCATGTATTTATCCTCAAGATATCCACACCTTTCAATTTGTTGCGTGTTGATGTGGCTGAATGCGAATCTGTTTTGATCAATTCTTGTCTAATCCGTATTTACCACTGCCGGCAAAGAGCAGGAAGATGGAAATCACAAATAGATGAATGGCCGATACAGAACCCAAGTAAGTGTCGTTGCGGTGCACCATGAGCAAGGCAATAGCGAAATTGAGGATCATGATCAGACTAAAAAAGCGCACCTTGTAGCCAATGATCCAACTGATGCCTGCTAAGAACTGCACAGCCACTGATACAACAGCCGAGACTGTAGGAAACGGAAAACCATGAAAATCAAGGAATTTGGCAAACTCCAACATACGCTCCCAACTGAACACATTGTCTTGTGTGCCATAGATCAGGCGCCCTCCAAAAGCAAGTCGAATCAGAAGAAGTCCTGAATCTTGGAAACGAGAGAGGCTGGATAAGTTCATTTGAGTTCTGCTTTTAAAATCAGATTATCTTGCAGTCCATCCATCGAAAATACACCATTTTTATAAGCTCCCCATGGACTGTTGGCTACATAAATCAGTGAATTCTTAACCAGCACGCCGAGTGTGGGTTCGGCTAGTTCGGGAATTGATTTGTCAATATACCCTTGTCTTTCAATGGATGTGCCTGTTTTGTCAAGGAACAAACGAGTGACTCTGAAGGGCTGCACGCCATTCTGAATTGCAATTAGGCTGTTTTTATAAAAATACAGTCCGTCAGTGCCTTTGGTCATCACATCTTCACCATGAGAAACTTTGGTAAGGGATCGAGAATTCATATCAAAAACATGAATGCCCACTTTGTAATCGGCAATGTAGAGTAGCGATTCATCTGCAGAAAATGCCAACCCTTGCAGATTGTACAGCTGATTGGTGAAGTCTTGGAATATCTCCAATTGGCTATTTAGTAGTGTGTAAATGATCGGCTGACGGCTGTCTGAAACGTACACCCGTCCGGCTTTTGAAATGAGTACATCACCAAACCAGTGCCCACCGCTGATTTCAAATCTGTTAAGCAGTTTGCCACTTTTCAGGTCGAACTGGAGCAAAGCGGAATTGCCTTCATTGGCTTCTTCATATCCTTGGTGCTCGAGCGTGGCTACTTCACACGCCCACAACTGATTTCCATGCACACGCATGCCCATGATAGCCCAGTGGCCGGTGGAGAATTCGGTGAAAGTGCTCGACTTGATATTGT
>CAZPST010000130.1:0-6701 GCA_964589185.1 uncultured Roseivirgaceae bacterium | reverse complement strand
TAGCTGGTGATTTCCGCTCCGCCTTTGTACCAATAACTGGCAACAGAAGTTGGTTGCTCTAATGGTAGAGCCGTCAGTTTGTCTGAGACGGGGGGAGTGGGTTCAGTGCAACTGATGAGCACTGCCAACACTAAATAAGGGGTAGCCTTCATGGGTAAATGATTTACTCCATAAAGGTACCCACTGTAGATTAGTTCCGCTGCAAATCAAATATCCCGGCTGTGGCATTGCCGTATTGCGGTGTGAATGCGCCCGTGAAAAAATCGCTGTTGGCCAATACATTATTGCTCAGCATGCTGATGCCTCCGGCAGATGATCCCAATGATCCAAGATGGTTAGGGTTGGGGATTTCCACACCTTCCATGCGCCAGAGTATTCCTTTCGACGAGTTTCCCCGAATCACGATCTCATTGAGCAGGTCGTCACCACCGGTGGTCACTCCGGCGTACGAAAGTGCCGCACGTGCCGGATCTTCAAAAGTGGCAGCATAGCGGCTCGTCTCTTCCACACTGATGGAGATAGAACTGACACTAGCAAGCTCATTGATGGGCTCGCCTTTGGTCTTTTCGTTGGCCACCACCACGATCTCATCCATCTGCACGATGGACTCCACCAGCGCGATGTTGAGCACCACTTCTTTGCCCGATCCCACCAGTATTTCGGAGAGATTGGCATTTTCATAGCCTACCGAACGCACGGTCAGTGTGTGTCTGCCAATAGGTACATTGGGTATTTTGAAATAGCCGTTTACATCTGTATTACTGCCGAGGAGGGGCTCTACACCCACTACTATCACTGTAGCACCGATGACGGGCGAGCGCGATTGTTGATCTAGAATTTGTCCTTTGATAGTCTGCGTGAGCTCCTGCCCCGATGCAAGAAAAAAGCCGAGCAACGCCCAGCCGATGAGAATGTACTTTGTCATGTTAGTCCTTCGTTTTTGAGTGGTTAATCATCCATTGGTTGATCAGACCGCCGGATGCTTTTGATCATAGTGTTCGAAGCGTATAGACAGGGGTAGGAAGAAAAGGTTTCCCTTCAAATTGGAAGAAGCGTAATTGTATTTGTTGCTAACCGCTTAAATAGTTGGACTGGTTTTGTAGCCTAAAACAGGAAACGAAATGACTGAAGACCCTTTTTCTTGGGATGGGTCTATAATGGTTGGGCATTGTTCATTTAGTGATTTGGAGTTCATCGGCGGATAAGAAATAAAAACTGTTTGAGACAATGAAGCAGTGAAGCGACTAGCAGCAATGGTAAAAACTTCATTAACAGCTTGTTAGTGAGATTCAGGTCATGCCACAATGCTTCATTGTTGAGTTTTTTTATTTCCCGCCGAAGGACTTCAAATCGCGTAAGGAAATGAACACAGCCCATGATTTTTGCATACTTTTCATCAAGGAAAAGTATGAGCCCGCCCGGCTTAAGGGCAGAGGCTTATATGCACCCTTTTCGCTTCAATCAAGCGTTACGATAACAGAACCAACTCGCCATTCCATTTAATTAGAACTAGAACCCTCTCATTTTTTACTTTTACCCATGCTCAAGGCATTTTTTCAAATGGAGTTAATCGAAGCGGGGTGCGATGAAGCCGGACGGGGCTGTCTGGCCGGGCCAGTAGTAGCGGCCGCTGTGATTTTGCCGAAAAATTTTCGACATAAAACACTCAATGACTCCAAGCAACTTACCGAAAAGCAGCGCGACAAGCTGGTGCCACTGATCAAAGAGAAGGCCATCGCTTGGGCGATTGGCGTGGCTTCACCCCAGGAAATTGATGAAATAAATATACTCAATGCGAGCTATCTAGCCATGCATCGTGCACTAGATCAATTGACAGTGCTACCTGAACTTTTGCTTATTGATGGCAACCGATTCAAAGCGTATCGAGACATACCACATGAGTGCATGATCAAAGGAGATGGACGATATTACTCCATAGCGGCGGCATCCATTTTGGCCAAAACCCATCGCGACGAATTGATGCGGGCATTGGCTGGTGAATTTCCCGGCTATCATTGGGAGACGAATGTGGGCTACCCCACCAAAGAACATAGGGAAGGCTTGAAGGCCTTGGGCAGCACCATCCATCATCGGATGAGTTTTCAATTGTTACCTACTCAGTTGGAGTTGTTTCCGATGGAGTGATTCAGATATTCCGCCAGTCGACTGGTAAGGTAATAGGGGAGATTGATCAATGTGAAGGGTGTGCCTTTGGGTGTGCTCACCTGCTCTACGGAATAGGTATTGGCCGACATCCGCACTGCCACTTTGAAATCGGATCTGTCAATAAATTCATGAAGAGAACGCATGGTGCCGAGCTTACCAGATTTGATTTCGATGGGAATCACATGTCGATCATAGGTGTAGATCAAATCTACTTCTGCATTGCTGTTGGCATTTTCGCGCACCCAAAAATGTGGCTTGAAGGACGGCATATCGTTTTGCGCCTGCAATTCCTGCGTCACCATGTGCTGGATTACTTTGCCTCTGTAGAAATCATTCAAATCTTTGACACCAATGAGTTTGGCCTGCAATTCGAGGGTGTGATTGAGCAAGCCGGTATCAATAAACTGTAACCGTGGTTTTCGTTTGAAGTCCACCTGTAGAGGCAGGTGATGATTGGTAATGGGATAGATAAGCTGAATGAGTCGCGCTTTGTCCAGCGCTCGTAGCGCTTCGCCCACTTCTCTTGACTTGTAGTTTGAATGGCCAAATCCGGCAAACGAAACCCGATCTTTCTCGGCAGGCGCTGTGGCTATCACATGGCGGATTACTTGTCGCAGCGATGTATTCATGCCGTATTTTTCCACATCGTCCAAATAGCCTTGCCACAATCCTTCATATTTCTCGGGTAAATTCACGGGACTTTCATCCTTCACGTATTGTTGCAGCACTTCGGGCATGCCGCCCACCATTACGTACTGGTGAAACGCATTGAGGAGCGATTTGTGCGCATGAGTGCGAACAGGCACTTTGTTTAGTTCGTCAATGAGTAGTTGATTATCTGTGGCCAACAAAAATTCTTCGAAACTAAACGGATGCACTACTAGTTGCTCCACACGGCCTACTGGGAACGATTCAATGTCTTTCAGCGCAAATTCAAGCAACGATCCGGCGGCTATTACATGCAGGTCAGGATATTCTTCGTAGAAATAGCGCAGCATCTGAATGGCACGAGGCGACTCTTGTATTTCATCTATAAACAGTAAAACAGAACCTCCCTGAAGCTGCACTTTGTGATCTAGCAGAATGGAACCAACCATCTCCGAAATAGTATCCAATTCTTCAAAATACGCATGATGCGGACGCTGCTCCAAATTGAGCGAAATGAAATAATCAAACTCTGCCCCGAATTGCTTGACGAGTGTGGACTTGCCCACTTGCCTTGCCCCTCTGATTATCAGTGGTTTACGTCCTGATTTTTCCCTCCATTGACGCAGCTTTCGGACTACCTTTCGCTCGAACATAAATCTGATTGTAACAAATCAGGGGTAATTTTAGCAAATATTTGTAACAAATCAGGGGTAATTTTCACATTTTCTTGTAACAAATCAGGGGTAATTTTATTCGTAACCCCTGAAATGATACCGTCTTCACGGTATTGTAAGTCGATAAGTAACAGCTCAGCTTTGATGAAAATAAACTGCTACGATCATGGATGTCACCCTACTACTTACCCTCCTTATCGCCATTCTTATCATGCTGTTTGTAGCGGCGCTGATAGCTCCCGCACGCTTCACTGCTTGGGGCGGCAGCACACCCGGCAGGGGCAAGGCATTTGTATATCTCATTGCTGCCATCGTTTTATTTCTGGTGCTGGGTGCTGTGTATGAAGATCCGGTAGAAAAAATGATTCATGAAAATCCGGAAGAAGTAAGAGAACTCACCTTGAGTGAAAAGGAATTGACTGCCTTCCCCGATTATCTGGACAAATTGGTAAATCTGGAGGAATTGAATTTGGAGCGAAACAGCATAACCGAAATTGATCCACGCATTCGCAACCTTAAAAATCTCCGCTGGCTTATTCTGGATTCTAATCCTATTACATCACTTCCCGACTGGCTTGGTGAGATGGAAAGTCTGACCCTAGTGGGGCTGTACAACACGAATATCGATAGCTCGTCATTACCGATTTTGGAGCGCATGATTGCATGGGGGGCAAGCGTGGGATTTGACGAAACGTACATCACAGGCAAATCCGAATCTGTACCATTGGATATAGACTCAGACGAAGAAGCGGATCGCCAAGCGGCCGGTGAAACGGATGCTGACGACCCGCATGCCGAGAGTTTTGCGGAATATGCCAAGCGCCGATTGTTGGGCGGACGAGATACGGACTACCGCCGCAAGTATGGCAAAGGAGAAATATTCTACAAGTCAGGTATCGAACATGCCCTACTCGATTCACTTGGATATGCCCTGACCGATTTGGGACTTTTCACACCTGACAAGGAAGTGAGCGTGAAACTGCTGAAAGAAGGCGATCTATATCAGGTGAAAGTAGTGACCATTTACAAGAAAAAGGAGGAGCTTACCGATGATGTGCGTGTGTCATGGCAATTGATCCGCATCATGGTGCACAGCCGCGTGTTTGGTGAGGCACCTATGGAGCTACATCTGTGCGACGATAGTTGGAACCTAGTAGAATTAATAAAAGAAGAATGAGTGCATTTGCCAAAATCGCATTGCTAACCGTGCTGGGCATATTTTCTTTCACAGCCATGATATTGACGGCCATTTTTGGTTTGTCCGATAGATTTCCTACTTCCTTACTGCTTTTTACCCCACTTTCAGCCATTGTCACGTGGTGGGTGGTGAAATCAATCATACGACTCAATAGCCAACATTTGGAGGGAATCAAGGAGCGTATGCGAGAGCCCGAGGAGTTTATCACCGAGTGGGAATGCTCCGAGCAAGATTGGAAACTGTTTGTTCAAGAGCAAGTCACCAATACCCGTGATGCCAAAACCACCACCCTTGTTGTATCTAGTTTTCTCGGCATTGCATTTCTTTTTTTGATCAAACTTCAAACGACGTGGCTGATCGCTATACTAGGCGGAGTAGGCGCTTTTGTAATTTTTGGAGGTAGTGTGTATGCGCTGTTTCGCTATTTCAACAACCGCCGATTTGCCAAGTACGCATCACGCGCCACAGGCACGGTGGTGCTCAGTCGTAAAGCCATTCAGATCAACGACCATATCATCGACTGGTCTATGAAATTGTATTCCTTTGGATCAGCGCACCTCGACGAATCATTTCAATGCCCGATCATGCAGGTGACCATCGAAACCAAATCCGGCGATGGTGGGACGGGCTATGCCACCCACATAGTGCCTGTGCCACGCAGCAAATTGGAGGAGGCACGCAAGATTGTGGAATACTATAATGAAGTGCAGTGAACTTGCCACGGGTAATTCCGCTTTCTTTGCGGCATGAATTACCTGTCCGTAGAAAATCTGACCAAAAGCTTCGACGAAAAGCAATTATTTAACGACCTCACCTTTGGGTTAGAGCAAGGACAAAAAGCCGCACTCGTGGGTGTGAATGGATGTGGAAAGTCCACATTGCTACGAATACTGTCAGGTCAAGAAACACAAGAACGAGGCACGGTTTCCTTTCGCAAAGGCATCCGTGTGTCTATGCTCAATCAGCACCCCGAGTTTGACAAAGAGGCCACCATCCTCGAATCCATTTTTGCCTTGGATCAAGCCGAACTCAATGCCATCCGAGATTATGAGTGGGCGCTGCTGCAACTAGAGCATCACCCTGAAAAGGCTGTAGACATTTCCCCCTACATCGAGCGCATCGACGCACTCAATGCATGGGAATACGAGCATCAGATCAAGCAGCTGCTGGGGCAGTTGGATATCCATGATTTGGAACAAAAAATGGGCGAACTATCGGGGGGGCAGAAGAAGCGCGTGGCATTAGCGCAGGCGCTGGTGGTCAATCCCGATTTACTCATATTGGATGAGCCGACTAACCACCTGGATATAGAAGTGATCGAGTGGCTGGAGACATACCTTTCTACCCAAAACATGACCCTCCTCATGGTGACGCACGACCGGTATTTTCTGGACAAAGTGACCAACGAAATCTTGGAAATAGACAATGGACAGGTGAATCGGTACAAAGGCAACTACAGTTATTTTCTGGAGAAAAAAGCCGAGCGTGATGCCATGGATGCAGCCACCATAGACAAGGCCAAAAACCTCCTCACCAAAGAACTGGAATGGATGCGCCGACAGCCCAAAGCGCGAGGAACCAAGGCGAAATACCGTGTGGAGGCGTTTCACGAGATCAAAGAAGTAGCCGGTAGTGCCAAAGTGAAGGAAGAGGTGGCCATCAACCTGACGGGTGAGCGCCAAGGAAAGAAAATCATGGAGCTGCACCACATCCACAAAAGCTTTGAAACAAAGGTGCTCATCAAGGATTTCAACCATGTGTTCAAACGAGGCGAGCGCATCGGAATAGTGGGGCCAAATGGCGTGGGGAAATCAACATTCTTGAACCTACTCACGCAAAAAATCAAACCTGACAGTGGCACGCTAGAAGTTGGTCAAACGATTAAAATGGGCTACTACACGCAGGATGAGACCATTTTTGATCCAAAAATGAAGGTGCTGGACGTGGTGAAGCAAGTGGCCGAATTCATCAAGTTGGCCGATGGCACGGAATTGTCAGCCTCCAGTCTGCTCAAC
>CAZPST010000129.1:0-6713 GCA_964589185.1 uncultured Roseivirgaceae bacterium | reverse complement strand
TGGTGGCATAGACCTCACGCCTCATTACATTGATGATGCACTTGCGGCACGGTTTCACACCCATTTGAAAACCGCCTGTGATCGGTTTGATCCTGACTGTTATCCTAAGTTTAAGCAGTGGGCCGATGACTACTTCTATCTGAAACATCGCAAGGAAACCCGAGGCGTGGGAGGTATTTTCTTTGATAGATTGGCTGAATCGGACAGACACAGCAAAGATGACATTTGGCAGTTTGTGCAGGCGGTGGGCCAAACATTCGTACCTGCCTATACGGAACAAGCCATTGCACAGCGAGACAAATCGTACGGTCAGCGGGAGCTGGACTGGCAAATGCTGCGCCGTGGCAGATATGTGGAATTTAACCTGGTGTGGGACAAAGGCACCAAATTCGGTCTAGACACAGACGGTCGCACAGAGAGTATTTTGATGAGCCTCCCTCCTGTGGCCAACTGGACATACGACTATCAAGCCGAGCCCAATTCACCGGAAGCATATACCTTGCAGCATCTGAAAAAAGACATAGACTGGTTAGCGAAATGATCGAACAGCTCAAAGAATGGGATCACCAACTATTCCTGTGGCTCAATGGCTTGGGACACCCCGCGCTGGACAGCATCATGCTGTTCTTTTCGGCCAAACTGGTTTGGGTGCCACTCTATCTCGGATTGATATTCCTCCTCTATCGGCACTATGGTACCCAATTTTGGAAGCCGCTGCTGCTCATCATCCTAGCGATCGTGCTCGCCGATCAGATCACGTCCACCTTCATGAAAACCTTTTTCGAGCGCCTTCGCCCCTGCAGGGATCCACAATTTGATGGACTCATGACACTTGTGGGCAAGTGTGGCGGCAAATACGGTTTCGCGTCCAGTCATGCGGCTAATACCTTTTCATTGGCCACTTTCTTTTTGTTTTTGACGCGTATTCGCTGGTATTATTTTCTGGTACTGTGGGCTATGGTAGTAAGCTATAGCCGTGTGCATTTGGGCGTCCATTTTCCCGGCGACATCCTCGTAGGGGCATTAATCGGGACGGCACTTGGCTATGGACTCGCCCGTCTAGGACAAAAGTGGATACAGCCAGCGCATTAATTTTTTTGGGCAAATGACATTCGTGCGCTAATCTTGCGCCACGTTCTTTAAATACTTATCAAGAAAAGCTGAGGGAATGGCCCGATGAAGCTTTAGCAACCTCCACGCGACACTCTGTCGCTGATGAAAGGTGCTAATTCCAGCCCCGTATGTACGGGGACAGATAAGCGCAGATTATGCCGACATACATTGGTTATGTATCCATCAGCTCCTCTGACTTATCGGGAGCTATTTTTTTGCCCCCGAAGCTGCTCTTGAGTTAACAAAAAACACATGAAGAAGCTACGAATTGGCCTGTTTGGATTTGGGGTGGTAGGCGAAGGCATCTACCGCGTATTGACCGAAAAAAGTAACCTGAACTGCGAAGTGGTGCGCATTTGCATCAAGGACCCGCAGAAGGTGCGCAATGCGCCTGCCCATCTTTTCACCACCGATCACCAAGCTATTTTGGGCGATGACTCCATCAATGTGGTGGTGGAACTTATAGACGATGCAGATGCGGCATTTGTACTGGTGAAGCACGCGCTCACATCAGGCAAAGCAGTGGTGAGTGCCAATAAAAAAATGATCGCCAGCCATCACGCAGAGCTTATTCATTTGCAAACGGCACACAACACCTCATTTCTGTATGAAGCAGCTGTGTGCGGCAGTATTCCCATCATTCGCAATCTGGAGGAGTATTTTGACAATGACTTGCTGCAGCACGTGACGGGTATCGTAAATGGCTCCACCAATTACATCCTCACACAAATGAGCCAGCAGGGAAGTGCATTTGACAGCAGCTTGAAACAGGCACAGGAAAATGGCTTTGCCGAATCAGATCCGTCACTGGATGTGGAAGGAATGGATGCCGCATATAAACTGAGCATCATTTGTCTGCATGCCTTCGGCAAGTTGGTAGCTGCTGAATCGATCCTGCGCAAGGGTATCACGGCCATCAAGCCCATCGACCTAAAATTTGCACAAGAGAAAGGATTAGTCATCAAATTGATCGCATCCACGCACAACAATGGTGTGGGACTGAGCGCCTCGGTGCTGCCTACTTTTATCTCTAAAAACAATTCACTCAACGCCGTACACAATGCTTACAATGGCCTGCTCATAGGCAGTACACTCGCTGATGAGCAGTTTCTATATGGCAAAGGAGCCGGACGCTATCCTACCTCCTCGGCAGTACTTAGTGATATCTCTGCATTGCGCTATGACTACAAGTATGAGTTTCGCAAGGGACAACTGCACACGGCACCCGTAGCTCATGGAACACGCACGTTTTACCTTAGTTACCAAAAAAACGAACCCATAGACCTCTCGCTCTTTGATAGCATTGACGAGCAATACGCCAATTTAGAAACAGCATATGTCATCGGTAAGATTTCGTTGGACAAACTGGAACAATCGGATGTGTGGCGCCACCAAGGCGTGTCGTTGATTGCATTTGAATAGACTTACGTCTGCTTTTCGTCTGATGCTGGTATCCAAAATACTAAGACAACCTTTCTGTAGATCGTTTTTTCCAGTAAGTTTATCTAAACAACTAGCCATGAAAAAAGTAGTTTTTCTCCTGTTAATTATGTCAGCAATTGGATTGCAAGCACAAGATTGGGAACAAGCCCCCGACATCACTTGGTCAGGATTTGTGGATGTGTATTATGCCTATGATTTTAATAAACCCAACACGGGTATTCGGCAGGATTTTCTGTACAATCACAACCGGCACAATGAATTTAACTTGAACCTTGCGCTGGTGCGAATGAATCTAACCCATGATCGATACCGTGCCAATTTGGCGCTGCAATCCGGCACATATGCCACTGACAATTATGCCGCTGAAGATGATGTATTCAAAAATGTGTTTGAAGCAAATGCAGGATTGGCACTAAATACTAAAGGTACCTTGTGGCTGGATGCCGGCATTTTTGGCTCACATTTAGGATTTGAGTCAGCCGTATCTATGGACAATCCTACGCTCACCCGATCGTTGGTTGCGGAAAATTCACCCTATTTTTTATCAGGTGCCAAGTTGACCTATACTGCCTCAGACAAAGTAGAAGTGACGGCTGTAGTGGCAAACGGATGGCAAAGAATCAAGCGGGTTCCGGGCAACTCTGCACTCTCCTATGGCACACAGCTTACCGTGAACCCATCCGAATCGGTCACCATCAATTGGAGCACATTCATCACTACCGAAGATGCAGATGATGCCAGGCGAATGATGTATTTCAGTAATTTGTATAGCCTCCTGGAGCTATCAAGCAAGCTCCGGCTTATAGCAGGATTCGATCTTGGCATGCGGCAGGTGGCTCCTGAAAGTAACGTAACTGAATCATGGATGGCACCAGTGGGTATCGTGCAATATCAAATGGATGAGAAGCATGCGATGGCATTTCGAGCAGAATATTACAATGATCCCAGCGGTGTGATTATTAGTGAAAGTGCTGCCGGTAGTTTTAGGTGCACAGGCATTTCCGCAAATTTTGACTATTTACCAACATCAAATGTGGCTTGTCGAGTAGAGGGTCGTTGGTTTCAAAATAAAGATCCTTATTTTTTGAGAGGGAACGAACTCGTAAAGGGCAATTTTATGCTTGTAGGATCAATTGCTATCAAAATAAATCAGACTGAGTAGTCAGGTTTCAAAGCTATAAGAAGAACCAACTAATACCTACTAAACCTTTGACGCTTCCCCTCCAGTACAAATTCGATCGTATTTCGACCAATGATGTAGAGTTGATCTTGTCCACTGACTAACACCAAATCAGTGGCAGCATCGTCCACTGCAAACTCACGCAGCACATACTTTTCCGGGGTTGATTTGAAAAAGAAATAAACTTTCTTGGCTGCATCAAAACCTATTTGACCATAGCTCCGCTCCTTCCCGTGTGTCCATTGAAAGCGCACATGACCCGAATCCACCACCTCGAATGAAAGATACGCTGTACTGTCTTGATTCACATAAGTGCCTCTGAGGGCACTGAAAACAGCCTCTTTGTTTTTGGCCTCATCCTTTTGATTGAAAAGACGGGCACTCATAAAGATCAACTGACTCAGGTTATCCCTCAACACAAAGGCATAATTCTGTAGGCTGTCTTCCAGAAATTCGGGTACCGACACGTGAATAAAAGAAACATCACTACCTGCCACGCCATCTTTTTGCGTGACTATTTTTTTTTCATCACCAAACCCCTCCATGCGTATGATTTTGCCCTTCACAAATCTCCCCTGATCTGTGGGCGTCTCTATGACTGAGACACGTTTGGGATTTAGGTCATACAAATAAAATTGCCGTAAATGATAGACCTTTTCTAAAACACGCTTGGGATGCTCTGCCGCTATGTTTTTGATGACAATGGAGCCATTGAGATTTGGCTGGAAACGATTGACCCACCAATGCTGATTGCTCGGATCAAAGTAATCGTAGGTGAGTTTGCGCTCCACCCATTTGAACAACGATTCGTACGTGACACTGTCTTGCTCAGCGGTCTGGGCGTGACTGGTGAACGAACAAAAGAGAAAGAGAATAACAAGGAGTCTGTACAACATCCGCAGCGATCGTGTGGTTACCGGTAATTGTGCGGAAAAATACAAACTAAACCTAATTTCCTCCCATTCATTGCGAATTGATTAGCGAACGATCTCAAATGAATGCGTTTGCTCGGCATTCAGCGAACCAGCTACTGAGCAATATTTGGTAGTGGCCAGACTTACAATGCGGTCAGCTTCCTCTTCTGTAAGATCGGGAGAGGTGATGATATAATGGAGGTTCACCTTGGTGATAGCTTTTGGATGTTCCTCGCGGCGCTCATACGTGGCTTCACCCTTAAGGTCTACGAAGGTTTTTCTGCGTTTTTTGATCATGGATACAATGTCCACCGCTGCACATGCTACTAATGCCGAGGCGACCAATTGTACGGGAGACATATGCTGTTTTTGATCAGCCGATAGCATATCAATGTGCACTACATTGCCAGAGTCATTCACCACCGTGTATTCTTCGTCTCCTTTGTAGCTGAGGGTTACTTTCATTTGCCAATAGATTTGATTCATACGAAAGTAATTCAGTTGAAGAAATCTACATGGGAAAGTTGTATATTCGTATTACATTGTATTACATGATGAAGACAATTACAATACGACTCGACAAGCGCTTGGCTACTTTGCTCAATGAAAATATGTCCAAGACGGGGACATCACAAAGTGAAATTGTGAGGAAAGCCTTAGAAAATCACTTACTTATTCAACGGTTTGAACGCTTGAGACAAAAGGCAATGCCTTTTGCAGAAGCGCAAGGAATATTAACAGATGAAGATGTCTTTAAGGCTATTTAATGAAGGTATTTGCTGATACAAATTTTCTTATCAGCGCATTTGTTTCGAGAGGGTTAAGTCATGATATTTTCAAGCTCGTTATTGCGAAGCATGAGCTAATCCTCGGGGAATTCGTCTTGAATGAGTTTTGTGAGAAAATGGAATCAAAAATCAAGGTACCACCCTCCGAAATCGAGGAATTTGTATCATTTCTAAGGTCATTTCAAGTAGTACCAATACCTCCATCTGGGTCAACTATTCGATTGAGAGACGAAGATGATGAATGGGTATTGTCATCCGCATTAGCTGCTAAAGCAGATGTACTTATTACGGGGGATAAAGACCTTTTGGATGTGGCTTCTGAAATTAACCAGATACTAATTCTATCTCCACGTGGTTTTTGGGAATATCTTGTAAATGTATAACCCTACCTCCTTTGATTGTACTCCTTTATCACTTCATTCAACCGCTTAAAGTCGAGCTTCCCGCTAGCTTCTTTCAGGTGATGCATGATAGCGAGTCCCTTGGCTATTTGACTGTCCACATTCTTGACTTTGCCCACCACATACACGAGTGTGCGTTGCTTGCCCTTAGTGAGCCCGTAAAAATACGCTGCTCCTTCTTCGTCTTGTGCCAATATCATCTCAAACGACTCGGGTAGCGGCATCCCAAACTCGGTAGTGTCTTTTTCCAGCAGCACTTTTACATTCTCACCCTCTTGTGCCCCCAATTGCTTTTGCAAGTCATTCTTCACATAAATGGTGTACGTGTCACCAGCGGGCATGAGGGCGGCATGTATGGGCGGCAAACCATTGAGCGAGCAAAGTACCCGACGATTGTCTCCATCCACAAAGGTGTCCCCTATGGTTTTGGGTATTGCCACATAGTAGCTCCACAATTTGTTATGAAAATGCTGTAAGGTGCAGGTCAATTCCATCAGAACCAGTTGCTTAAGAGGTGCGCCAACGCAATACCAAGGTAATTACCCACGGCATAACCTACAAGTCCGGAGGTCATGCCCGTGAGGATGATCGCTTTGTTGTTCAGCACCTTGGCTACAGGCCCCACAAAAGCCGGCCCGTAGATACCCGCCACCGATGTGATGATAACCGTATCTCTGTCGATTTTGGCAAAATAGGCAAAAAGATAGTGTAGTAGAATGGCACCAAACATGACGAATCCGGTAAACAGAAGCGTTTGCGAAGCTGACCCGATCAATTCAGACACGTCGGCTAGTGAACCAAGTGACAGGCAAAAGACCAGCAGAAAATATTCGCCTAACTCGTAGCTTCCGAGTTTTTCATTGATGCGCTTATT
>CAZPST010000128.1:0-6770 GCA_964589185.1 uncultured Roseivirgaceae bacterium | reverse complement strand
TAAGAAGAATTGACTTAGTACAAGGAATTAATCAAAAAACATAAAGAAGTAGTGCGATAATCAATGCTCCCAAAAGGGCAATAAATACCCTAATGAATAATGATTCATTTTCCCATCTGAAATACTTTTTATTAAGCCAACCTCCGAAAAAGACAATGACAAAACCACATAGAATAAAGATATAATCAACATACCTAAATCCTAAAAACTCAGTTTCTAAAAATTCCTTCATAATCTACCCATTTTCTACCCGCATTTTGGCAGATTCGATAACCCAATACCAAATAACCAACGTCCAAATCACTCCCCCTCATACCTCCTCCGGCCCGTTGCATCCGCGATAGTTCACTCACTGCCATATATGGTGAACCCAATTGAAGAAAGTGCGAATAAATCCCTAACACCTCCTCCGTATTAATCCTGATTTTCGTGGCATAGGTAGAATTTGGAATATTATTTGACATTTCATGAGGCTCACACAAACCCTTACAACCATGAAATATGTCAATAATTCCCTAATACTTGTCCTACTCATCTCTCTTTTGAGCAGTTGTGTAGTTGTAGATCAAAACAGCATGGCTATCAAGCGAAAATATGGCAAACTCCGTGGCGAACCAATCACCGAAGGCTCGCGCATCTACAATCCATTGACGACAAAATATCTGACGGTACCCACGCGCAACATCAACCTAGAAATCACGCTGGCCATCCCATCTAAAGAAGGACTGACAATTGACACAGAAGTATCAATCTTGTATAGACTGGATCCGGATCATATTCCGCAAATACTTCGTGAAGTAGGTCAAGATTTCGAGCAGAATCTAATATCTCCTGTTTTTAGATCGGCACTGGCTGATGTTAGTTCACGTTTTATGGCCAAAGACATGCACACTGGCCAACGTGCGGTCATAGAATCGGCAGTGAAGGAGCAGATGATGAAAATCGTAGGCGAAAAAGGCTTCATTGTGGATGCGGTATTAATGAAGCGGGTTGTACTACCCGAGTCACTGTCTGACGCCATAGAAGCCAAGTTAGCCGCTGAGCAAGAGGCGCAACGAATGGAATTTGTATTGCAACGAGAGCGTCAGGAAGCCGAGCGTCGTACTATTGAAGCCACGGGTATTCGAGACTCACAAAAAATTCTTGCTGAAGGATTGACAGAGCCAATTCTACGCTACCAAGCCATAGAAGCCTTTCGATCATTGGCACATTCGAGCAATGCCAAAGTGATTATTACGGATGGCAAATCTCCTGTATTGCTAACCGAATAGCTATAGAAGAAAAGTAGTCTGAGCAAGTGTGATTTGACTGTAACAACTGTTACAAACCCACTCGGCTAGCGTCCGTTCCTTTGTATCAGTTTTGAACACATTTAAAACAAGACAGACTATGAACATTGAAAAAATGATAGCAGAGGGAAAAGGTACCATCGTAGATGTGCGCTCTCCTATGGAATTTATGGGTGGAAATGCCCCCGGAACAATCAATATCCCACTAAATGAAGTACCCGCCCGGATAGAGGAGTTTAAGGCGATGACTCAACCGCTTATACTTTGCTGTGCCAGTGGCAATCGCAGCGGCCAAGCATGCGCCTTCTTAACGGCTCATGGTATCGAAAGCTACAATGCAGGATCATGGCTAGACGTGAATTTTGTGAAGTCACAGCTGGCACATTCGTAAGTAGATGGAGTCATCCAAAAACAACCGATTGGTTTTTGCCATTGTACTGACGCTTACGTTAGGCTTGGCACCTTTCGTACCCGAGCCGCATATATTGGGTAAGGTACGCTGGGTGCTAGGTGGTGCCAAAGGCATGCAACCGATCGACTATTTTGACTTGATATTGCATGGTGCGCCCTGGGTGTACCTGATGTATCAGCTTGCTCTTTTGGTAACCAGGAGGAAATAGCCTCAAAAAAAAGGCCGCCCAATTCTCGGACGGCCTTTTCCTTTCGTATGTCAGCGTTTACTTAGCGGCACTTAGCCAAGTCTCCCTAATTTTCACTTGAGTCTCTGTAGGATTTTCTACGAAGCGCAACGCATGCTCCTCTATCACCTCCACAGCCATAGCTGGTGCTGAGAGTGTTACCTCCGTCAACTCACCTTCTACTTCTCTTCGCACGACCATCTCCACCATGTCTCCCTCCTTCGTTTTAGTTACAAATTCATCAAACACTTCTTCTATGGTGGCTAATGTAACCGCCTTATTATTCAACGCTACCATTACATCTCCGCGCAGATAGCCCATAGCCACGCCAAATTCATTCATCGAGTTGATATTGGCAATGATGAGTTCTTGATTTTCATTCAAGGCAATATTGATTTTGCCCAGCGACATTTGCTTTGTCTCCCGCTCCCGCTCATAGGTAATACCCGCCCATGCCAACACTTCTGTGGTTGGCAATTCTTCCTGACCGGCCACATATCTACGCAAAAACTCACCGATTTCAGGGTACGTAAGTGATTCAATTTTCGCAAAAAGTTCTTCATCCTTGAATGGCTTATCTGCACCGTACTCCTTGGCGAGTTGGCGGAGCAACCACTGCAAATCTCTCGTGCCATCTGAATACTTAATTAAGTGCAAATCCAAGCACAGACCTATCAATGCACCTTTGTAATACACATTGGTGTACATCTTCTCAAACTTCGGCTCCAAAATGCGCTCGCTCATTTCAGTAAAAGCCACGTTTGCGGGAAATTGGCCTGCCACTAAGAATTTTTCTCGCAATTCTGCCAGAAATTTATCCCTACTGAATAGGTCATACTTCACTTGCACATGCATGGCACTGTATTCTGTCACGCCTTCATAGAGCCATAGATGCTGCGACATCTTTGGTTCGATGTAATTGAAATCATGAATCTCCTCAGAGTGGATATTGAGGGGTGTCACAATGTGGAAAAACTCATGTGCAGCCACATCTCGAACGGATTGTGCCAATTGACTGGCACTTCCTTCAGGTAAGGAATAAACGGACGAATACGAATGCTCCAAAGCTCCCATGGCACCTGAAAGGGAATTTTCATCCATGAGATAAATCAGATACGCATAGCGATCTACCGGCAGGCTTCCCCCTAAGTACTTGCTCTGCGCCACCATGAGGTCATAGATATTGTCCATCACCTCTGCGGCTCGGATTTTCTGATTCGGTGAATAAAGTGAAACAATCACCTTTGCTCCAGCTATCATTCGAGAAACCGTATCAGGTACGCAGTACATAATGGGCGCGTCAGCCAAATAATTAAAATTGTCAGCTACAAACGTGTCTGTATCTGCTGTGGCATTCTTGCGCACCAGCGACGTGGCTCCATAAATGCTTTCCTTATGACGAATAGTGACTTCATAGGGATTGAACTTCATCCCATCTATGTAGCCTACAAAACCGAAGGTATTCATCACATAGACATCTCGCTCAGCTTCAATACTTGTGCCTCCCGGTTCAAAAATGTAATTAGTATCATAGCCCGGAGCTTTGTCAAACGTATCATGCACTTTGTACGAAATGCTCGCTAGCTTTTTGGCATCCTGAATTTGATAAATATTCCGGCCTGCACCCATCACATTGACCTTCAGCTCTTTTCCTTTTTTGTCAAATGCCTTAAAATCAGTGACAAACCTTCCAAAATCAGAAATACTGTAGGTGCCGGGCACCACCTTGGCCATGTGGTATTCAGCCACATCTGTGGTGATTTCGGGAACGGTGACCACCACCGGTACTTGGTCATTCGACGTTTGGGTGAGATCAATGCTCACTTGATAGGGCTGTTGTGACCAAGCCAATAAGGCAACACAAACACCCGCAATCGTTAGTGAAATTTTCATAATTATCAGCTTATTGTACAAAGAAAACGCCATCTGACCGGAGCTCCTTTCGGTATTATCCAAGTGGTCAAATGGCGCGTCGGGAGGTCTTCTTATCGTTTAAGAAGCGCTGTTTGAATAGCGCTTACGCTCGTTTTCGTCAAGGTAAATTTTACGCATTCGGATGCTCTTGGGGGTTATTTCCAAGTACTCATCTTTCTGGATATACTCCAAGGCTTCTTCCAGTGAAAATCTACGTTTCGGCGTGATTTTGATGCCATCATCCGATCCGGACGCACGCATGTTCGTAAGCTTCTTGCCTTTTTGCACATTCACCACCAAATCATTGTCACGCGAGTGCTCACCTATTACTTGTCCGGTGTACAAATCTTCTCCCGGATCGACGAAAAATCGTCCGCGATCTTGAAGCTTATCTATGCCGTATGCCGTGGCTGCACCATTTTCAATAGAAATCAACGATCCGTTGATACGTCCTTGAATTTCGCCTTTGAAGCGCTCGTAGCGTAGGAATCGGTGCGTCATGATCGCCTCACCCGATGTGGCCGTGAGCATATTATTGCGCAAGCCGATCAATCCGCGTGCGGGCACATTAAACTCTAAGTGCTGCAAATCTCCTTTTGGCTCCATGATGGTCAGTTCGCCTTTGCGCTGCGTCACCATCTCAATTACTTTTCCGGACGATTCCTCAGGTACGTCCACCACCATATGTTCGATGGGCTCTAAGCGCTGACCGTCCTCCTCTTTGAAGAGGACCTGCGGCTGACCTACCTGTAGCTCGTATCCTTCACGACGCATGGTCTCAATCAATACAGATAAATGGAGTACACCTCGACCAAACACCAAGAAGCGATCTTCCTTGTCGGTTTCCTGCACACGTAGGGCAAGGTTCTTTTCTGTTTCTTTCATCAATCGATCCCGCAAGTGACGAGAGGTCACGAATTTGCCTTCCTTTCCAAAAAATGGCGAATCATTGATAGTGAAGAGCATACTCATGGTAGGCTCATCAATGGAGATGCGTGGTAGCGGATCCGGCGTGTCAAAATCAGTGATGGTATCACCTATTTCGAAATCTTCAATACCCGTGACCGCACAGATATCGCCCGACTTCACTTCCTGTACCGGACGCTTACCCAAGCCTTCAAATACTTGTAGTTCTTTGATTTTGATCTTTTTGATCGAACCATCTTTTTTGCTCAATCCCAACTGGGCGCCTTCTTTGAGCGTACCCTGCATCACACGGCCAATGGCGATTCGGCCTACAAACGCTGAATAATCCAGCGAGGTGATTTGCATTTGAGGCACACCTTCTTTGAATTCTGCGTGTGGTATTTCATCAATGATCGTATCGAGCAATGGCGTGATATCAGACGTAGGATTTTTCCAATCGCGTCCCATCCAACCTTGCTTAGAAGAGCCGTAGATGGTGGTGAAATCTAACTGATGCTCATTGGCATCTAGGGCAAACATGAGGTCAAATACCGCCTCATGCACTTCGTCAGGTCGGCAATTTTCTTTGTCTACTTTGTTTACTACCACAATCGGTTTGAGGCCAAGTGCGAGTGCTTTGCCCAATACAAATCGGGTCTGTGGCATGGGACCTTCAAACGCATCCACAAGGAGGATTACGCCATCGGCCATTTTCAACACACGCTCTACTTCACCTCCAAAATCGGAGTGACCTGGTGTGTCGATGATGTTGATTTTCACGTCTTTATACACCACGCTCACATTCTTGGAGAGGATGGTAATACCACGCTCGCGCTCCAAGTCATTATTGTCTAGGATTAACTCTGTCTTTTCTTCGTTATCTCTGAAAAGCTTGCTGGCGTAGATGATTTTATCTACTAGGGTTGTTTTGCCATGGTCGACGTGCGCGATGATGGCAATGTTACGGATGTTTTGCATTAACGGATTTTGAAGGCGCAAAAGTAGGGAAAATAAGGGGGATAATTAGTAGATGCCCCAAACAACGTCCGAATTAATAAAATGGTAACACGCCACCTAGGATCAGCGATCGGCCGATTTCATTTTCCATTTGAGCCCCGCCAAATAATCATGTGAATCGCCTACATGTGATACATACACCTCTGCCACGGCTTTTGAATGCAAGTCTGTATAATGAATATCTACTACTTCATAAATCTGAATATGACCACTTTCTGGCTTGGATATCTTCTCTCCTATTCGTGGCATAAGTCTAAACTCATGTGCACCCAAAGGTTGCACATTGCCTTTTTCTGTAAACTCAATAAGCACGGTGTGAAAGGAATCCTTTTGGTTGGCTACTATCCGATCGTTCATGATGTCCATACTATTCTCATTTTCTTACCATGACACCAACGCAAAAACAATCACAATCACCTCGATGATGATCACCAGAAGAAGTAGGTTTCTACTGAGTGAGTCTTTGAAGCGACTGCCGGATTTGTTTTCAGAAGTGTCATGATGACGCATGAGAGCGAAGAAAGAGCCCAAATCTTATAGTGATTTGAGAATGGCATTAGAATACTATTAGATTATTTTAAAGGAAGCGTTATGACTACTTCTGTTCCTTGTCCCTCGTAGGATTGTATTGCCAAATGCCCACCATGTAGACTTATTATTTGATGAACGATAGACAAACCAATACCTGATCCTTTGACGTGCTTGGCATTTGTGCCGCGATAAAAAGGATTTTTGATATAGTTCAATTCCTTTGCGGGAATGCCCATGCCATGATCCACCACGCCAATTTTTAAATAAAGAATGTCTTGATCATCTGCGACATACGACGTGGTAATGTATACCGGCGTATCCTTTGAAAATTTGAGCGCATTGCTCAAAACATTGAACAGCACAATGCGCATCCATTCTTTATTGGCCAAAAGCGCATGGTCTTCATGCTGGTCATGCGCATCTCCATATTCCACTTGCAATCGTTCTGCGCCTAATTTGGCTTGCAGTAGCTCCG
>CAZPST010000127.1:0-6804 GCA_964589185.1 uncultured Roseivirgaceae bacterium | reverse complement strand
CGGGCACATAGACCATGTTGCAAAATGCATTGGGATAGTGTGCGCAAATGCGATCAAAAAAAGCAATAGGAGAGAAATCAGCAGGCAAGTCGATATCCTCATGTCGAGCGAGCACCACTTTTTCAAAAGCACCTGATTTGATCTGATCTACCGCTTGCAGTACCATTTGTTCGAAATGATCAGCGGCTTCTGGAGGTTGATTGGAGGATGGAGAGGTAGTCGTTGATGCCTTTGAATCCGATTGTTCTATGACTTTCAAGAAATCATCTATTTGCTGACCGCCGATTTCCGTGCTGATTTTCAATTCATCATTGCGAAAGCTCAGATCGGCCTTGATGTGGTAAGGATTGGCCGGGTGATTATCTGAAAACCGGTTGAGCAAAAAGCCCGGAGCTAATTCGCTCAACGGCAGGGAAGTTTGTTGTGCATTTTCCAATGAAACAATTAGCATCCGCTCACTGGACTGAGGCATTCGCCAAGCAGCAAAGGCATAGGGCTTTCCTATTAATTTTTGAACAATATCAGTTGCTGATATATGCGCCAGTCTATTCATTTCCGATCTAAAATCGCCATTGTTATTCGACTAATCGCCACCTTTTTGCCTTCTTCATTCCTGATCTCAATGCCCCACACATGTGTGCTTTTGCCTATGTGAATGGGAGTAGCCTTGCCGGTCACCAGTCCCTCACGCACCGATCGCAAATGATTGGTATTGATTTCCAGACCCACAGCATATTGTTTTGATAGATCCAAAATCATAGTAGCAGCCACACTTCCTAGCGTTTCAGCCAGTGCCACGGAAGCTCCTCCATGCAACAAACCGAGCGGTTGGATGGTTCGTTGATCTACAGGCATAGTGGCCTCCAAATAATCGGCTCCTACGGCACTGAATTCGATACCCAAGTGTTGCACCAATGTCCGTTCGCTCATTTGGTTGAGCATTTCCAATTGGACATCTTCTGGAAAAATTCTTTCTTTGGACATATTACGCGCAAACCAACTCGAAAAGCATTTGAAAACCAAAACGATCTATCTACTGCGCCACGGCCAGACGGACTTTAATAAAATGGGAATGGTGCAAGGACGGGGTGTAAATGCATCGCTCAACGAGACGGGCAGACAACAAGCCGCACAGGCAGTGCAGTATTTTGCTGACAAGCAAATAGAGCGGGTATTTTGTTCGGCGTTGGTGCGCACACACGAGACGATTGCAGGGTTGGGTTTGCCTATCACCGCCTTAGACGGATTTGATGAAATCAGTTGGGGCGCGCACGAAGGAATAGTTGCGGATGACCCCATGCGTACGCTTTATTGGGATACGATCCATGCGTGGCGAGATGGACACGTGCATGTGTCCATCGGTGGGGGCGAGTCGCCGGTGCAGGTGCTGGAGCGACAAAAAGAAGCTATGCAGCACGTGTTGGCCGCCGAGGAGCAAAACATCCTCATCTGTATGCACGGTAGAGCCATTCGCATTTTGCTCACATGGCTGCTGAACTATCCATTGAAATACATGGATGGGTTTGAGCATCACAATTGTTCTATTTACGAACTCAAGTATACGGGCGCATCTTTTCGATTGGAACAGTATAATCAAGTGGGGCATTTGATGCTTACCTAAGATAGAGAAAGTTCAAAATAGCCTAGCATAAGTGGTAATGGCATTCTCGATTTTGTAGATTTGATTTTTTAATGACTATGACTGAACTGGAAATAATTTTGAGATTGTACAGAGGACTTATTTCCAAAATCGGGAATAATGGAATACCTATCAATTTGCGGTCAAAGTCCACGGTTGGGACTGTCCAAGATGACCCGTTCGACAATTGGATGGAATCTGAAATCAAAAAGGCGCTTCCAAAATCATTTGATGTTTTCCATTCCGGCTCATTAACAACTCCCGACTTGGTTGTTCGGGATACCAAATCAGGGACAGTTGTTGGTCTGGAGGTAAAGAAATTAATCCAAAAGTCAAATGGAAATGACTCTAGAGGCTTGACTATAGACTATAATAGTTGCTTGCCATGTGGCTCGACCCTTATTAAAGTTGGGGCGGATACGATAATCATTCCGTGTTTTTACCTTTTCGCACTTCTTGACAATGCAAGTCGAAATATTGTTACACTACTACTTATAGATGGGGATTTTTTGAATTATGACTTTGATTTACACAAGGAATCGAAATACTCAAACTATACGGAATATAATCACGGTCCGTATGGTGAGGGTTCGGTAAGACACAGAAAAATGTATACTTATCCGAATCCATTGAATTCCAAAATATCAGAATTTCACTTGAGACAAATTCTCGTTGCTAAGAAATCAGAATTAGAAAAAATAGGCCAAACTGACTTTGTCAGTGAGCAAATTATCAGAACTGACAAGCACGGAAATTCATTCTATTACTATCTGAAAGATGAAACGAAATCGAATGGTATGCCAAAAGGAAGTCTAGCAACACTTACCGACATTTTTGATGCTTGTAAGCTACGTTCTCCCAAAGAAAGAACCGCTTCAATTCCTATTATTCCGCCTTTAATTAAGTAAAAAAATGGATAAGTTAAAGAGGGAAATAGAATCAAATTATACTTTTCTTGGCCTGTTTACCGGAGCAGGAGGACTTGATTTGGGGTTTGAGTTGGCAGGGTTTGAACATACGGAATCAAATGAAATACTTGATTATGCAGTTCAAACATTAAAATCAAATAGACCTAATTGGCATATTTTTCACGGTGATGTGAGGGAATACACACCGGGCTTCAAGGACGGTTTGGATGTATTGTTGGCTGGTTTCCCTTGTCAAGGATTTTCATTAGGTGGTAATAGAGATGAAAATGACGAAAGAAATACGCTCTATCGTGAAGTTGTCAGGATTGCACACATAATGCAGCCAAGAGTAATTGTCATGGAAAATGTCCTGAATCTCAGGACTATGACCCATCCTGAAACAGGAAAACCATTTGCGCAACAAATTTCCGATGAGCTTGCTTCAATTGGATATACAACTGAATTTGATTTTTTTAGGGTTTCAGAACACGGTGTTCCTCAAACAAGAAGACGCTTTGTTTTCATTGCCTATAAAGATGATTCTCTTAAGCACTTTAGATTCCCAAGGGCGGAAAGAGAAATGGGAATTAGAAAATTCATTTATGAGTTAGGGCAAGATTTGACAATTGAATTACCAAACCATAATCCTAAATGGGGCTTTAAGAGTTATGCTCATACGGAGACAGGACTACCTTTTGACGAATCAGAAATAGTAGTACCTGTACGACTAAGCAGAACAGCTTCAGAAGGGAACCCAATCAGAGATTATGACTCTCCTTTTCCAGCTATTGATACAGCGACAGTTTGGGGTTGGGCTATAGGAAATGTACATGCGGAAAGAATTGATAAGGACAGGTACAATTCAATGTACGTTAGGAACCCTGAATCAACTGCAAAACTTTGGAGAGTAAAAGCAAGTAAAATCAGACCATTCACAGCAAGGGAATATGCGAGATTGCAGACTTTTCCCGATGATTGGGTTTTTTATGGCAACAATAAAAGGGAATTACAACTCCAAATCGGAAATGCAGTTCCTGTATTATTTGCAAAGAAAATTGCTTTGAAAGTTAGAGAAGCATTGGAAGTATTGGATGGACGTAAGGAATTGATACTGGAATATGGAGAGCAAGTAAAAATGTTCTGATAGTGTCTAGGATATTAGAACCAAGATGGCCAAAAAGAAAATCCATGCGGAAGTTGGTAAGCGGGTCATAGAACTGACCAATCTGGATAAGGTACTTTACCCTGATGATGGCATTGTAAAGGCGGAAGTCATTGAATATTACCTCAAACTAGCACCTACCATTCTCAACCACATCAGAGGTCGTGCACTTTCGCTGGTGCGCTACCCGGATGGCATTTATGGTGAGCAATTTTTCCAAAAACACCGCCCCGACTGGACACCCGACTGGATCGACTACAAACGGCTGGGGCAGGAGCGGCTCAAGGAATATGTGGTCGCACGTGAAGAAGCCACGCTCGTTTGGCTCGCCAATTTGGCCTGTTTGGAAATTCATCAGATTCACAGTTTTGCCGAAAAAAGCGACAAGCCTGATTACATCGTCTATGACCTTGACCCGCCCGAAGAAGGCTTTGATTTTGAAGACTTAAAGTCACTGGCATTTGCACTCAAAGAGCATCTTGAGCGGATGAGCTACCACGTGTTTGTGAAAACCACAGGCGGAAAGGGGCTGCACTTGGTCACGCCCATTGAGCCGATTTATTCCTTCGATACGTGCTTTGAAGCGGCCAAGCTGGTGGCTACCGATTTTGTAAACCGACAGCCACAAACGACACTGCACATCAAGAAAGAAGCTCGAAAGGGTCGCGTGCTTATAGATATTTACCGCAATCGACCATCACAGACGATAGTAGCACCTTATAGTCTGCGAGGAAGAAAAGGAGCCCCCGCTTCCACACCGATCACGTGGGAGGAATTGGAACAACTCGAATCATTGGCTGATTGGAACATGCAAACCACCATGGAGCGCGTACTTACTCAAGGTGATGCGTGGGAAACCATCCGTGGCTGGGCTGTGCCATTGCACAATGACCGAAAAGCACATGCAGTCAAAGAGTTGCCACCGAATGAGCGTCACAAAACACCCGAGCAACTGGCCGATTATGAGAAGAAACGAGATTTCACTAAAACACCCGAGCCACCTTCGGCATTGGACGAATCAGCCGGAAGTCGGTTTGTGATTCAGCGGCACCATGCCTCTCATTTGCATTATGATCTGCGTTTGGAGAAAGACGGTGTGTTGCTGTCTTGGGCGATTCCGCGCGGAATGCCGCCCATGCCCGGTGTGAAACGACTGGCCGTGCAGACAGAAGATCACCCGCTGAAATACCTGACATTTGAAGGTGAAATACCCAAGCAAGAATACGGTGGCGGTATGATGTGGATCTATGCTACTGGTCGCTATGAAATCACCAAGGAGAAGAAAAATGGCTTCTATTTCCGGCTATCGGGACCGTTGCTCACGGCCGAGTATCGCATGCATTTGATGAAAGACAAAGAGTGGCTGTTGGAGCGTGTGGATGTGCCGCAAATGGATTTCCTCGGGCAGGTGATGAAGCCTATGCTGGCAGAAGCATCCAAAAAAGTGCCCATTGGCAATTACCAATACGAGGTGAAATGGGACGGCATACGAGCGCTCATATATCTGAATGAAGGGGAACTGAAAATCTATAGTCGGAACCTGAACGACATTACGGCACAATTTCCCGAACTGAACATACCCGAACAAGCCTTCCGAATCAACAATGCCATTTTTGATGCAGAGATCGTGTGTCTGGATCCGCAAGGAAAAGCGGATTTCAAAAAGGTAATCAAGCGACTGATGAGCATGAAGAATTTCGACATTGAATCCAAGCGTACACCTGCTTATTGCTATCTGTTCGATTGTTTGTATTTGGATGGCCGCTCATTGATGAATGATCCGCTGGACAGACGACAATGGTGGATGAAGGATTCGGTGCGGGTGGGAGAGACCAACTATCGCATCAGCGAGACGGTTGAAGACGGGGAGGCACTTTTTGAAGCAGCCAAGGAACTGGGCGTGGAAGGAATCATGGCCAAAAGGAAGGACGGAAAGTACACTCCGGGTCGTCGAAATGACACGTGGATCAAAGTGAAAGTGAAAGAGACAATGGATTGCGTGATCGTTGGTTTTACCGTTGGGGAAGGCGATCGAGCAAAAACATTTGGTTCCCTTCAATTAGCAGAAAGACAGGACGGGAAATTGATCTATCGTGGAAGAGTAGGTACAGGTTTCGATGACCGATTGCTTTCTTCACTGCATCAGCAGTTGTCCAAAATCACAAGTAAAGAGCGCATAATATTGACTGAAGTACACGACGAAAAGAGCACTATTTGGACAATTCCTGAGATAACGTGCGAGGTGCAGTATTCTATGATCACTGACAATGGTACCCTTCGTGACCCTGTTTTCAAAAGGTTAATTGAGGATTGATGGGCTGAAATTGATGATTCATTCATATGTAAATAAACAATTCATTTTCAATGGGTTAAAAAATATGAATCGTTGAATTTTGAATGAAAGTTGTTGGCCATTTTTCAAATCAATTTTCTACTTTTGTTGAATGCGCGCTATTTGGAAAGGTCATATTCAATTCTCACTCGTCACTATCCCTATTCGGATATACAATGCCATCAATACTGAAGAGAAGCTTCAGTTCAATTTACTTTCGAAGGAAACGAACAATCCGGTGAAGTATGAGAAGCGCGATAAAGTGACTGGTGATGTGCTGCGCCAAGAAGACATTGTAAAAGGCTATCAATACGAACCGGGGCAATATGTGATCGTGGATGATTCGGATTTTCAAAAGGTAAAATTAAAGAGCACCCGACTTATCGAAATCGAGGGTTTTGTGGATGCCAAAGAAGTGCATCATTCGCTTTTTGATTCGCCCTATTTCGCGGGACCGGACGGAGACGTTGCAGCTAAAACCTATGCCCTTCTCACGCTGGCCCTGAAAGAATCGGGTAAAGTTGCTGTAGGAAAAGTAGTGCTTCGCGATCGCGAAAGCATGGTGCTGCTTACCCCCCATGAAAGTGGCATTCTGATTTATAAGCTCCGATATCCCAATGAAGTACGCTCCATTATGGATGTACCAAATGTTACCCCAGATATTGATGCTGACAAGGAACAATTGCAACTAGCCAATATGCTGATCAATTCGATGAACAAGAAGTTCAAGGATATCAAAATAGAGGACAGGTACAATGAGGCA
>CAZPST010000126.1:0-7038 GCA_964589185.1 uncultured Roseivirgaceae bacterium | reverse complement strand
TCTCTGATTTGCCAAAGCCTGCCCAAATCTCCACAGGCTGTTTCAAGTCAAGACAAGGAACGATCACAATCTCTGTCAAACCATTACCCTCTTTTCCTTCAACCCACGCTGTTTTTGGATCGTCATCCTGCAGTTTACCGGCCGTATATCGGCACGTCCACTCTACATACGCCGCATCATCGGGTGGTTCGTCAATTCCTGTTTGCTTCACCTCCGGCGGACTACCGGCTGGTTTAAGGAATGACGTGCTCAGCGCGTTCAATCCTTCGCCCGAGCAGGCATGCACGTAGAGTCCGGCCAATTTGCCCGTAGTGAATAGACCATACAATTCTGGATTTCCGGTTTCGCACGGGAAGGATTCTGTTTGACTATATGCTAGTGAGGCAAGTAAAAAAAGTGAGGTAAAGGTTAAGAGTGATTTCATAGCAAAAAGGTAGTGAATTGAGTCATTTAATTAGCAAGCCTTGCGCATCTTCTAAAATGGAAAAAGGTCACAATAAGACATTGAATAAATAGCCCGACAAAATGATGAATAAGGCAACCACCCCAAAATAGATAAAAATCAACTTGAGCGACATTACTTTTTTGAGCAACGTGCCTTCTGGAATGGACAACCCGACAGTGGCCATCATAAACGCAATGGCTGTACCCAGCGGAACACCCTTCGCCACAAATACTTGAATGACAGGTACGATACCCGCTGCATTGGCATACATAGGAACGGCCAATACCACTGCCAGCGGAACCGTCCACCAAGCGCCGCTTCCCAGATATTCAGCAAAGAATTGCTCCGGCACATACCCATGCATGGCGGCACCTATACCAATACCGATGATGACATACACCACCACACCGCGCACGATTTCCCATGCGCCCTTGCCAATCTCCGGTAGGCGCTGATAAAATGAACGTCCATCTGCCACTAATTCCGCTGTTACGGCTTGATTGGCAGCCATAATTTTCTTTGCCCAATCGCTTAGCAAAGGCTCAAGCTTTAGTTTGCCCAGTAGCCATCCACCTACAGTCCCAAGTACGATTCCTGACCCGGCATAAATAAGGGTAGCTTTCCAGCCAAACATGCCCAAAAACATCGCAATGGCCACTTCATTGACCAGTGGTGAGGTGATGAGAAATGCGAATGTGACACCAAGAGGAATGCCGCCTCTCACAAATCCGATAAACAAGGGCACAGATGAGCACGAGCAAAAGGGTGTGATGGCTCCAAAGATGGATGCAAAGAAATAATCCAATCCGTAGAGCTTCCTTTGGGTGAGGAATTGGCGCACTTTCTCCACAGGAAAATACGTGTTGATGATGCCCATCAAAAAGACAATGACGAACAGAAGCAGCAGGATTTTCAGGGTGTCATACACAAAGAAATTCAGTGCATCGCCGAGCTTGGTGCCTGCCGCTATTTGAAAGACCGAATGTATCAGCCAATCAGCAAAGTGTTGGATCCAGTCAAACATTACATTTCTTTTTGGAGCTTAACAGCACCCTGGAGTGGAGCAGCACGAACTGGTGGGTTTATTTAGAAAGGAGGACGTGTCTCCTTTGGTGGGGAAGCCCCGCTGCACCCATCTCTCCAAGCCGAATTGCATGTTCACAACGTGCGCATAACCATGATTCACCAAAAATCCGGCTGCTCGTAAACTCCTGCCACCACCTCGGCACACCATCACCACTTCCTGATCGCGTGGGATTTCTGCAAATCGTTCTTCAAATTCGCTCAACGGAATATGTAGTAAATGTGGCACGTCATAGGCGAGTTGTTCCACTTCGTCTTGCTCACGCACATCCACTAGCAGTGCCCCGTTTTTTACCCATTGCTGAGTAGTGGTTGGGCAAATTTCCTTTACCAATGTTTGCGTTTCCATGGTCAAATGGTCAAAAATTGTTTGATCTCATTCACATCGGCTATCCGCCCCTTCACCTTGATTATGTCATCGATCATGAGCACGGGCGTGGTGAGGATATTGTATTTCATCATTTCCTCTATGTCTTCTATTTTCTCTACGATGGCCTCCGTGTTGGTTTGCTTCACAGCTTCCAGCACATTGGCGTAGGTAGTCTTGCACTTGGGGCAGCCGGGTCCCAATACTTTTATGTTTTTCATTTCAGTCAATTTTTAACAATCTGTTTGAGCTATTTCTCCCTCAATCTCAGGGTAAATAGACGGCTAATTGACCAGCTTTCAGGAAAGCTATCTCAGCTAAACATGTGACTTTTGATTGGTTGATTTTGTGGAAACTGCTAGCCTGCCGGGTAATACTTCTTCCTCAACCAAAACGCCACACGCACCAGCAGTATCAAAGCGGGCACTTCTACCAACGGACCAATCACCCCGGTAAATGCCTGACCGGAATTCAATCCAAACACAGCAATAGCCACCGCTATGGCCAACTCAAAATTGTTGCCTGCCGCCGTGAAGGCTATCGCCGCATTCTTGTCATACGTGGCGCCCATGGCTCGGCTCACAAAGAAGCCAATGAGGAACATAATGATGAAGTAAATGACCAGCGGCACGGCAATGCGAAGGACGTCCAGCGGTATCTCCACGATCAGTTCGCCTTTGAGCGAAAACATCACCACTATCGTAAAGAGCAGCGCGATCAATGTCATGGGAGAAATGGTCGGAATAAAGCGCTGCGTGTACCACGCTTCACCTTTCCATTTCACCAAAAAGTATCGGCTGAGCATGCCTGCCAAAAAGGGAATGCCCAAATAAATGGCCACACTCTCGGCTATGGTGAGAATAGAAATTTCTACGATGGCGCCCTCAAATCCGAAATACGGAGGAAGCACCGTGATGAACAGCCAGGCATAAAAACTATAGGCAAAGACCTGAAAAATGCTATTGAGCGCCACCAAGCCTGCGCCATATTCGCTGCTGCCTTCGGCCAGATCGTTCCACACGAGCACCATGGCAATGCAGCGTGCCAGTCCGATGAGGATCAGCCCGACCATATATTCAGGATAGCCTTGTAAGAAAATGAGCGCTAGGGCGAACATCAGCACAGGTCCGATGATCCAATTGAGCACAAGCGAAATGGACAAAATACGCACGTTGCGAAAGACCTGTGGCAAGAGCGCATAGTTCACTTTGGCCAGTGGTGGATACATCATCAAGATCAAGCCGATAGCAATGGGGATGTTCGTACTGCCACTGCTGAACGAATCGATGAACGTGGAGGAGGAAGGAATAAAATAGCCCACTGCTACGCCAATAGCCATGGCTAGGAAAATCCACAACGTGAGGTATTGATCGAGGAAACTAAGTTTTTTCGCCATTGTGTTAGTTTTTTACTTGGCTGAATACGTACCACATTTCTACCCCGATCTCCAGCGATCGCTCGGCGTATTTTTCTTGCTCAAGGGGCGTGTCATCGAATGCCTTCGGGTCGTCGTAGCGCACCGGAATGCGCCTAGATGCGCCGGGGATAAACGGACAATTTTCATCGGCATGCGAGCAGGTCATCACGGCTGCAAATTCCGCAGTAGGATTGGTTGGATCATCGTACAGTTTGCTGAACATGCTCAAAGTGGGAGAGGTCTCATCCAATTTTACCTGATAAATGGGATTGGTTTCCCCTTCTTGCGCCACCAAAAAACCTTGCGCTTGGATAGTACGCACCGCACGCTCGTTGAAAGCCGTCACTTCCACGCCACCCGAAAAACATGTGGCCGGAATGTCGTGAAAATAGGCTGCCGCATGCGCCCACAATTGCGAAAATTGACTCCTGCGCGAGTTGTGCGTGCAGATGAAATTGAGCCGGATCTCTTCGTTTTTCTCCAACCGCTCACGGATATAGTCAATGAGTGGCTGAAGCACTTCCTTTCGTTCGGCGGAAAGTGATGTATTTGAAAATTGTTCGATGGTTTTCTTTAGTGTTGACATACAGATTTTTGGTTTCGATTAGCAACATCCACCGCCCGGCGAGCAGCAGCTTTCTTGGGCTGTGGCCAAGGCAGACAAGCGGATTTTTTGTTTTTGAGCAGGAATGCCGCATCCGTCTTTGGCGAGGCAATCGGTGTGTTTATTCTCAAGATGAAATCGACCGTCGTGAAACGAAAGACCATATTTTCCGATAGTGTCGGCTTGGTATTCTACCTCTATTTCACCGTCGGTCAGGCCGAGTTTTTGTTCGGAAATTGCAATGATCTTCTGAAGTTTTTCAGCACCCACTCGATGATCATAATCGGATGAGTACCAGAGTTGAAAATTGATCACGGATTCCTCTCGCGTGGTACCGCCACAGTCGATGAAGCGCTTGTGTATCGCCCCCACCTCGGTCACATGGAAGTGAGCAGGCACGGTTTCGCCGGTGGGCAATTGGAACGTGAGGTTGTCCAGATTGGGCAGTAGGTTTTTGAGTTCTGATAGTCGCATATTAGCAGCAGTTCTTGTTTGTAAGTAAAGTTTGAGAAATGGATTCTATAGCTTCTCGCACCTGCATCCAGCGGTCGTCATTGATGCAGTAGCAGATGTTTTTCCCCTCTATGGTGCCCTGTATCAATCCCACTTTTTTGAGTTCGGCCAGGTGCCGCGAGATTGTGGGCTGTGCCAATGGCAGTTCGTCCACTATGTCGTTGCAGATGCACGAGGGTGTTTTTGCCAAATACTCCATTATGGCCAATCGGGCCGGATGCCCCAATGCTTTCAGGATTTCGGCCATTTCAGCAATGCGCAGTTCGAATCCGTCGGTTTTAGTTATTCCCATATTGCAATATTAGAATATGATGGGTAATAATCGATACTCTTTAATGTATTTATGTTCAGTTCTTTTGTCTTGATACAAAAGAACCAAAAGATCAAGCCAGCATTAACCTTCCGCACACTTGCCATCGCACGCTCGGAATGCTGGCGGGCTCACGCGCTTTCGATTCTGCGAATCGATTGGGACGGCTTAGTCAGGTGTAATGGCTTTATGCGATTGTTCTACATAGATTAGATTTGGAGAGATTATCAAAACAACAATCACATGAAACGAACAGCAGAAGCCGTATGGCACGGAGGAGGAAAAAACGGTCACGGACACTTATCCACCCAAAGCGGAGTATTGGAGGGCACACAGTATTCCTATACCAGCCGATTTGAAAATGGCATAGGCACCAATCCTGAAGAACTGATAGCGGCAGCACATGCCGGATGCTTCACCATGAAGCTGAGCTTTAATCTGGAAGGAGCGGGATTTGAGCCCGATGAATTGGAGACCAAGTGCGAGATCACATTTGTAGATGGCACCATCACCAAGTCGCATTTGATTTTGGCTGCCGAGGTACCGGGCATTGACGAAGCAAAATTTGCCGAGCTGGTGAAAGATGCAGAAGCCAACTGCCCGATCTCTAAATTATTGAAAACGGAAATTTCGGTGGAGTATACGTTAGCCACTTAACCATTTTATAGCTTGAGATCGCCTAAAAATTTGAGGTGGTGGAAATTCAGCAAAATCAATTTAACTCATCGTCGGAATGAATCGTTATTTTTGACCATCAATCACAAGGAAATTCACTTTTAGGTGAATCATGCTTGCAAATTAACTTTTAAGTGAATAACTTCGCATTGGAATTATGGGATGATGAATGCAAACGTTGCACGTTTTATTCAGTGAGATGGATTGATAGGAATGACCAAAAATTGGAAACTGACCGATTTATCGAACGTTTCGAGAATCAACCAGCCTTTGAAGATCCCTTGAATGAGTTGTTTACTTTGGTGATTGAAGTCATTGGTAATCGGTACGGAGCAATAGATACGTTTTTTAATCGACATGAAAATGAAGTAGATGCCCTTCCAATGAAGGGATCAGTTAGGCTTGGTGAAGTGATGATTCATTTCCCCAATTTTCCACTCAGGTTATTCGCATTGAGGCTGACAGAGCAGATTGTAATTTTGTTCAATGGCGGAATCAAAGACGCTTCAACCAATCAATCTAGTTCACTTTTACCAGAATGGCGGGAGGCGTGTTCATTTTCAAAGTCGATTTTGGATTCGTGGCAAAATGAGTTAATTATTCAAGATGACACTGGCCGATACCTTTTATCATATACTGGAGGTACTGAGATAATTATATAAATTGGATAAACATGAGAAGTAAAACCACTCAACGAATTTTAGATCGTACCAATGAAGAGACAAAAGTGTTCGTCAAAAAGCACGCTGATCTGATAGTTCGTATCAACCAACTTTTGGGAGAAAGGGGTTATACACAAAGAAAATTAGCTGATTTGCTTGAAAAGTCGCCATCTGAAATTAACAAGTGGCTTAAGGGTGAGCACAATTTCACGCTAAGGTCAATCTGTAAGTTAGAAGTGGAACTAGGAGAGGCATTAATTAGCGTCCCTGTCCGGACGTATTCGAGCAAGGGAATTAAGCGAAGTGTAAAGGTTTATAATCGACCTTCAGTCAGTCAAGAGAAGTTCGTCAAATGGACTATAAGCAATCATTCTGGTACTGCCACCATTCATCAATAGTCATGTCTGTATTAAATCCGGAGAGAATTGAAATATTGGGTTTTCAAATTTTGAATGCCAGCATTAATAGACCTGAAGATTTTGATAGTGAATTGATTGAATCATTTGAATATGAAACTAATCTAGAACTAGCTTTCAATTTGGATGAGGATTTAATCAAGTCCACATTGAACGTTGATGTCCAATCACAAAGTCAAAGGGAACAAATAGAGGCTCATACATTTTACCAACTTGTGTTTATATTTCGATATCCTAGTTTAAACGAGCTTATCCACCTGGGATTAGATGGTGAATTGGGTGCTGATATGTCATTAGGAAATGCAATTTCTTCAATTTCATACTCAACATCAAGAGGCATACTAATGGCTCGATTTCAAGGAACGGCGTTCAGTGACTTCATACTTCCTGTTGTAAATCCAAATGATTTAATGGCAGACAAGGTTACAAATAAAAGGAGATGACATTTCTTGTCGAATCAGTAACAGCACCTTTTTCTTCAAACCTACACCCCCAACTTCCTCCCCAGCGCCAAAAGAGTAGCCACACTCAAGCTATCGGTGATCT
>CAZPST010000125.1:0-7048 GCA_964589185.1 uncultured Roseivirgaceae bacterium | reverse complement strand
CTGCCCATACCCAGCCACTGTCCCAAGCAGGGTCAGTGTGAGTAGCATGATTTTGTAAAATTGTTTCATCATCTATCGGTTTTTAGTGTTAAAAAATAGCCGCCCCCATGTTGGGAGCGGCTAAGGTTAATATCGTTTTAGTTTCCTGTAATTTGTACATCGTCTATGGTAAATGCCCCGGCTGCACTGCTCGTACCCTCGGTGTAATGGAAGGCAATGTACACTTGCTGTCCGGCGGCCCCACTCAAGTTGCTTGTCACCTCTACATACGTGGCGGAGTTATCGGCCGGTAGCTGTGCATCCACATCGCTAAGTGTGGTCCACGTGTAGTTCTCAGGATTGCCACTGCCCGGGTAGTCAGCAGACCATTTCACGGCTAGTTCACCCGGTCCTATGAAGCGGTCTTCTACCCAAAACTTGAGCGTGAGGTTGGTCACCTCAGTGAAGTTAAACTTGCCATCAGTGATCAACCACGCATTGTCAAAACCGGCTGCTCCGCCAAACGCACTTGCGCGCATGCCGCTTCCTGTACGACCGCCGGCATTACAGCCCCATCCACGGTCGGTTTTGGAGCCCGGCACATTTACTTCTATCCAGTTGACAGGAATATTGAAGGTGCCCGCATCTCCGCAACCGTCAAACCCTTCGGTAAATGGTAGTGAACCGAATTCGAACGGATCGATGGCCACATTGTCTATATCGTACGAGGCAGAGTTGGTCTCTGAGCCTCCGCTGAATCGGAACGCCACATACACGATATCTCCACCGGGGATGTCGCCACCCACATTCACAAAGTTGTTCGATCCCTTGGCCGGCAATTGTCCGGCTACATCCAGAGCAGTCCAAGAGGCTAGGGCAGGGCCTTCACGGAAGTAATTGGTGCTATAGAGTACCGTCAAGGTGCCGTCACCTGCTGTGGCAGAGCGCACATCAAAGGTGAGTGTACCTGAGGTGAGATTGCGTAAGTCAAACTTGTTATTGCTGATCAGCCACGTGTCGATTGCTCCTACTTCACCATTGAATGCCGATACACGCACGCCACGGGAGTCATCTACACCAAACTGGCGGCAGCCAAATCCATTGTCGTTTTTGCTGGTTTGAAACCATTCAGTCCAATTCCCCGGTGTGCCAAAGTCTGTGGTGCATGCCTCAAAGTCATCCGCAAATGGGAGGGTAGCTAAGTTGTCGTTTCCACCACCGGATGCATTGGGGTGGAAGATGCTGATTTCAAAATCGTCAATGGTCCATTGAGCGGCACCAAGTGTCGTATTTGATTTATATACAAATGCGAAGTACGTATTGGCTGTCAGATAGTCGCTGATGTCCATATTGCCACTTGGTGTCCATGTGTCATTACCCGATTGGGTGTCATAGTCAGCATCCAGTGTCACCCAAGTAGCAGCGTTTGGATCGCCTGTGCCTGAGTAATTGGTACTTACTTTGAATTCAGGATCAGCACCTGTGAAGGCTTTGTCTGAAACAAAACGTGCCGATGCTGTACCCAGACCCACGAGGTTGATCGGTTCTGATATCAACCAATCTTCGTTTTCTTGTACACCACCTGCATATCCATTCATACGCGCAGCAGTACCGGATCGTCCGAAGTTGGTGCATGTCCAACCTTGTGCACCTGTCACACTGTAGGGAGTGAATGAGTTGAGGCTATTGCAGTCGTCAAAATTCTCCAAATACACAGGCGCCACGTCTGTATCCTTTACAAACAAGCTAAACTTGCTACGTCCGATTCCTACAATCTCACCGGATACATTCACAATAGAGAAGGTAGCCACATAATCATCTGGCACTGCGTCGTTTCCGATAGTCACCAAGATGGATGCTTCGTTGTTGTTGGTGATTTCCACGTCTATGGTATTGCCGTCCATAGCTGGTATGGTGGTCAGTTGGCCTTCTGCTGTGGTGCTCACCTGAATGGTGGCGTGACCTGTTCCAGAGATAAAAGCGGATGTCCCTAATGTAAGCAAATAGGTCTGACCATCTTCCTCGGTTCCATTCGCAATGACCGTCGGATAAAAGGAAATGGCAGCTCCTTCAAACATATCATCGTCCTGATTACAGGCAGTGAGTAGCAGAAGAGCGGGTATAAAAAGTAGGGTGATAATTTGTCTCATTTCCTTATTAAAAATCAATGCTTAAACCAATTGAAAATGTGCGGGGGAAGCCATATCCACGCTGAATCTGATTGAAGAAGTAGCTGGCGAATCGAGTGTATTCTACATTGAATACGTTGTTCACATTGGCCGAAATACGTCCGCTCATTTTCTCACCGATATCAAAGTAGCGTCCTGCGTAGAGGTCAAACGTGACATAATCATCAAAATCATCTTTGATCACTTCATCCGTAATGAAGCCATCTACCACATCTTCTACCGTGTAGCGCACCGGAATGCGATCGGCGTAGTTCATTCTAGCGCCCACATAGGTGCTGCGAATACCCGTGTAGTGAAAACCAAGTCCCATAGTCGTTTGTGCCGCTGCACCTGTTGGCAACCCAATAAGGGTATTTACATCGTAGAGGTCATCTGTGTTGATGATATCTTCACCTACCACAATTTGTTGATTCGGCACCTTTGTCCATGTCCAGTCGCCCAAACCGATGTAGCCGTTAAGTTCCAAGGTGGTCACAGGATTGGCTACAAAATCAAGCTCGATACCCTTGTGCGTAGACTGCATGCCATTGAGTACCAAAGGAATCTCGAGTCCAAGATTGATATCGCTTTGCGGATCGTTGATGTCTATTTGTGTCGTTCGGTTATTCCATTGCAAGTAGTAGGCGTTTACGTTGGCCTTCAGGAAAGACGCACGGAAACTATAACCCATCTCGGTAGAGATGACATTCTCCGGCTCCAGACCGAATCGGTAGTTGTTGGAGTAGCGGCTGTCTTGGAATGCATTTACTAGGAAAGGAGGTCGTGTGAAGTAGCCGGCATTGGCATACACATTGTGTCGGCCTGTGATCCGGTAGTTGGCTCCTCCTTTCAATACATACGTGATGAAATTCCGCTTTTCAGATGCGCCTAGCGAGGTGCTTTCGTACCCTTGAAATTCATTACCACTCCAGAAGTAGCCAATGCGCTGCATAGATGAGTTAGTCAATGTAGCCGATCCGAAGAACGTCCATTTGTCTTTCACCCATTCTGCCTGACCAAAACCCGATACCCAATTGACAATGCCGTCATAGTTGTAGTTCGTCTTGTCGCCTTCATAGGCAATGGCGTTTTCAGTGTCCAGTTTGTTGTAGAGGTCACCAAATCTGCTGCGGTTTTCGATGAAATCACCACCCATTAGATCATATACCTGTGCATAGTGCTCGCCTCTATAATGTCTGAGGTCAATACCCGCACGGATGCGCAGGTCGCGCAATTGCTTGGTGTAGTTGCTCACCAAACCGATCCAGTCGTGGTTGTTGTGGCGAGATTCCAAGTAGTAGCGTGAGGCATAGCCTGTCACACTAGGTATGTTTGGATCTCCGTTTGGATACGCCACCGTGCGCTGACGTCCTGACAATCTGTTTTGCTCCATCAAATAATCCCAGTTGATCAGGTTTTCAGCGGTGATTTGATTGCCAATCATACTTGGCGTACGCGTCTGTAAGAAGAGAGAAGACGTAGCGTCTGTAGGCTGCACGGAGTACACGCGCGCATAGCTATAGTACACAGAAGTGCTGATAGACGTGGTGGCATTCATGTCCCAGTAGTGGGTCATGGCCATCAGGGGTTTGTCCACTCTGTTTTGTCTTGCGTTGAAAAGTTCGCCGTTTTTGATCCCTAGCGCATTGTTGAACATCGGTTCTTCTATGCGGAATGTCTCTCGAGTAAGATCATCTGGTGTCCAGGCCGTGCCACGATTTACAGGCGCACCAAATGCCCAAAACATGATTTGATGTTTGTCATTGATCTGCTTTGAAGCAGCAATGTAGTAGCTCCAAGCGTCGGCAAAGGCACCCGGCATGATTGGGCCTTGCTGGGTAGATGGTAACCCACCAAAATTGTTTGTAGTGATGGTACGCGATCCCTGAAAGCTCAGCGCCCATCCGTTTGCTGATTGGCCGGTGTTGTAGGTGAAGCGGGTGCGGCTGTTGAAGGAACCTGTACCCATTTGGTATTCCATGCGTCCTCCGGCTCGGCTCTCAGACGGCTTGGTGATCATGTTGATCGTACCACCAATGGAGCTTACGGCCAGTTTGGATGCACCCAAACCCCGCTGTACTTGCACGGTACGAGTCACTTGATTCAGTCCGGCGAAGTTGGACCAAAACATCCGGCCATTTTCCATGTCGTTCACCGGGATACCATTCACAAGGAAAGCCACATTGGTTTGGTCAAATCCACGGATGTACACTTCCTGATCGCCATAGCCACCTGCTCCGTTGATGGTGTAGATACCGGGTGTGTTTTGCACCACGTCAGCTAGTTCATAGTTGCTGTAGCGCTCTTCCAATTGCTCAGACGTGATCGTGGAGATGGCCACAGGCGTTTTGCGCTCTTCTACCACATCGGCAAATACCTGCACTTCGTCCAAGCCAATAGCGGTCGACTTTAGGTTAATATTTCCAACATCTGCAAGACCACTGGTCACGGTCACATTCTTGGTGATTGTTTCAAATCCGTAATAGGAGATTTTGAGTTGGTAGCTGCCGGTTGCAACATCCCTGATGAGGAATTTACCATTGATATCGGTGATGCCACCTTTGGTCGTCCCCACGATCTGCACACTAGCGCCTATCAGGGGTTCATTCAGGTCTTCATCGTATATGGTTCCGGAGATACTGCCCGATTGGGCGTAGGTGGTTAAGGTTAAGCAGAGCGCGAGCCATGCTATGAGCGATTTCCTCATCGGCTATAGGTGGTTTATACAGGCAAAATTAGCCTGCTAAAATAAGGTAAGCATGCATACTATGTTAAGGCAGTGTTATGAATTTTAGCTGTGCCTTCCAAGTGGTGGACACTTTGTTATTTAAGTATGACTTCAATGAAAGACTTTAACAACTTGATAATGAGTAAGTCAATTGGCTTTTTTAGAATGGAGGGTGCCCATCAACTATTTTTGCCTGAATTTTGCCAAGTAGAACGACCTAGAAATGAAAACCAGAATTACCCTTTCCTTGGCCGTAGTGCTGTGGCTGATCAGCCTCCCAATGCTGGCGCAAAAGCGCACCGTTGGCGCCATCGCCTTTTACAATGTCGAGAATTTCTTTGATGCCGTAGATGACCCGGACAATGAAGGGGATGATGATTTCACGCCCGAGGGATCGTATGGATGGACAGAGGAACGCTACGCTAACAAAAAAGAGAAAATGGCGTGGGTATTGTCCAAAATGGCCAATGGTGCCGATATCGTGGGCATGTGTGAGGTGGAGAATCTCTTCGTACTGCAAGAATTGGTGGCCGATCCGCAGTTGTCCAAACTCGGTTATCAAGTGGTGCATCAGGAGTCGCCTGATCATAGAGGCATTGACTGTGCGCTCATTTATCGTCCGGGGCGTTTCACGTTGCTAGATTATCAATCGATCAATTATCCAGATACGACCTACAATACACGCGATGTACTCTATGTGAAGGGCTTGTATTTCGGAGATACGCTACATGTCTATGTCAATCACTGGCCATCACGCTCAGGAGGCAAGGCCGACAAGCGGGAATTGCAAGGGCGTGCATTGCGCGAAGAAGTGAATAAAGTAATGGCCAAAAATCCGATGGCCAAGATTGTGATCATGGGCGATTTGAATGATGATCCCATTAATAAAAGCGTGAAAAAGGAACTGTGGGCAGGTGCTGATACTGATAAATTGGAATCAGGGGAATTGTTCAACACCAGTGCGGCCACCTACAAGCAAGGATACGGCACATTGATGTACAAGGGCACATGGAACCTCTTCGATCAGATAATCATCAGCCAAGGACTATTGAATGGTGAGGGGATCGAATACCAGCCGGGTTCATTCAGCGTGTTTGCCCCCGATGAGATGCGTGTGCAGTCAGGTGAATTTGCGGGTGGGCCACTCCGCACGACCAGTCGTGGCGTATATCAAAACGGATACAGTGATCACTTTCCTACGTACATATTGATTCGGAAATAGTGAGAAAAATTAGCCTTGTATGCATAGCAGTGTCGCTACTGCTAGTAGTTGCCTGTGATCAGGGAAATGAGCCTATTTATGTGAAACCGCGCATCGGAGTGGGCGGAGGTACAGTAGGATCGGGGGTGGATCCCGGCAAGACAGGGAATGCGTGCTATCCGGCATTTGAGGATTTGCAGCTGAATGTGGTCACATGGAATATTGAAAATCTTTCTTCGACGAACACGGATATAAACAAGGCGAGTAGCATATTGGCTAATCTGGATGCCGATATTGTGGCCGTTCAGGAGATTCGCAGTAGCTCTACATTTCAGGCCATTGCCAGTCTTACGCCGGGTTGGGGCAGTGCATACATAGATATTGATGGATCACTTGACTTAGGATATTACTATAAATTAGATGCATTCACGCAGTTTGGCACGGTCACCCTTGAGTTCCCAAGTTTGTTGCGAGAAGCAGCCGTGGTGACGGCCACCCATGCCAGCGGACTGGAAGTGACCTACATGAATATTCACCTCAAGTGTTGCGATGATGGTATCAGTCAACGTGAAGTTGGAAGTGTGCACATGAAGTCAATTTTGGATAGTGACTATGCCAATCAAGCAGTGATTGTCCTTGGCGATTGGAACGATGAAATCAAAACAGGTGAGACGTCACCATTCGATAATTTCAAGGCAGATGCAGCTAATTATCGTTTTGTCGATCAGGCAGTTGCAGATGGGCCTAGTTCTAACTGGAGCTATCCGAGTTGGCCAAGTCATATTGACCACATTTTGATAACGGACGAACTTTTTGATTATTTGGGAAATGTACAAACCGTGAAACCGGAATCGTGTGTATCGAACTATAGCAGCGATGTGTCGGATCACAGGCCCGTGTTGGCGTCTTTTGGTGGAGAGTGATTTGGTAATTAGTTAATTAGTTGACTGGTTGATTGGTTAACTAGTTAAC
>CAZPST010000124.1:0-7202 GCA_964589185.1 uncultured Roseivirgaceae bacterium | reverse complement strand
TTGATTTGAAGATGGGCTAATATCACCACTTCATGTCAGATCTGCGAAACACCACACCAAAAATCAAGATGGAACCTGCGAAAACGATCCCATAACAATAGTTGCCCAAGCCCAGAATCCAATTGCCCATGAAAAATAGCAGTGAATATGCCATGGTGATGCCGCATAGCCATAAGACGAATAAGTGCAAAACGGGCTGTGTTTTTCCCTCCGAAAACGGCTTCCAGTTACCGCCCGGTTGTATTTTGGTATAGAATGACTGCAACAGCGCTTGGTCAGAAGGGGCAGTCAGTAATGTCACCGCTATCCAAGTGACCGTGGTGAATCCCACAGTGAGGAAAAAGCTGTTTGGGAAAACCCAATCTAAACCAGAGTGCGCGATGGTATAGCCAACGAAAGGCGCGAGCGTGGCTGCTATTTCGCTCCAGGCATTCACCCGCCACCAGTACCACCGCAGGATCAGCACCAAGCCGAGTCCGGCTCCACACTCCATGATGAATTGCCACACACCCGAGATGCTTGTTATTTGAGTCGTGACACCCAATCCAATGACGGCTATCACCACCGTAGCGATGCGTGATGCACCGATCAGGTTTTGTTTTTTGGTCAAAGGGGCATAAAAATCATTGATGAGGTAGGAAGCACCCCAATTGAGTTGGGTAGAGATGGTGCTCATGTAGGCGGCCAAAAATGCAACGAGCAACAATCCACGAATGCCATCGGGCAGGAAATCGCGCATGGCCAATACATATCCTTGCTTGGGATCGGCTAGTTCAGGATAGAGCACCAAAGACGCCAATGCGACCAAAATCCATGGCCAGGGACGAATGCAGTAATGTGCCAACTGAAAGAAGAGCGACGAGTACACGGCATTTTTTTCATCCTTGGCGCTCATCATGCGCTGCGCAATGTAGCCTCCACCACCGGGTTCATTGCCGGGATACCAACTGGCCCACCACTGCACGGTGACAAACGCAAGAAAACTACCAGCTCCGAGTGCGAGGGTGGTGCCCGTAGATGATCCGCCAAGGGTAGGGAAGAAGTCGAATGTGGATGCAGGAAGGGCAGATTTGAGGCCGGATATACCACCTATTTCGGGGCTATTGATTACGTACATTGCCAGCAAAATGCTACCCGTCATGGCCGTGATGAATTGAATAACATCAGTATATACCACACCCAAAAAGCCGGACAATGCGCTGTACACTATCACAATGCCCATCGCTGCGGCGGTGACCAACAGACTGGTGCTTCGATCCATATCAAAAAAGACCTGCAAGAGCGTCATCAAAGCCACATTGACCCAACCGATGATGAGCACATTGAGAAATACGCCCATGTACACCGACTTGAACAATCGCAAGTAACGTGCTTCCTTGCCTGAGTAGCGTATTTTGATCAATTCAATATCGGTGAGCACACCGGCGCGTCTCCAATACCGCGCAAAAAAGAAGGTGGTGAGCATGCCGCCCGCCAGCATATTCCACCAGAGCCAATTACCCGAGATGCCATTTTGTGCAACAAGTTCGGTCACGGCAAGTGGAGTATCCGCTGCAAACGTGGTAGCCACCATGGATGTACCTGCGATGTACCATGGCAAATTGCGCCCACCCAGGAAGAAGTTGTCAATGCTTTCTGCTGCGCGATTCTTAAAGTAGATCGCAATGCCCAGAAACAAAGCCATAAAGCTGATAATGACGATGATGTCAATGGTGGAGAGTGCCATGCCTATTTCTTATAAACCACCCTACCATCAATAATCGTTATCTGCACCGTTGTGGAGAGGATTTCTTCTTCCGGAATGGTCATCAAGTCTTTGTCAAAAATGGTAAAATCGGCCACTTTTCCTACTTCAATTGATCCATTGAGGTCTTCCATAAACGCGCCGTAAGCCGCATCAAGCGTGTAGGAGCGTAGCGCCTGCTCACGCGTCATTTTTTGTGCGGGTTCATACCCGCCATCAGGTGTGCCTTTCAAGGTTTTGCGTGATACTGAGGCATAAAAACTAGGTATCGGATTGAGGGGTTCTACAGGCGCATCCGTGCCATTGACAATTTTAGCTCCTGACTGGAGCAGCGCCTGCCACATGTACGCGCCTTCATCTATGCGCTTTTTTCCTAGTCGATCTATCGCCCATGGCCGATCGGAAGACATGTGGATGGCCTGCATGGCCGGTATCACGCCAAGTTCAGCAAACCGTGGAATATCTTCGGGCCGCATGTGCTGGGCATGCTCCACCCGAAAACGGGGATCTTTTTGCAGACCTAATTTGGCGGTGCGCTCATAGAGATCCAGCACTTCCTTAGTGGCTCTGTCGCCAATGGCATGAATGCACACTTGAAATCCGGCTTTGTAGGCTTCCAGTGTCAACGAATCAATGTGGGTCATTGGCTCCACCTCATGACCATGTTCGCCGGGTGCATCGGCGTATTCATCGATCAGCCACGCTCCGCGGCCACCGAGAGCTCCATCTGCCGCCATTTTTACCGCTCGGATAGTCAGGTGATTGTCATACAAGCCAATGGCCGGTCCACTCTCAAAGTATTCTTTCATTACATCCAAATCTCCTCTCAGCATTACGTAGAGTCGGATCGTCATTTTATTTTGCTCACCAAATTCTTTGAACAAATTCACAATCCCGCCTGATCCTGCATCATGGAAGGTGGTGATGCCGTATTTCAAGCACTCATCGATGGCCAGTTGTAGTGCGCGTGCGTATTGTTCCTTGGTTTCCGATGGCACGATAGACCATATGGAGCGTTGTGCTGTTTCATTGAATATGCCCGTTGGACCATCCAGCTCTTTGAATATTTCGCCTCCTGCCGGTTGAGGTGTATCGGCATTGACTTGTGCCAATTCCATTGCCTTGGCATTGGCAAGCGCCATGTGTCCGCTGGCATGACTGAGCAAGACCGGATGATTTGGTACGGCAGCTGAAAGGTCGTGATGTGTGGGTAGATTTCGAAACATCCGCTCAGGCTGATCCACCCATTTATCTTGGTGCCACCCGCGTCCGAGTATCCACTCACCTTCAGGGGTTGTTTTTGCCCGTTCCTTCACCATTTCGATCACTTCGGCATAGGACTGAGCTTCCATCAGGTCTACATTCAGCAGGTTGAACCCGACACCCATTATATGTGCATGTCCCTCGTGCAAGCCGGGAACCATCGTTTTTCCTTGAAGATCAAGGATTTCCCCTTCGTACTTCGCTGCGCCTGATGCATCGCCGGCATAGACGATCTTGCCGTCTTTCACGGCCACCACTTCTGCCACCGGTGAGGCGTCATTCACCGTGTAGATGGTGCCGTTTTTGATAATGAGGTCTACATTCTCTTTTTTGGCACAGGATAGTACACTTAGAAGTAGGACAAGCGGAAGGAATTGTTTCATGATGTAGATGGGTTGGTACCTCGAACATAACAAACTATTCATAGTTCTCTAAAAGAATTATTCCCTTAAATTTGCGCCTCCATTCGAGTGAATGGGCTTTCAAGCGATTGTTTGAAGGAATGTCAAACCCTAAAGACGCCACCGAGCTTTTGACCCGGGCCTGTGGTATGATAGTCGGGTCATTTTTTATTTTTATGGCTAAAGAAAAAAACGAGGAACTTCAGGAAGAGGTACAAGCTGAAGTGACTACAACTGAACCTGTAGCAGAAGAAACGACTCCAGTGGCTGTAGAAGCCGAAGAAGCTGCTCCGGCAGTAGAAACGGTAGAAGAGACAAGCGCGGATGAGGATTATGAGGAGCCGTTAGAGTTGCCTGTAGCAGAGGAAGAAGAAATTGATTGGGATGGTGGCGGAAATGGCTTTGCCGGTGATTATTCTAAGAATGACCGTGAGTCATTGGAGCAGATGTACACCGATACGCTCAATGAAATCACGGAGAAGGAAATCATCGAAGGTACGGTAGTGGGTATTACTGACCGTGACGTGATTGTAAACATTGGCTTCAAGTCTGATGGATTGGTGGCATTGACGGAATTCCGTGATCTGCCTAATCTAAAGACAGGTGATAAAGTAAGTGTGTATGTAGAAGAGCAAGAAAATGCCAAGGGTCAGTTGATCCTTTCTCGTCGTAAGGCGAAGATCGTGAAGGCATGGGAGGCGATTCAAAGTGCACTGGATAATGACACCATCATCAATGGTATGGTGAAGCGTAGAACCAAAGGTGGTTTGATCGTAGATGTACACGGAGTAGAGGCGTTCTTGCCTGGTTCACAAATTGATGTGAAGCCGATCCGTGATTTCGACATCTTCGTGGGTAAGGAAATGGAAGTGAAGGTGGTGAAAATCAACTACGCTAATGATAACGTAGTGGTATCTCACAAGGTGTTGATCGAGAAGGATATCGAAGAGCAGAAGGCGGGTATTTTGAACAACCTAGAGAAAGGACAAGTATTGGAAGGTGTGATCAAGAACATGACCAACTTCGGTGTATTCATCGACTTAGGTGGTGTAGATGGTCTATTGCACATCACAGATATTTCTTGGGGACGTATCAATCATCCGGAAGAAGCATTAGCACTTGATCAGAAAGTGAACGTGGTAGTGCTTGATTTTGATGATGATAAGAAGCGAATTTCTTTGGGCATGAAGCAATTGACTGCTCATCCTTGGGATTCTCTTGATGCTACCATCGCTGAAGGCTCACGCGTGAAAGGACGTATCGTGAATGTGGCTGATTATGGCGCATTCCTCGAAATCATCCCGGGCGTAGAAGGTTTGATACACGTATCTGAAATGTCATGGTCACAGCACTTGCGCAACCCATCTGATTTCATCAAAGTGGGAGACGAACTAGAGGCTGTCGTATTGACGATCGATCGTGAAGACCGCAAAATGTCTGTAGGTATCAAGCAGTTGAGCGAAGATCCTTGGAACAAGCAAGATTTACTATCTAAGTATGCGGTGGGCACCAAGCACACAGGTACTGTGCGTAACCTGACCAACTTCGGTCTGTTCATCGAACTAGAAGAAGGTATCGACGGATTGGTGCACGTGAGCGATTTGTCATGGACCAAGAAGATCAAGCACCCATCGGAGTTTGTGAAGGTAGGCGACAAATTGGAAGTGGTAGTAATGGAGCTTGACGTGGAAAACCACCGATTGGCACTAAGCCACAAACATTTGGAAGAAAATCCTTGGGATACATTCGAGACGGTATTTGGCAGAGGTAGCGTGCACAAGTGTACTATCATGTCAGTAAGTGACAAAGGAGCAATCCTTGAGTTGCCATACGGAATCGAAGGACATGCGTCTAACAAAAATTTGGAGAAAGAAGACGGCACACGTGCACACGATGGCGAAACGCTTGAGTTCCGTGTGATGGATTTCTCTAAAGATGAGAAGCGCATCCAGTTGTCGCATACTGCTACTTGGAAAGAAGTGCACGAAGAGCCTAAGCAGAAGTCTGCTGCAGGCGGTGGTGGTGCTGCCAAGAAAGGCAAGACTTTAGGAATGATCAATCAGGAAGTAGAGCGATCTACCCTTGGTGATTTGGACGCTTTGAGTGCATTGAAGGAGCAGATGGAAAATCCTAAGCCCAAGAAAGCAGCTAAGGCAAAACCTGAAGTAGACGAAGAAGATGCCCCAAAAGCAGTGAAAAAGGCACCTAAGAAGTCGTCTAAGAAGATCGACGAAGACGATGAGAATTAATCTCTGAAATCATACATCAGAAAATGCCGGGAAGGGTTTTCCTTTCCGGTATTTTTTTACTTTTGCAACCAATAAAATGGTGCTGTGGCCGAGTGGCTAGGCAGAGGTCTGCAAAACCTCGTACAGCGGTTCGAATCCGCTCAGCACCTCTGAAGCCCTGACATTTATCGTCAGGGTTTTTTTGTTACTACCCCTCAGAGTCATCGGCACGAGACGCTGAGCATACATTTCTCACACATTTCTTCATACCTTTAACCAATTCCTACTACTCAGAGTCCTCTCCCGCGCCTAGCCAAAGCTAGAGTGACTCTGAGGGGAGGGAGACATCACCCTGACGGAAGATGTCGGAGAGCGCCTACTATTCAGAGTCCTCTCCCGCGCTTAGCCAAGACTAGAGTGACTCTAAAGGGAGGGAACCCTAGCGGAAGATGTCGGAGAGCTGGTGTTTTGAAAAGAAACCCCTTTTTGATACCTAATTATTTAAAAAAGAATGAGAAAATATTTTTTATATCTAATTCTGATTGGTCAATTGAGTGTAGTTGGTTCTTGTTCTGTTGAGAGAGACTGCTGGAATTTACAACATACCTTAGAGTCAATTTCTTCGAAGTACGCAATAGGTCTCAATATCCATGAAAGAAATGATACACTAGTGTACAGGATCGATATTGACTCGGCAAGAATTAATGCAAGAGGGAAAGTCTATCTCTTAGAGTTATTAATTCTTAAAGATTCGTATTTAGAAAATAAAGAAAATAGACTTTGTTTTAAATACTTCAATTTCGTAATAAATATTAAAAATAGAGATCATCAAATTGCTTCGATATATTCAGATTATAAGACCTTATATGATATTATTTATGTAGATGCACTTGCTCCTGAATTAATTGAAATGAAGAATTTTTTATGGAATAATGTAACATCAAAAGAATTAGAAATATATGAGGAAATATATGAATATAGATTCAAAAGTGATTCAGTAGATCAACCCATTAATTTTAGCCACTTGGTTGAAAGTTATGTACTAAATAGGCTTGCAGGAGTAGTGGATGGTAGGCATGAAAAAACCTTAAAAAAAATGGTCATTTTACTTAATGATCACTCATATTACTCAGAAACAATCGGACTAAAGAAAATTTTAGCTAAGGGCTATAAATTAGAACCGAGAATGGAGAGTATGCTGAAAATACCAGAATGGGATGATGACTATGATTTGATTCGAGAAATCCAAAATGGAAGGTTCCCCTAACTAGGCGTAGGATTTAATTCAGTTCTCCGACATGTTCCAGCTAAGGCAAGTACTCATAAATAGGTAATAAGTATGTATAATGATTTTATTAAGGTGGTAACACCATATTTTGAGATGAGGGACTTCCATTTTAAAAAGGGCCTACATTCTTTTTCGAAAATAGAAGGACAGTGTGAGTGCCTATTTGAGCTTGAAAATTATAAAGGTATTGATGTGTCACTTTCTTATGGAATTAGGTTTAAAGTCAATAGTGTCCTAAACGTTTTCACTTCTCCATTTTAACCCACCGCATAGGTAAA
>CAZPST010000123.1:0-7256 GCA_964589185.1 uncultured Roseivirgaceae bacterium | reverse complement strand
ACTGTCCTTTTCATTGGATCCCTCTTCTATATACATGATTTCTTTGGTGAAATCCTTCTTGCTGAAAAGAGCCGTCCGATCAGGAATTACAATCTGATTGCGCTCTAAAAGCTCAAAGTTGGGCTCCACATCGTAGTTTGAATACACGGCATTGAAGTAGCCACTTCCTTTGATTTTGAACACATTGAATGAAAAACCAAAGCGCTGCGTAATGGGCATCCATATTCCGTGGTTGGACTCAGCAAACACTTGCTTGAGCGTGAGCGAATCCACAAATTCAATCCCGCGCGACTTCACCAATAGGGCATCCACGCTATAGATACGCCATGCATCTTCGATGATGTAGATGTGTCCGTCAAACACCGGATCGGAGGCTCGCTTGGGGAGTAGTTTTATTTTATTCACCAACAAATCACCTTCTTGGAAGGAACCCATCAGTTCGTAATCATAAAAAAGGAAGGCATTGTTGGCAATGGGCGAGACAAACGGTCGCTCGCTCAGCCCTTCTATCATAAAGCTGTTTTCATACATATTGATCATCATTTCTGAGGCTTGGTTCCAGCTGAATGCTCGGTTGTTGCCACTTACTTTTGATGAAATCATGCGCTCGCTCACTTTATTAGGTCGCATGTATTTTAGTTTGGAAATAGATTCAGAGAGATAGACTATGCCCGTATCAAGGGTGAGTTTGATGCCTAATATTTTCTCAGGAAAAGTGTCCAGTCGCTGCACCCCTTTTATGTACACATCACACGCGTAGGCATTTACTTCTTCTTCATAAAATTTTCGCTTTTTGATGGCCTCACGAATGATCCGATAGGCCGGGTCTTCCGCATCGGAAGAGACCACAACTTCGTTTAATTGAAGTACTTCGGGTAGCAGCTTAAAGTCCAATGTGGCACGTTCGTCTGCGACGGTCACTTGCTGCTCTTGCTTCTTGTACCCGATGTGCTGTGCCACGAGCGTATGGGTACCATTGGGTAGTCGCATTTCATAGCGTCCCTCAGAGTTACTCGTGGTGCCATTGGTAGTGCCCTTCACATGCAGGGTAGCAAACGGTAGGGGATTGCCCCTTTCGTCAAGCGTATTGCCTATGACCGTCTGTGCCAATGCTGCGATTGAAAAGAGTATGGAAAGTGCGAGTGCGAGTAGGCGCATAGAAAAGTTTTAGGCGTTAGTGCTCAAGATGCCACAAGAATTACAAACGTTGCGTCCGCAAATAAAATGCGATTAGTTTTGACAGAAAATTTAAATAGGTGGAAAGGCAAGTTGCAATAATTACGGGAGGTTCATCGGGCATTGGTCGGGCATTGGTGCATACGTACGCCAAGAATGGCTATGCGGTTGTCTTTACAGGTAGAAATGAAGAACGAATGCGCGACGTGGAGTCTGAATTATCCGCTAAAGGAGCAGAATTCCTTGGCTTGCGCCTAGATGCTGCCGGAAGAGGGCCGAATCAGGCATTGATCGATCTGACGATCCAAAAATATGGGCGATTAGATGTGCTCATCTGCAATGCGGGAATTTCTATGCGGGCACTTTTTGAGGAAGTGGATTTGGATGTATTTGAAAAAGTGATGGACATCAATTTCAGCGGGTCATTGTATGCCACCAAATATGCACTTTCCCATATTCTGCAATCGAAAGGATCAATCATAGCCATATCCTCCATCAATGGACACAGAGGCACTCCTGCCCGCACGGCCTACACAGCATCCAAGCATGCCATACAGGGATTTTACGAAGCACTCCGCACAGAAGTGATGCACAGAGGTGTTCATGTTTTGGTTGTGTGTCCGGGTTTCACCGGCACCAATATTCGAAATCAGGCATTAGCTGCTGATGGACGTGCCCAAGGCGAGTCTCCACGTGATGAGGGAAAGATGATGTCAGCCGCAGAGGTGGCCGAACGTACATTCAGCGCCATGCAAAAGCGAAAGCGCGATTTGGTACTCACTACTCAGGGGAAATTAGCCGTATTTCTTAATAAATGGATGCCCGGCCGCATGGACAAGATTGTTTACAAGGTGATGGCCAAAGAGCCGGATTCTCCCTTTAAGTAGGGCTACAGCACCTTTATTTTTGCATGACGGATATACACGTCCTTGCCTTCCCACTTGATTTTCACCCAAGCTTCAGATTGTCCGACAATCTCAACTAAATGACCCTTTTTGACTTCTGTTACCGGTTCGGCTGCTGCAGAAGGTGCTGTCATTAAAAAGGTACTTGTGGATATGATTGCCTGCTTGGGGACAAACCACCCATTACTCACCGTGAGCAATGCACCCACAAGAAGCAACTGTATGACAGGGAGACCGATAGCCATTTCCCCTCTTTTCTTACTTCGATAAATGGCTGCACTCAGTAGCAGAATTAATGCTGCTAGCACGGATTGAATCTCTAAGTCGAATTTGGAGAGGGCGTTCAGGAAGAAATGACGGTCTTCTACTTCATACCCGGAAAGATTGTTTTTAGCGGCCAGCTCTTGCATTTTGGTCAATGTGGCTCGGTTAGAGGTCAGCTTGTAATAGGCGTTGAGGTAATAAAGAGCAAGTGTATGATCACCTAAGCCCTCCTTGATAAAAGCCATTTTGAGCAACATGGAGGGCGATACTACGCCTGTTTGATATGCTGAATCGTACTGCTCAAAGGCCGTGGTGTATTTTTTGGCATAAAACAACGAATCTGCACTTTCCAGCAGTGTGGCGGCATTGGCACTGGAGGTAAGCAGTGCAAAATAAAATAGTATCAGAATCGTCGGTTTAAATTTCCCCTTCATGTTGGATTTTGAGATTAGATGTCTATTTTTGCAACCGCAATTTAAAGCACTGGCTTTGAATTGCTTTTCATTTTATCTAAGCGGAAGATTCGTTAGCTCAGCTGGTAGAGCAATACACTTTTAATGTATGGGCCCTGGGTTCGAATCCCAGACGAATCACCACTTTAAATCCTCAATCTGAATTGGTTGGGGATTTTTTTTGTCATTTTTATTACTCACACTAGTGCAGTTGAGTAAAAATTTCGATGAAAAAAATCCCATCTTTCAGAAAGAGGGGAGCTAGTCTTTCCATCAAACCAAATTAATGATTTCGGGGAAGATGATCAGCGCCACCAAAACAATTAACTGAATAATTACAAATGGGACAATGCCACGGTACAGGTGGCTCGTCTTCACTTCGGGTGGTGCCACACCTTTCAGATAGAACAAGGCAAAACCAAACGGAGGGGTGAGAAAAGAGGTTTGAAGATTGACTGCCAATAAAATACCAACCCAAATGAGGTCAATCCCGAGCGTGACAAAAATGGGTGCCACCACCGGCACGATGATGAAAACGATTTCAATAAAATCAATAAAAAATCCTGCAATGAATACCACAATCATCACCAGTATCAAAAAATGAGTCGGGCCAAGATTGGCTGATGCTATGGCTGCTAATAGAAATTTGTCTCCTTCTAATCCTCGGAAAACGAGTGAAAAGGCCGTAGCACCTACTAAAATCATAAACACCATAGAGGTGATCATGGTGGTTTCGCGCATCACTTCTTTGAGCATGACCTTATTGAAACGATTGGAGATAAAGGCCAAAACCATTGCTCCAAAAGCTCCCACCCCGGCAGCCTCGGTAGGCGAAGCAATACCCGCGAAAATGGAACCGAGAACAATAACAATCAATACGAATGGAAACAGGAAAGACTGAATCACATCTTTGGTAAATCCTGCTGACCGAAACGCTTGCAATTCTTCCATTGGCACTCGCGGCACCTGCTCAGGATAGATGCGGCCATAGATCAAAATGTATAGCAAATACGCAATGACCAACCCAATACCCGGAATCACGGCCGCTAAGAACAAATCCCCAACCGACACATTTAGCACACTGCCCAGTAGCACCAATACGACTGATGGTGGTATAATCTGACCTAAGGTGCCTGATGATGCTATCACTCCCGTACTGAGCGTGGCGCTGTATCCTTTTTTAAGCATGATTGGCAAACTGATAAGACCCATCGTGACCACAGTGGCGCCTACTATACCTGTAGAGGCTGCTAGCATGGCTCCCACCACCACCACCGCAATGGCCAAGCCGCCGCGCACATTGCCAAACAGCATACTCATAGTATGAAGCAGGCGCTCTGCAATACCCGACTTCTCCAGCATTATTCCCATGAAAATAAAGAGCGGCACGGCCAGCAGCACGAAGTTTTGCATGGTTCCAAATACCCGAAGTGACAGCAAATAGAAAAAGTCCGAATCGAAGACCAGCAAACCCACTACCACAGACAGTCCACCCAGTGTGAAAGCAACCGGATACCCAAACAGAATGAGCAAAAAGATGGCGGCAAAAAGAATAAGTGGTAGGTATTCAATCATGGCCGAATATCCGTTTAGCGCTTTTTAATAATTCGGAAATACCCTGCAAGCCGAGCAATAGGAAACCGGCCGGAAGCGCAGCTTTGATAATATATCTGGCCGACAATCCGCCGGGATCAGGACTGGTTTCACGAAAAGCATACGAACTCTCCACAAATGACAAAGATTCCCAAAACGCCACCACACAAAAGGGCAGCAGCAGTGTGAGCGAGCCAATCAAATTGACCCACGCTTTACCTTTCTCCGAAAACCGATGGTAGAACACATCCACCCGAACGTGCTTGTCTTGCTGCAAGGTATATGCAGATCCAAGAAGGAAAATAAGGGCAAACAAGTGCCACTCCAGCTCAAAGGAAGCCGCCGATGTGATACTGAAAATGTAGCGAAGCGCCACATCCACCACGATCACTAGCACGAGTACTAAACTCAGCCAGGAGACGGTCTTGCCGATGGCACTGTTTAGACGGTCAACCAAATTAGGTAAGTTCATCTGACATCTGTGCAGGTGTAAAAACAGGTATGTCATGTGGTTGTGGGAAATCTTTGACGTTACCCGTCACAGCCGTATGATACTGCTGTGTAATACATTAGTGCATCATTTTCACATAAGTACAGGAGCGTGCACACGCTTGATATGGAAATATGAAGATTGATTTCAGCGTAAATAGATTTTTCAATTAATCCAATAGATGATGCACTAGTTGTCCTTGGCAAACAATAATCGATAAGGACATTTGTATCTAAATAAATATCACGGTAGATCATACTTTTCCTTTAGTGCCTCATACCGCAATTCGTCCAAGGTTTTGTTGACATCTTCCTCAGGTAAATTTATAGAGCCAGCAAGGCGTTTGTGAGCCTCTAGTCTTTTCTTAAAATTTCGCTTACGTTCAATTTGGTCTGCCAAGGAATCTTTCATTACGGCTGACAAACTTTTATTCTCTGCTTTGGCAAAAGCCTTAGCCTCCTTGACAAACTTACTATCCCAGCTTAGTGTCACCTTCGTCTTCATACGTACGATTTCAGATTTGTACGTATAAAACTAAGCTAAACATTTCACCCCTCCAAATGCCTACCTTTGCATCATGAAAGACATCCGAAAGGAATCATTGGACAGCTTGATCGCGTGGTTTGAAGGAATCGGCGAGAAGAAATTTCGCGCTCGGCAGGTGTGGGAATGGCTGTGGATGAAGTCAACCCGTTCGTTTGACGAGATGACGAATCTTTCGAAGGAATTACGGGAAAAATTGGCTGCTCAATTCGTGATTCATCCTATCGTAGTGGACAATTTTCAGGTGTCCAATGATGGCACCATCAAATCGGCCTTTCGGCTGCATGACAAACACTTGATAGAAGGGGTGTTGATCCCTGCGGATGATCGCATGACGGCTTGTGTGTCCTCACAAGTCGGTTGCTCACTTAGTTGTAAATTCTGCGCCACTGGCTACATGAAGCGCGAGCGCAATCTGGATGCAGGAGAAATCTACGATCAGGTAGTTGAGATTGCCCGACAGGCGCAGGAGAATTATCAGCAGCCTCTTAGCAATATCGTCTTTATGGGCATGGGCGAACCATTGCTCAATTATAAAGGCGTGATGGAGGGAATCGATCGCATCACTTCACCCGACGGGCTGAACATGTCACCCAAGCGAATCACCGTGTCCACCGCCGGCATTGCGAAGATGATAACTAAACTGGCCGATGACGAAGTGAAATTCAACCTGGCGCTTTCGCTCCATGCGGCAGACGACAAGAAGCGGGACACCATTATGCCAATCAATGAGACAAATACCCTCGAAGTGTTGATGGAAGCGCTACAGTATTTCTATGAAAAGACGGGGAACAGGATCACCTTTGAATACATCCTTTTTTATGATTTCAATGACTCAATAGAAGATGCCGAGAAGCTGCTGAAATATGCCCGACGCGTGCCTGTGCGGGTAAATATCATTGAGTACAACCCGATATCAGAAGCGACTTTTTCAAAAGCAACTCCGGAAACTATAGAAGCATTCGCGAATCATCTCATCCAAGGCGGCATTCACACAAGTGTGCGCAGAAGCCGCGGCAAAGACATAGATGCTGCCTGTGGGCAATTGGCCAATAAGAGTAAAATTCAGGCTTAATTCTGCGTAAAATTTTGTACCTTTTGGCTAAATTTAACGAATCTGGCCATGAAAAAGTCTTCACTCTTCATTGGGATGATTCTCGCTGTGCTGATTGCCCATCCACAGAAAAAATCATTTGACCTATTCATTCAGCAAGGGCTCGAACACTTCGATGCAGGCAACTACATTGATGCGTTGCTATCCTTCACTCAAGCAATTGACGCAAAAGACAAATCGCCGGTTGGACATTACTGGAGAGGTGTGACCTATCAGGCACTTGGCAAAACCACAGAAGCTGTTCAGAACTATTCAACCGCACTACTGAAGGACGGCACGTATGAACTTGCCTTAGGTGCGCGCGGCTATATTTATTTGGTGGGCAATCAATATGCTGAGGCTATTTTGGATTTTGATCGGGCTGTAAAACTAAATCCTGCAGAAAAGACCTACTGGTATAATTTGGGGTTGGCCAAGTATTACCTCGGAGACAATCTGGGTGCCATCAGCATGTACAATAAGTGTCTGGAGGTTGATCCGAGTTACATCTCTGCACTATATAATCGATCCCTAGCCAAATACGATTTGGGTGATTACAACGCCACTATACAAGATGCTGAAAAAATCATTCAGCTGGATCCCACCTATATCAATGCCTATTATTACCTCGGATTGTGCCATTACAATCAATTTGAAAATGAAAAGTCTATTGCTTACTTCGATCAGGTGATAGCCATGGATGCTTCCTATAAAGACGCCTATTACAATCGCGCCCTATC
>CAZPST010000122.1:0-7282 GCA_964589185.1 uncultured Roseivirgaceae bacterium | reverse complement strand
GGCTGTCCCCGCGATTCGAAGGGTGGATGCTCATTGGCTATTCATGCCGAGCAAAATGCCATTCTCTATGCGGTGAAGAACAAAACGGCTGTAGAAGGTGCTACACTCTACGTAACGCTCTCACCGTGCCTGTCGTGTGCACGCATCATTTATTCGATGGGTATCAGCAAAGTGATTTATCTGAATTCATATGCCGAATACAAGGGGATAGGCTCAGACGAAGGGGTAGATTTTCTTCGAAAGTTTGGTGTAGCCGCTGAGAAATACCACGGGCACATACCGCATGCCACAGCTCTAACTTGATAGTGCAGGATTTACTAAATCGTGATGAGCACTTCAGTGCCTTCATTGGGATGCGAGAACACTTCCATCTTTCCTTTGTGCTCTTCGATGATGGCTTGCGTGATGAAAAGTCCTAGACCTACGCCTTCGCCCGGTGCACGTGTGGTAAAAAATGGATCAGTAATACGCGCCACTAAATCATCTGACATGCCCGAACCATCATCCTGAATGGAAATGATGGCTTTCTTTCCTTTCTGACCGGTGGTGAGCGTGATGGTGCCCTCTCCCTCTATGGCTTGGATGGCATTTGAAAGAATATTCATCAAAGCCTGATGTAGCTTTCCTTCATTGCCTTTCACGATGATTTTATTTGCTGAATATTGGCGGTCTATCGTGATTCGATCGCGCCATTTGTTGTGAAGAATCACGAGGCAATTTTCCAAAATGTCGTGTATTTCGCACTCCTCTGTCAGGTTGTCTCCGTGCCTGCTGAAGTGACTTAGGCTCTTTACAATGCCGGAGGCGCGTTGCACCCCTTGATCGATGATTTCTACAAATGGACTGAGTTCTTGTTTGCTGTCCGGATATTTTTTGTTCAACGCATTCATGAGTGCTTTCACTCCATTAGCAATGAAGTTCAGCGGATTGTTGATCTCATGCCCTAGTCCGGCCGATAGCGCACCCAGTGAGGCCATTTTTTCTGATTGAATCAGCTGTCGTTGCGTTCCTTGCAGACTGGTAAGAGCTATCTCTAGATCCACATTTTTTTGTTCCATTTCGGAAGTTCGCTCTTGCACGCGCTCTTCTAGCGTTTGATTGTATTCCTCTAAGCGCAACTGTGTCTCTGTAAGATCAGTGACGTCTTGTACAAACATGGATAGTCCGGTGATTTTCTTGCCTTGATAGATGGGGTTGTAGGAGAATGACAAGTAGAGATGACCTTTAGGAGCTGGGTATTTGATCGTTTCCTGAAATTTCTCTCCTTTAAGCGCACGCCGTTGAAATTTCCGAAATGTTTCTGCCATTTTCTGATTTTTCATTTCGGCCATCACATCCATCCCGATTTTCAAATCAATACCTTCAATCGTTTTGGCATAATGCGCAAAGGCACCATTGAATTCCATGAGTCGTTGATTGGTATCGTAAAGTCCAATTATGTTAGTTGTGCTTTCAAAAAGTGCCTTCAAATTGGCTCGTTCTACTTCGACTTCTCCCATATACTGCGACTGCTTGCTGCGGAAGTAGAGGAAGAGAAGACCGATTATCAACGACAGTCCCAAATAGGTAAACAATATAAGCTTCAGATTGGCCCAGGCAGCCGCTCGAATAGATGTATTGCTCATTGAAACTATCAAATCATGATTCAGTCCGTCAAGTGCCGCACGCATAAAAATTCCATCATAAGATTCAAGCGTGTTAGTAGCCTCCATGAATTCTCCTGAGGGCAGTGTGGCTAGGGGCGTCACATCCGTGTACACGTCTGCCCCTTTACCCAGCACTTCATAATAGCTATCTTGATGTAGTGGGAAATAGAGTTGAGTGGTGTTGAATGCCTTGTTGATCAAGTGCACCCGAAATCTGTCTGTCAATCCGAAGTTTTTGAGATCGTTGGTTAGGCGTTGGTAATCAATCGCCGACGTATTGACAGCCAGAAGCTTGCCCGCTTCATTGCGAATGGGCAGCCGAATAGGCAATATCCAGTCTCTAACATTCGGGAAGTAGTACACTTCACCAATCACGAGATTCTCGCCTGTTTTTGCTTGTATAAATGATCTTCTCGTATTTTCTGATCGTGTCAAATGAGGCAGTGAGTCGCCGGGTTGTGCACCTGTGAATACAGTCACTTGGCCTGTGGTGTCTGCAAAGCCAAAGGCCAATAATTGCTCATGGATTTTCAATGCCGAATTGGCGAACTCCTGACGTCTTTCTTGGGCATTGTCACCTGTTATCCCCACCAGATGCGTGCCCACCGCCCTAAGGCTTAGTTCCCATTGTCTGAAACTCAATTCGTAGTAGCTCTTGATCACCGAAGATGTGTAAGACAGCTCCTTGAACGCATCATGGCGCATGTCTTTCCACAACCAATGGCTTATGCCTGCTGTGAACACACTGAGTGCCACGAAAATTAGCAAAAAGATATGCCCAAGTACTACTTTTTTCGGACGAAGATTCATCTGCGGTTGCTGGCTGGTTATTCGGCAGTTTTTGGCTGCAATGAATGTACTGAAAATTTTGCGAAGATAGTAATTCCATGTGTACTTCATTCCAGATTTGATGTGAATAAAGCGTTTTTCACAATGTTAAAAACCTGTCGCGGATCAGGTTGTTTAATTGAAAGAAATGCTCGGAAAAATTCGCAACATAATCAACGAACCAATTGATGAATACGCTCCCACGGCACCTGAAAATGGTGATAATCTAGTGGCGCACGCCATGCTCCACCCCAATCGGAGAAGCCATATTTTGCAAATAGGGAAACAATGGATTCCACCATGCCCGGGTCTTGTAAATGCCTGTTCAGAAAGTGAGCTCCTCCGTTTGGGTAAATTTTAGCTGATGAATCTTCATTATTGATCAATACATATGGATTTTGCACTGGATTAATATCGATGGCAGCTCCATAGGCATGGCTGCTCCATCTGTCGGTGTGCATCACGCGGCGGCAGTTGAAGCCGGAAGAATTGTTGGCGTCCATAGATGCCACATCTGATCCTCCGAAGAAATCGACAGGAATGATTTTTTCTATTGGAAATTTTCGATCGAGTAATTCACGAAAAATTTTCAGCACAGCATCACCTACTTCATCTAGCACGATGATCCGCCCGATCTGCTCATTTCCCTGAAAGTCAAGATGTAGAAAAGATACTTTCACTAGTCGGTCTAAACTCACGGGACAGTCCTCAGACCATTCCTCGCATGCTCTTATAGCGGCAATCCGCTGGTCACTCAAAGTTGCTATGGAGAAGTCCATCACGGAAAGTTAAGTCTGTCAATAGATTTTTTTAGCAAAAGGTAACAGTTTTCAATTAATATCGTATTTATTTGTCATAATGTAAAATAAACTATACATAATGTAAAACTGAATACACATGAAAAACTTTGATCACATCGAACGCTTCTTACTTCCCCCCACTTTTCGCAAGTATGGATTTTTGCTGATAGGCGCTGGACTACCCTTGCTATTTTTGGTCATGACAGTCCTAGTGATAAATCAAAATAGTGCCGAGGTAATGCACTACTGGGGCGAGTGGAGTGGTTATTTGCTACATATTCCTATTTCACTAGGTTTGTTCTGGGTATTGTTTGCTGCTGAGCGTGAAGAAGATGAGATGTTTCTCTCAATGCGTCTCAAGGCTACTTTTCATGGTATTAGGTTCGCGTTCATTGCGGTACTTTTTCTTCCTGTAATCTCTATGATCAGTGCATGGGGCTTTGGCAATGAACTGAAAACAATTGATGTCGGGGGCAATTTGGCCGTGGTGTCCCTACTACTACTCTACTCCAATGTGTCCTATTGGTACCTGAAACTAAAAGCATTGAAAGATGAAGAATAGTATAAAAGTGGAACGGGCTAGACGTGACCTGACACAAGAGCGGCTTGCTGAGTTGATAGGTGTTTCGAGACAGACTATCAACTCCATGGAAAAAAACAAATACGTGCCATCTACTGTACTTGCTTTGCGTATTTCTGAGATTTTTCAATTGCCCGTAAATGAACTGTTTCAACTTTCAGACGAGGATCGGGTAGGTTAGTCCAGATTTGGTGGGTAATTTTAGGAGGAATCGAGCAAATTCCCCCTTTTACTTTTTTGTAGCTATCTTTTCGATCAAAAATGAGCAGCTATGCGCCTGAAGGATAGAATACCACTTCTCAGAAATTTTTTCATTGTGGATTTGTGGAGTGTGAGATTGCGGGATCTTCCGTTTTGGAAGAAGGTGCTGTATAAACTGCTCCGCGTCATTATAATCACCCTCACCGAGTTCAAGAAGGATCGCATCATGGAAAAAGCGTCTAATCTGACGTATTTTACTTTGCTGTCCATCGTTCCGGTGATTGCCATGGCATTTGGTATATCTAAGGGATTTGGATTGGAAGACGTTCTTGAAGAACAGTTGGCGTTGTTTTTTGCCAGTCCTGAGGTGTTGCAGTACATCATGGAATTTGCCAATAAGGCTATCGAATCTACCAATGGCGGGCTCATCACGGGTATTGGTATGGTCTTCTTGTTGTACACCGTCATGCGGCTGCTCAATAACATAGAGGTGACTTTCAATGTGATGTGGGATATCAAGAAACACCGCCCGATACATCGCAAATTGGCAGATTATATTTCCGTAATGATTCTGGGTCTCGTATTGCTTTTCTTGTCAAGTGGAGTCACTGTATTTATTGCCACACAAGTCAATAGCATAGGAGCCGATCATCAATTTTCAGAGATCAAATCGGGTATTTCATTTCTTGTACAACTCATACCCTATGGCCTTATCTGGACACTGCTTTTTTTGCTCTATTTGATTTTTCCGAATACACGCGTGAAGGTCGTTCCTGCTTTAGTGGCCGGTATCATTGCTGGCACGGCCTATCAGTTGACCCAATGGGGCTTTATTAATTTTCAGTTCGCATTCAGCAGGTATAACGCCATCTATGGTAGTCTTGCCTTGCTTCCTTTGTTTTTGATCTATATCCAGCTCAGTTGGTTCATCGTGCTTATGGGGTCTGAGATTTCATATGGGCTTCAGCATTACGATACATGGGTGCCGGAAAATGACAAACTAAAGATGAGCTATGAATACAAAAAGAAAATAGCGCTTATTGTGATGCACCGCATTATTAAGCGCTTTGAAGATGGCAAGGGACCTGTTACTGTGCATGAGTTGTCAGCCATGGGTAGTGTGCCTTACAGATTCATTGGTGAAATCTGTTACGAACTGGAGAAATGCGGTCTTGTGAGTAGATCTGAGAGTGAGAAAGGCGATGATCGCTATCTTCCTGCGTTTGATATTCAGAAAATGGATGTGCACACGGTATTGAGCAAGTATGAGACGAATGGATTAAGGGAATTTGATAAGACAAGATCGCCGGCTTTTCAGCATCTAGAAGTGTTACTTTGCGAGGAACAGGAGTTGTTCAAAAAGTCAAAATTCAATGTGCTACTCAAAGACTTATGAGGTGCGCTGCTTAAATGACCATGTGAATTCAAATTCAGAAACCACTGTGCCATCCGCCATTTTTCCGATTGTCTTGAATGTGGCTTGAGTGGCGTCACCTGATGTAATACACGTATCCACGGCTTTAAATGCCTGCTGATTGTCCTCACAGGTAAAATACACCCGAGAAGTAGCTTTCTTCATGAAATTGGCCTTGAGATCTACAATGATAAAAGCCACAGAAGGTGTGTGTCCTTCTACCGCTAGCAGACAAGCCGTGGCTGTAGACATCTCTGCGGCCATGCTTTGCACGGCAAAATAGATAGACTTAAACGGATTCTTATTGAGGTATTTAAATGGCACGGATACAGTCGTGGCGCATTCATTCAGCGCTCGTATACGCAGACCGGCAATGAGTCCCATTGGTAATTGACCAAGCATAAAAAGCCGCATATAAAACGGGTTGGTCACTTTTTTGATCAACCTGTGCTGGGCACTATTCATAGTTCTCCGTTCTAGATTCGGATACTTGTTTGCCCTTCAGAATACGTTTTTTCTCTTGATTCATGAAGTACTTTTCCAATCCTCCTTCGAGCGCCTTTACTATAAAGAATAGAATGGCTAGAATGCCTAAGTCTGCAAATGGAATGTCGATATTGGCTTCAATCCATGGCTCCAAGAAGATTTGCTCTAGCACGAACAAGCCTAGTGCAACGGTAAGCATGATAGTGGAGGCTCGTCTGCCCATTCGGGCTTTGGCTAATTGCGTGACAGTGTCTTCAAGCACAAGGTTTTTGTCCTTGATCTCTTCGTTTTGTTCGCGAATCTGCATGTTGGCACTGTCCAGTTTTTTCTGGAGGCGGTCACTCACGCGCGTGATTACCTTGGCTTGTGCTACTAATTCTTCGTATTGATCTGAGAATTCGTCTAAATCCTCTTTATAGATGGTATGCGTTTCTAGCTTCGAACGGAAGTTCTTGAGATTACTAATCTCGTCATGATAGAGCTCCTGATTCTTATCCATGCTAGCGTACTGTGCCTTTAGTCCTCAATCTCTATAAAATTGAATTCCAAATCAAGGAGATCGCTATAATCTTCACCCGCTTCCATCATATCTTCATCGTCCTCTTCATAGAACCAATTGATTGTCAGCTCTTTACCACTTTCGCGAATACGAACGAGCCGTTTGAACACATCGAACAAACATTTGGATGAACTGGTGTTGAAATATTCAAACGCAAAATTGGCCGTGAAGTCTCCCTGATCGCTTTGGGCGTACAACGAAAGATTTTCGATTACTTTTTGATAGAATTGAATGGCGTTCTCGGGGCTTGATCGGCCTCTCATTTCCAAGATGCCTTCTTCAGGATCAAAACTGATCAGTGGGGTGACCCGCGATGGCTCTACGAAAATTTTCTCCATGGTTGATTCAGACAGCATAACCCCTTAATCAATTAATCTTGGTAATCTAACCTGAAACGTGAAGTATGATACATCATCGGTGACAGGCTGGAATTTATATCGGAGCTTTTCTCCTCCGGTCTTTCGGGCAATGTCAATAAAGCCCAAACCACCCGTTCCTTTTTCGGAAAACTCCTGCTCATTCAATACACGCTTGTACAAATTTCGTAATTCGTCAGCATCTACACTATTTATTTCATCCAATCGCTGCTTGATCACGGCTACCTTAGATGTGGGAAGATAATTGCCTGTCTGAAGACTGTAAAACCGCTTTCTGGCTGCAATCATGATCAACGCTGATCTAGAATCGTAGGTGCTGATGCGCAATTCGTCCGCATTTACTTCGTCTAAGTGGTAGTACAAGTTTTGAATGCACTCGGTAGACACGTTG
>CAZPST010000121.1:0-7356 GCA_964589185.1 uncultured Roseivirgaceae bacterium | reverse complement strand
TGTCGCCGGCTTTCAAAACACCCGAAGGTTTTGGCTATCAGTTTGATTTTGTGAAGGTGGTGAAAGCGGATAAGAAGCGAAAAAATGTGGTCTTCTACCTTGACAATGGCGGTGTGGGCTTGGAAGCAGCGCTCCAGCCGGGCATTGACGAAATGATTCAGGCGTTGAGGGAAAAAGGATATGTAACGGGCACAGATTTCGTTTTCAAACGAGATGCCGCGGATCATCACAATGAAGCCGCTTGGGCTGATCGTTTTCCAGCGGCCATACTATGGCTGATGAGTCGTTAGAGCCTGAGTTCGATTTTATAGCTACATATTTTATTCAAAAATGACTCAAATAGTCTCCTATTGCCTGTCCGCCGCACAAAGCTTTGGAAGGCGGGGGAGGAGAATAAGAGGTGGGTTATTAATAGCAGTCATTTTTGAATAAAATTCGATGAATAAAATGGAAAACGGTGTTTTAAAAACCCACCCCCCAACCCCTCCACGGAGGGGATTTTTGGTGTTTTCCATTTTATTCCTAAATAGATTTCAGGTTTAGAAATTTCGAATTTTTCGCAAGCTGAAGCGCCCATCTGTCCACTCATATTCTGGGAGAAAGTGGCTGCTAAAGTCAATCGGCTGACCCTTCACTATATATTGCTCAAATTGAAGATTGACCTCTTCACCAAGATACTTGCTCATATGTGCTAGCCAAAGCGAACTGTTCATTCGCAGTGGGGCATGCGCCTTGCAGGCTTGCAGCAAATCAGCCATGAGATTGTCCAAACTCAACCTGCCTCCAGACTGCTGCTTTATTTGCTGATCGATGAGAAGTGCATACAATAATCCGCGTTGGTAAGGTAATTTTTGATAATTGTAATTGCTCCAAAATGTCTCCTGCGTGATGCTGTCATTTGGGACAGTCTTTACCGGATTTCGTTCATATTCGGGTAGAATTGAGGTATTGAGTTTGTTGACAAAATCTTCCTCAGACCAATGACCAGATTTCACCAGTATTTTGTAGGCATAAAAATCTGTGAAGCCTTCGCTAAACCAATATTGCTTTTCTTCATCGGCATTTTCGATGATCCCTCCTATCCACCTATGCATCAGTTCATGACTGTACAGCCACTGCATCATCGATTGTGGCGTGCCTGCATTATTAGAAGCAAACGAAATAAACGAATCCGTAAGTCCGCTTCCTCCTATCGAAATGGACTTAGATGTTTCGGTCCACTCTTCATCTGTAGGGATGAGCGTGACGGTGAAGAGTGAATCAAGTGGTTCGTTCCAAAACTCTGTTTGTGCGCTGATGATACCCTTCAATTGATCAAACATGCGTACTTCATCGATCAACTCCCATTTTCCACGAGCCAGAAAGTTGATGGTCGCTTTGTCTATCTTGGTCTCATACCTTCTGAAATCACCAGCTACAATTAATGAATTGTTGAAATCAAGCTGATTAAGTGTAAACGTTTGTGTGCGTGACCTGCCGAAACTGGTTTGAAATTCATAATCAGCCGGAAACTGACCAACGATTTTGATCGTCGCAACTTCTCGTTCATTTTTCTTAAACAGATCCATCGGTTCAATGAATACACGCATGGCCAGCGAATGAAAATAGGTGTCGGTGACGATCGGCCTGTACCTATGATAATTATATAAAGGCGGCCGGAAATCTTGCCGAATGGCGTACGCTATGGTCAGTTTTTGTTTTGGTTTTGCAGTGATCCGAATGGTATTTTCAGCAGGCAAAAATTCCACCTTGGCCTTTTTATTTACAGTGAAATCCGAAATACACTTGAATAAATTTTCTTCACCCCACGACTCGTCTTGGTAGTGCAAGAGCAATTCTCCCTTTTCATCTGTGACATAGTCAAAGGAAACGCCAATGGCTTGATCCTTTGACAACTTAGCAGACACAAAATATTGAATATCAATTGTTTCTGGTGGCGAGATCACCGGAACTGAACCAAACAGTATTGCAGTGTAGAGGAATGTGATCCAGGCCATACGTGTTGTCAATGGAGTTTAGTCAGAACAACCACCTGTGTAGCCGCTCTCCTTGTAAATCTCCTCATACGACCGACGATTCAAAAGGTTGGTGAGTGCAACACGTTTGTCTGATGATTTCTCATAGTACGCCTTGGCTATTTGGAAACCCATGAAGTAGCCCAAGTCTGCCGGACGCCCCGCATTTCCCGATCCGCCGTAAAGCCATTTGGAATAATCAGGGTTGTGCAGTTCTGCTTGAAATTCCCTCCATAGCTGACATTCATTGGCCAATCCATAGTCGTGTATCGCCGCATTGATATTCACCCCAAGCAACTCCTGCGTAATGAAATCGGCGATCCCCTCTCCCATGCTTGCTGTGAGCACGGTGGATTTGACAGATCCTTTTTGTTGGGTATGCACGGCCTCATGTGCCACCATGGCCACTATATCTCCTGTCTTGCCGAGTACACTTTTCAGCCAGTTGTTTAGTTCGGATGTATCCACGGTCTCGTCGGCGGCTGCTATATCACTGCCTATCAAAATCAAGCCGCTGGTGGTAGTGCCACCTGTGCGCAGCGTGCCAATAGCAAAGCACACATCGGGTGTTTTGAACTTGGGCAATCGTTCGACGAATACGGCTAATACGGTTTCAATTTCCGCTATTCGTTGTGCTATTTGTTTTGTTAGCGGGCGAATGGATTGCCAAAATTTGGGAGCAGCGCCAATCACTTTCACATACTCATCTGCAGTGAACTTCCTGACCCGTAGAAACTCCTTGAATCCGGGAGTTGCACGATCGATGTACGTGCGTTGGATGATTCCAATACTGTCCTCTTTTGATTGAGCAGTGGCCAATTGATCGTAGGCTTGCCAAAAATGATCAATATCGGCAGTGGAAATGGATTGAGATGTGGCTCCAATGGAGAGGATAATGCCAAGCAGCAACAGATGAAATCGCATGAGAGTAGGAGTTAATTTGTTTGCTACTGACTTGGCTTGAATGAAAAGGTTGCAGGAGCAGTTACTCCTGTATCAATTTTCCATTGTCGTAGGTGTATTCGATCTTCAGGTTACCTTCTTGATCATACCATTTGGCCACTCCATCAATCACCCCGTCAATGTAGTTTGATTCCTCCATCACCTTGCCATTTTGATAGTATTTGTAGACGGTACCATTAAGCTGGCCATTTTTGTATGGCTTCCGCTCAATGACCATACCTCTATTGTAGGCCAGATACTCGCCATCTAGGATACCATTGGCAAACGGACTTTTAGAAAGAATATAGCCCGTATTATCAAATTGGATTTCGAATCCTTGTTTTTGGCCATCGATGTATGTGGTGATAGTTTGGATCTTCCCTTCGGAGTAGTATTTGATCCATGAGCCGTGCTTCTTGCCGTTTTGCACGTCTCCTTCTTCCAATAAAAGCAACCCACTTTTTACCTCGGCACGTTTCAGACTTGAGGTATTTGGATAATCGATCAACACAGCTCCCGGGGGTAGTCCTTCAACAGAACCGGATGTGGAATTTCCGGTAGAACAAGCAGAAATAGTTGCAATCAAAAGCACATAAACGATTCGCATAGTCAATATGATTTTAGGATTAAACAAATGAATTCAGCCTCGAATTTGAAGAGGTTCGACGAAAAAGTCAAGTGGATCAAATCAGCGCTTGGCCGTAAATCGACCCAAATCTGACTTCATTTGATTTCTGCCGAACCATAAAACCAAACTGCCGCAAACAAACGCCACAAGTGCATACATGAACAACAGACCGCCATCATTCATCACATCAATGCCCAAAAACACAACGTGCATGAACAGCGCACCCGCCATGAGCCCCACAGTCATGATTGCACCTATCCAAGATGTGCGCGGAAGCAGGATAAGAACAGAGGCCATCAATTCACCAATACCCACACCGTATCTACCCCACGGCTCCATGCCCACGGTGCTGAAAATGTACATGGATTCGGGCGCTCCGGTGAATTTGAAATAGAGCGTTTGCAACATGATGAGTGCAGCAATAATTCTGGCTATCCATTCAACGATCTTGGTGGTCATTTTGGCTGAATTTAGTGATGAAAATTACCCAATTTTGACGAAGAATGGCGTGGAAACAACTCATCTTGTATGGTCTGCTCATGGCAGTGCGACTATTTGTCTTGGAGGTGACCCAATACCGCACACTGGTAAGGGATGTGTCGCTGGAAACGTACTCGGTGATAGTAGCCATATTGTTTCTCGGATTGGGTATTTGGCTTGGGGGAATACGGAATCAAAAAAAAACGATTGACAGGTACATTCAAAACGCATAAACTGGGCTTGAGTGACCGAGAAATGGAAGTGCTATCGTTGATGGCCGATGGTATGTCGAATAAGGAAATAGCCGATAGCCTCTTCGTTTCATTGAATACCGTGAAAACCCACGTATCTAATGTACTCATGAAACTGAGCGCTAAACGTCGAACTCAAGCTATCCAGCGAGCAATTGAACTGGAGCTCATCGATCCTGCAAAAGGATGAAATTGATCAAATCACCCGAAAGTATGACTGATACAAGCCAACGACGAGGTTCTTTTACCAAAAAACAAAAACAACTATGAACTACAAACTCGCATTAAAATATGGATCAATCAGCGGCACGTTGATTATCTCTTCATTCTTTCTTTGGGATGCGCTAGTGGGGCATGATGCAGATGCTACCATAGGTGCTATTATCGGATATGCATCCATGCTACTCGCTTTCACTGCTGTATTTATTGGGATCAAAAATTTCAGAGACAAATCACTCGGCGGTTTGATCACATTCAAGCAGGCATTTTTGAATGGGTTAAGCATTGTATTCGTGGCGTCCATTATCTATGTAATCGGGTGGATGATATACATGCCCAATTTTGCGCCTGATTTTGCAGACAAGTATGCAGCCGGACAAGTAGCGAAAATCCAAGCTGATCCTGAACTCACTACCGAACAAAAGGCCGAAAAAAGTGACGAAGTGATTTTGATGATGGAAAACTACAAGAAGCCTCATGTCATGGCCGCTTATACGTTTATAGAAATATTTCCAGTGGGATTGGTCGTCACGCTTGTAGTAAGTTTACTAGTGAAACGCAGTGACCGAAAAGAATAGCCTCACAACAAATGAATGACTTCATCACTACATGGATAGACGAAATCAATCATCAAACCGATCAATTAAGAAACCTTTTTGACTCCTTGACTCTAGATCAACTGAATCAAAAGCCTGCGGCAGATAAATGGTCTGTTGGTGAAATCGTCGAACACTTGATCGTATCAAATAGACTGTATTTTGAGGATTTTTCGTCTGTAGGAAGGGGTAGCTATACAAATATTAAGGGGATTGGCTGGAAAGTGATCCCTAAATTATTGGGTCGGATGATCACCAAGTCAATTACGCCTGTGACCACTAAAAAGTATCGAACAGTCAGCGCTTTTAAACCTACTCACTCTACTCACGCATTGGCAATACTCGATGAGTTTGAAACCATGCAAGAGGAACTAGTCAAATTAGTGGATGGATTAAGAAGTAGTGATTTAGACAAAACGTACATCACATCACCGGCTAGCGGCATGATCGTCTATTCATTGCGCGATGCACTCACCATCATATTGAACCACGAAAAAAGACACATTGGTCAAATCGAAGGATTGCTTCAGAGAGAGGATAACCGCGCATCCGGATAGTCCGGAATGGACTCATCAAATTGTATTTTGTTTAAGTAAAATACACGCCTCTTTCGCTCCTTTCTAGGAAAGGTTTTATTCTTGATTTTTTGGACACCAAATGAGTACAGGTAGTTATCATACCAATTTCGGACACCTTGTATTTCTGAATCCGCGCTCACTTCCTTGTCACCTTTGAGCATCAGACGTACAGGATTGTAAGTTTTACCCTCCAGCACCTCATCACCTTTCACCACTTTTGATTTGATCTGGCCGTCATCCAAATACATGATCACTGCCTTGTCACCTTGCACATTTACAGCAACGGATTTCTCAAGGTTATAGGAGGTAATGTCGTTTGTTTTGAAACTATTGTCCCAGACCACATCCCCTTTTGCATCAAAAGCTAATACTACGGCATGGGTGTATTTGTATCCAAGAAACATTTGCGATCTGCCGAATTGATTGTAGCCACCATACCCGGGAGAGTAATATGAACCACCATATCCGTATGAACTCATGGGAGCGCTAGATGAATATCGTGCGTAATACGCCTCTGCTATTAGAATGTGCATATCTCCCTTTTGTACGATTTCATGAATGTACAATCGATAGCTGAACTTCGGCTCCTTACCCCTCGCCTTCTTCCTGCTTGTTTTGCGTTGTAGTCGCTTGGCTCCTCGCTCACCTTTGAATGCGAAAAAATTGGATAACTCACCGTAATTGTAATTCCGCAAAAAGCGCTGTTGTCCGTTGGTAAACTTGGAGATATAAATGCCCCGACTATAGAGTGATGCCTTGGTAGAATAAGTACCTGCCATGTACTGCACTCCGCTCCCGAAGTTTGTGGTGGTACCATCGATCAAATTCAAATCCTCTCCGGGATTAATCAAATTTTCCATGATGAGAAGTCCATCATAGGTGAAGCTTTTTATTCGGTTGGTATACTTGCCATTGCGCATGCGCTCTGCCAGCACAATCGAAAAGGCTTTGTTCTCCTCATCCATCACCAAGTCAAACACCCGCTCATTGTTATTGTAAAAGCCCGGCAACACTTTGGGTTTACCGGATATAATATCATGAATTAATGCCACAGGACGATAATTGTAAGTTCCAACCATCAGTATTCCATTATCCAACGCCTCGAAGTAGTTTAGGTCAATAAAGAACGGCAATGAAAACTGCTGAAATACGGATTTCTCACCTTTCACATCTATGACAAGTATTTGATATTCACGGTACTTGCTAGCATTGTCAAAAAGGAGAAAGTAGAAGCCGTTATTATAATCATGCCCGATGAATCCTGATCTGTTTGAAACAACTTGATTGGTTTGCCATTGTACTTTCAGTTCATTATCCACAAAATAAAATTGCCAGAGTGAACCATCAGGAAGCTCCTCGTTCGTATTCTGCACCACCAATAGTCCGTCTTCATACCCATCTACGATATCAAATTCATCATTCATATCCTCCACCGGAATCTCCAATCGGAGGGGCTGCTTGATGATTTCGCTGGTGTCTCGGCGTAGCTTTTTTGGCTTTTTTTCCTTCAGTTCCTTTTGTTTTTTGACCCGACTACTGTCTGTAGTATCAATGGGCAACTCCTGAGCCGTAGCACCCGTGGCTACCAGAAAGAAAATCAACATCCAAATGTTCTTCATATCACTGCTAACAACTCTATTGAACTGC
>CAZPST010000120.1:0-7359 GCA_964589185.1 uncultured Roseivirgaceae bacterium | reverse complement strand
TTAAAATGATTTGAGAAGACCCTTTGAACTTATCAACATCAATACGGGTATGTCTAGTATATAGCTATAGTAACTTTACGACATGTTGAAACAAGGAGAACAGATACCATCTATCGCATTACCCGGATCCGACGGAAAAATGCATGATTTGGCCGGATTCAAAGGCACGCCGTTAGTCATTTACTTTTATCCCAAAAATGAAACGGCCGGATGTGTAGCCGAGGCATGTGCATTTCGCGATCAGTTTGAAGATTTTGTGGGCATTGGTGCTCAAGTGATCGGTATTAGCGGCGATAGCACCGACTCGCACAGACGGTTTATCGAGAAGCGCAAACTCCCCTTTCTCCTCTTGTCAGATCAATCCCGTAAGGCTGAAAAGGCATTTGGTGTGCCACGCGGGTTGTTTGGTTTGTTGCCCGGAAGGGTGACCTTTGTGGTGAATGGTGAAGGCATGGTGATCTATTCGTTTAATTCATCCACACAAGCCACACTCCATGTAAAGAAATCTTTGGAAGCATTAAAAGCAGTCAGCCAATGAAATATACCTACTTGTACATCCTCGCTTATGCGCTTTCGATGAACATGGCGTTTGGCCAATCAGCATCAAAAGAAGCAAAAACGAACCTGATACTGTCATCAGTGAAGTCCTACATTGGCACACCCTATCAGTACGGCGGCATGTCGCGCAAGGGGATTGATTGCTCAGCGCTTTTGTATTTGACGTACAACACGGGTGGCATCAAGTTGCCAAGACAATCGAAGGATCAATCAAAATTTGGCAAGAATGTAAAGCTCAACCGTTTGAAACCGGGTGACTTGGTATTTTTCAAATTCAAGCAAAAAGGCGAGAAATCGTGGCACAGCGGCGTGATCGTATCGGTGGAAAAAAACAAAATCAAATTCGTTCATGCCTCATCATCCAAAGGGGTGATCGAATCTGATTTACTCAGTGACTACTACCTCTCCAATGTAAAGGGATTCAGGCGGGTGATGTAGAAGTGAACCAACATTGCCCATCTCCCAACATAAACGAAATACATCATAACTGTCAAGTATCGTAAACTTGCAGTACAATCCAATCTGATATGACAAAAGAAGCTGTGCTGAAGGCACTCGGTGAAGTGCAAGACCCTGATTTAAAAAAGGACTTGGTCACGTTGAAAATGATCACGGATGTGGCCATAAATGGAAAAAAAATCTCGTTTACAGTGGTACTCACCACGCCGGCGTGTCCACTCAAGGAAATGATCAGAAAGGATTGTGAAAGCACTCTGCATCGACATTTTGGCGAAGACATCACCTTAGATATCACCATGAGTTCTACTGTGACCACTCAGCGAAACGAAGGTCCCTTGTTGCCGGGTGTAAAAAACATCATCGCCATCGCCTCCGGCAAAGGTGGTGTTGGAAAATCAACTGTGACGTCCAATTTGGCCATCGCGCTTTCACGAGCAGGAGCGGACGTGGGTGTTATTGACGCAGATATTTTCGGGCCATCCATTCCCACCATGTTCAATTGTGAATTTGAGCAGCCGGGTATTTCAAAAATTGACGACAAAAACTGGATTGTGCCGGTACAACAATACGGCGTAAAACTAATGTCGATCGGCTTCCTCACTCCACCTGAAGGAGCAGTCGTATGGAGAGGGCCAATGGCCAGCTCAGCGCTTCGCCAGTTTATTGCCGATACGTTGTGGGGTGATCTTGATTACTTGCTTATTGACCTACCTCCCGGCACCAGCGACATTCACCTAACCCTCGTTCAAGCTGTGCCCGTGACCGGTGTGGTGATTGTGACGACCCCTCAAAAAGTGGCATTGGCAGATGCACAGCGGGGTATTTCCATGTTTCGACAAGGACAAATCAATGTGCCGATTTTAGGTTTGGTAGAAAACATGGCCTACTTCACGCCTGCCGAATTGCCTGACCATAAGTATTACATCTTTGGTGAAGGTGGTGGCGAAAAACTCGCTAAGAAAAATGACATTCCGGTTTTGGGTCAAATACCTATTGTACAATCCATCCGAGAAGGTGGAGATGCGGGCTATCCTGCCGCCATGAAAGATGATATTACAGCCGAGGCATTTGCCGCATTAGCTTCAGATGTAGCACGACAAATAGCCATTAGAAATGCTACCTTTGACGAAACTAAAAAAGTGGAGATAACCGTTTGATAAACATGTCGAAGCAAGAATTGATTGATCAGGTGGAAAATGCGCTTACGTCCATCCGACCGTATCTGGAAGCTGACGGTGGCGATGTGCGTGTAGTGGACATTGACAGCCAAAATGTGGTGACATTAGAACTACTTGGCAGTTGCAGCAATTGTCCGATGAGCATCATGACCATGAAAGCCGGTGTGGAAGAAGCCATCAAACGAGCAGTTCCTCAAATCACGGCCGTTGAAGCGATGAATATCACAGATATAAACGACCCCCACGCCAAGCTGCCATCCCACTTGCAAATGTGACAAGGATGCGGACGCTACTCCTCCTCCTACTCACGTTACCTAGCTACATTGCGCAAACACAAGATAGGTGTGCTACTCCTGTACCATCCGGCGAACGAACAGATCAGTTTGAGGCATGGATGCAAAGCAAAAAAAGGCAGCAGCTTTCTTTGGCACACAGACGGCAAGCAGAAGTGTACACTATTCCGGTGGTGGTACACATCATTCACAAAGGCGAACCAAATGGCACAGGCTACAATCTGCCCCTTCAGCGCATTTTGGATCAAATTGATATTCTCAATGAAGATTTTAGAAAATCAAATCCTCGGGCAAGCAATGTCCCCTCCATTTTCCAACCTGTAGAAGCCGATATTGAAATCGAGTTTGTGTTGGCACGACAAACACCTGAGGGCAATCCCACAACCGGCATCATCCGAAAGCAAGGATCAAGAACGAGCTATACCTACCCTACACACGATGCAGTATTGAAAAGTGAAAGTTATTGGCCATCAGAGGATTACCTCAATATTTGGGTAGCTGATGTGAATTATTTAGGCTGGGCAACTTACCCCGAAGCAAGTGGTCTACCCGGACTCACACCAGACACGAATCCTCTTACGGACGGGGTGGTGATTGATGGCATGTGGTTCGGGATCAATCCTACCACGGAAGGTTCATTCGAAAGTTTAGGACAAACAGCCACACACGAGATCGGTCACTTTCTTGGCCTCAGGCACATTTGGGGTGATGGTGGCTGTGCTGTGGATGATTTCTGTGATGATACGCCGGTCTCAGGTGCTGACAATGGTGGAATAGCTTCTCCCTGCACCTTCCCCGGACCGGATAGTTGTGATTCAGATGCACTGCCGGACATGTTTATGAACTTCATGGATTACACCAATGACGAATGCATGAATATGTTCACCGCAGATCAGCGCTTTCGCATGCGCACCGTGATGGAAAACAGCCCTAGGCGCTTGAGCCTTCGCACATCTCCTGCATTGGAATATCCGGTGGGTGCATTCGAATTGGATTTGGCCATCACGTCGGTAGACAACATACCCGTGATCTTGTGTGATCCATCATTGACTCCTGAAATTACGCTGAGTAATTATGGAAATGAGATCATCACGTCTTTTAGCCTCAACTATGCGCTTAATGGCAACACGGTCACAGAAGCTGTTTCCGGACTCAATTTACCTGCCGGTGAACAGTACATACTCGAACTACCAACCGATGTACTTACCAATGGTTCAAACACCCTTTTGTTCCAAATCACGCAGGTGAATGAACTAGTGGATGACAATGAATTGAATAACATGATTGAGCGCGTCGTGCTGGTGAATTCTGATGAAATAGATACACCCTTTCGTGAGGTTTTTGAAGCAGATCACTCTTGGCAAATAACTAGCGCCAATGGTACTACAGATTGGGAGCATCAAACCAACCAAATGATCGCCAATGGATTTGGCTTGCCAACAGGAAATGAAAGCTGGCTCGTATCCCCCACTTTTTCGCTCGCCTCATTCACAGAGGCAGGCTTGTTTTTTAATCTATCTTATGGCCTAAATAGCGCCACCGATCTATTGGAAGTGAAAATAGCAACATCCTGTTCAGGCAATTTTCAAACAATTAGATCGGTAGATTTGGAATCGCTAGGTTTTCCGGAATCTTCTTTGGCATGGGTACCAACTGAAAGCACCGATTGGCGAGAGCAATTCATCAATCTGACCGCATTTGTGGGTGAAGAAAACCTCCGTCTTGCCTTTGTATTTACCAATAATGGTGGCAACAACCTGTATATCAATCAGGTGGAACTGACCAATAACAACCACCCAAATCAACCACGTCTCCGTCTCGGACGCTTTATCGCATATCCGAATCCTGCACGAAATCACTTCGACGTGACGTTTAGTCTTCCCGAGCCGCAAGCCGTGCGTGTACAACTGTGGAGCATGTCTGGGGCGCTTGTTCAAGAGTATAGCTATGATGGCGTGCTGAATGAAACCTTTCGGATAGATACCGGACAATTATTTGGCACCTATTTTTTGCGTGTTGTTGGTAAAAACATCAATCAAACGCAGCGAATTCTGATCGGGCGATAGGCTTGGTTGGGTGATTTTTCGTAGGTTTAACCCCGCAATAATTTCCATGAATCTAGAAGCCATCAAACCCCTCCGACCGATTTTCAAGCATCTCTTGATTACCATTGGTGCCGCCGTACTCATTACCCTCATCTTTTTTTATGGCTATCTACCTGTCACTACTAATCACGGCGAGGCGATCACGGTACCCAATATCCAAAATCAGCATGTGGATGAATTAGAAAACATTCTGGTAAGTAGAAGTCTGCGCTACGAAGTGAATGCCGATTCGGGTTTTATGGCTGAGCAAGAACCCCTCACGGTGATCGACCAGTACCCTAAAGCCAACAGCAAAGTCAAAGAAAACCGCAAGATCTATGTGACGCTGAATGCGCGTAAGCCGCCCTTAGTGAAAATGCCTGATCTGAAAGACAAATCACTGATGATTGCTCAAGTAACCCTGCAATCATTTGGCTTGATGGTAGGTAAAACTTCTTATAAGGACGACTTGGCATTAAATGCCGTCTTGGAACAATATAAAAACGGGCGGGTTATTGCTCCTGGAGAATTGGTTCCAAAGGGTTCAAAGATTGACTTAGATCTAGGAAATGGATTAGGCAATGTAACTTGGAATATGTATGACTATGTGGGTCAGCGGTTTACTGATGCGCGCATTGGTATCGTAGGTATCGGCCTCTATTTGGGACGAATCACTTACATTGACAATCCAACTGTCACCATCAAACAAGTAAATGCCCTAGGCGATACAGTTTTGACCACTTCCAACGTTTCTGCTGGTACAATCACCCGACAAATGCCTGATCCCGGACGAACAGTTCGGTTACAAGACGTGGTAGATTTGTGGGTGTATCAACCGGATTCTGTTTCACGAAATACAGCTATCCCAGATTTGGATAATTAATGCGTAGCACCGCCACATGTATTTGTCTGCTCATCACCCTTCCCCTCTTTTCACAGTGGATATATAAGCCTATTGCTCCGACAGGTAATCAACGGATTGATCAGCAGAAGGAGGATTTGCCACCGGTTTCTTTACCATTTTGGGATGATTTCTCCGCAGCTACAGATGTGCCCGGCAACTTATGGGAATTCAGCGAATCCATCTATGTCAATAGTAGTTTGGGTATTGGTTCGCCCACCTACAAAGTGGCCACATTTGATGGTATCAAGGCAGATGGGCAAGTATATAGCGAAAATGAACTCTATCCGGGGCTCACTGATCAGCTAGTGTCACGACGCATCGATCTGAGCGGGCCTGATTTTGACCATTCGGTGTTTCTTTCCTTTTTCTGGGAAATGGGTGGCCATGGCGAAGCGCCCGAACAATCCGGTGACTCTTTGCGTCTGCAATTTCTGAATGCCGACAGTGTATGGGTGACTGTATGGAAACGACAAGCTACCCAAGTGACTACCACCACAGAATTTGAACAGTCAATAGTACAAGTCACTACAAATTATCAGCACGAAAATTTTCGATTCAAGTTTGAGTCATTTGGTTCTCTACAGGGACCATTTGATACATGGCATCTGGATTATATCTACATGAATAAAGGACGAAGCGCAGGTAGTCTTTTTCATCAAGATCAGGCGTTTTCGGGTGAATTGTCATCACTCATTGCCCCCTACACCGAAATGCCCGCCGAACATTTTTTTATTGATCCTTCTAAATACGCTAGGCTTGTATCGTATGAGGTATTCAATGTTAATACTACGGCAATAGATTTGAATCTTGGGGTAAATGGTACACTTGAAATACAAGGCAGGCAAGGAGTCGTACTTGAAAGCCTCGTGTTCCCTGAAGACGGATCGAACACGCTCAAAGGTTCCCAACAACCAAACACCTATTTCTTTGATGCGAATGAAATAGGAGATGGTGATGGTAATGTAGACGATCCTATTATTATCTCACCGATTGATCCCGCTCCCGATTCGGTGGTCATGCAACTAACTCTCTTCTCTGACTTTGAAGAAAATGATACCATTACGGTCAATAACAGTATTAGTCGGCGATTTGTGTTTTTTGATCGGTATGCCTATGATGACGGCACGGCCGAATTTGCTGCTGGTGTGCGGCAAAATGGCACTGTTGCCATGGAATTTGATCTAGAGACGGAAGATACACTCACGCATATTGACGTGCATTTTCCGGCCATTATCCCTTCTTCGGTCAATAAGGCATTGACATTCAAGGTTTGGAAAGACTTGGCGGAAGATCCCATTAGCACGAAATCATTCACCGTAGTGGAAACCGGACGGAATGAATTTGTGCGAGTAGCCTTGAATCCACCGGTGATTGTGTCAGACAAAATATACGTCGGCTACACACAAAAATCGGCTGACTTTGTTGGAGTGGGATTAGACAGAAGCAATCCGGGCGCAAACAGCAAAATCTATTACAAAATAGATTCGGATTGGCAGCAAAACGAACTCCTGAATGGCGTGCTCATGATGCGTGCCGTGTTTGAGGCAGGTGCTGATTTGGTGCTGAATACAAAATTACCTCAGCCTGACTTGGTGTGGTATCCCAATCCCACGACCAATCACTTGACCATTCAGAGTCCGTATACGTCCATGCGCATCTGGACGCTAGATGGACGAAGCGTCATGCATGAAAATAGCGCCGATATGCACGACCTCTCATTTTTGGAGACGGGCGTATATTTGCTGGAGGTTTCATTACCTAACAACACTACCCAAAAATTCAAACTAGTAAAGAAGTAATGTGCGAGGATATCTCAGCCGAGGAGCTTAAAAAAAGGCTTTCTCGTGGCGATTCGTTCCTTTTCATCGATGTGCGCGAGGAAT
>CAZPST010000119.1:0-7427 GCA_964589185.1 uncultured Roseivirgaceae bacterium | reverse complement strand
TATTATTCGGAAAAAGACAATCAAGCAGGCACGCTTGGTTTCATTCCCGGCGCGGAGGATTTGGAGACACTTCGAGCTATCGGAGACAATCTTGCCTTGGCACAAATAAGCGGTGTGGATTCAATAGGATTCAACCCCAATCAGATTTTGTACAAGCAGCTAGACACCCTTGATCTGGATGCAAACATTCAGATTATTTTCAAGTACTCCACCAATCCCGATAGTGCCTTTTTTGTGGTGGGATTCAATGAAGTGGGTTTTGGCAATGGCGACTATGTATTGCTCAGTTCAACGGCAAATGGTCGCGTATTTCAGTGGGTGTCACCCCAAGGAGGCGTATCACAGGGAAATTATCAACCTACTCGGCAGGTGCCTTTGCCTATCGAAAAGCAAATGATGACCATGGCTGTGGACTATACATTCAATAAGCATGAAAAATTGACGCAGGAATTGGCTGTATCCAGATTGGACAAGAATCTGTATTCAAATCTGGATGATGATGACAATCAAGGGCTGGCATGGATGGGGCATTTTCGCTCGGCTGGGAGGAGTGCTTGGAATGATTACAAAGTGACTGCCGAGGTGCGATGGGAGGTAGATCAGGCCAATTTCAACCCGATAGACCGCTACCGCCCGATACTCTTTGATCGGGACTGGGACTATGTGCCTGATGGTGAGCAAGCCAATGATTATATGATATGGCTGAATGCGGGTATTCGCAAAAATGAGCATCAAGAGGTGGGCTACCAACTTATGCGCCGCGAGCGAGCCAATACCTTCGAAGGGTGGCAGCACACGGCCAAGGTGAACCAACGCGCAGGAAATTTTTACTACAAAAGCGACCACTTTTGGCTGGTAAACAATCGCGATAGTTTACGAAGCGAGTGGGTGCGCTCGCTCAATGATGTGAGTTTCAGAAAGGGGTTTGTGGTGCCCGGCTACATTTTTTCATTGGACAGAAATACGCTCACGCTGGGAGATAGCATCCTCACCACACAGATGTATTTCATAGCCAATGAAGTGTACCTCACCAGTGCCGACTCTAGTCGAACGCGCTTCCGAGTGAGCTATCAGCAGCGCAAAGACGAGCTGCCTCAGCAAGGAATCATGGAAACCTACACGCTATCAGACAATTACGCCGCGCACCTATCGCGTGATTTTGGTAAGCATCAGGTGGGGATCACCGGCACCTACCGCAAGATCAATGACCAACTTAACAGCCTCACCGATGAATGGCTCAATGCCCGCACCGATTGGTCTGGCCACTTTTTGAAGGAGCACATTACCCATCGGCTCACCTACCAGATAGGTAATGTACGCGAGTTGCGCCGCGACTTCATTTTTGTGGAAGTGGGCGGCAATCAAGGCACACATGCGTGGCGCGATGAAAACGAAGACGGCATCAAAGATTTGAATGAATTTTATGAAGCCGTAAACCCTGACGAGCGGCAATATGCCAAGTTTTTCACCCCGACTGATGATTTCATTCAGGCATTTGAAACACGCTACCAGCACGTGATTGATGCGCGGTTTCCATCGGCTTGGCATAGCAGGGGAGGGTCTCCGGCATTTCTTTCCAAATTGTCAGGTCAGGCCAGCTTGAATGCGCATTTCAAAACCACCTCACCCGATGCAGCTGACCGTCTGAATCCGTTTGCCATTGGCGAAGAAAATCCGGATGTGATCTTCGCTTCGAATAGGTGGCGCTATGCCATGTACTACAACCGCACGCGACCCGGATTGGGCTGGGAGGGAAGCTACAGTTTGAGTGAGCGCAAACAATTGCTCACCAACGGATTCGAACTGAGTGTGATGGAAGATTGGCTGTCGGCGGTCTCGTGGCGGTTCAACCAGATGTATACCGTGCGCTTCAAAAACCAATGGGGCGCACAGCAAAACGAATCAGACTTTTTGCTCAATCGAAATCTGAATATTACGAGCTACGGGTTGGGACCTGAATTGATCTGGCAACCGCTGAACTCGCTGCGTATTATAGGCGAATACAATTTCCGGAACAAAGTGAACAGACAAGAGGACATGCCGAATGAATCATCAGACGTGCGCGAGTGGCATGGTAGCCTCACCTGGACACAACAAAGCAAAGGTTCGATGAATGTGGATGTGCGGTTTTTGGAAATTAGCTACACGGGAGAAGCTAACACCTATGCGGCATATCAAATGCTGGAAGCCCTACGACCCGGACAAAATACAACGTGGCGGCTCGGTTGGCAACAGCAACTCGGCAAGGGTGTGCAGATGACACTGCAATACAATGGCCGCACATCCGAAGGGCAAGCGCCCATCCACACAGGCACGGTGGTGATGACGGCTTATTTTTAACATTTGATAAACATGGAAAAGGCAGTGCACTTTCGTGTACCACCCTTTCACCCTAACCAGCTATGAATATTTTAATAAGCAAATAAAGAGGGAAAAACGATTCTGTCTGTTACACGCCAAAAGCGGAATATTGCACATGTTACAGGTTTTCTAAATTACTGTTTCGCTTCTCTTTTAGTTGCTTATAGAAGGTGGGAGATAGACCTGTGATTTTTTTGAATTGATTAGACAAATGTGCCACACTGCTATAGTGCATTTTATAAGATATTTGCGTGAGATTTAATTCATCATAGAGTAGTAGCTCCTTCACGCGTTCAATTTTATGAAGGATGATGTATTGCTGAATTGTAATGCCCTTTACTTCTGAGAAGATATTCGATAGATATGTGTAGTCATAGCCTAGTAATTCACTGATATAATCGGAATAGTTGCACTTGGGCAATTCATCGTTGTAATGGATCATTTCAGTTATTGCGTTCTTTATTTTCTCTACTAAAATGGTTTTCTTGTTGTCCAGCAATTCCAAACCTGCTTGTAGCAATATTTTTTTTAAATTTTGGTGCTGTTCCATTGTCAAATCCGTCAGGGTTTCCGCCACGCCCAAATCAACAGAAATCACAGAGACACCCAGATTAGTGAGCGCGTCTCTCACCATCATTTTGCATCGTTGACTCACCATGTATTTGATATACACTTTCATGCGTCTCTGGTTGTTTTTTTCAGGTCTCCACCTGTAGTAGGTATAGCCAAATGATACCAAGTATCTTTTCGTGTCATGTAGCTTGAATTAAGTGTGCTGTCCGGTCTTAAACGCAGCGCTTTCCCGCATTTGCTGGTTGTTGCGACGTTTTTCTTTTATCAGTCTGTAATAGGATGGAGATAGCCCAGTTATTTTTTTGAATTGATAGGATAGGTTGACACGATTGGTAAAGTGAAGTCGCAACGCTATTTCGTCTAATGTCAAATCTTCATACAACAACAGTTCTTTTACTATTTCAATTTTACTTGTTGTTAAATATTGAGTCAGTGATATTCCTTTTACTTCTGAAAACAAATCGGAAATTTCTTTACTAGGTATTTTGAGCCGACTGGTAAGTACGTCATGAATATCAAATGGCACATGTGGCTTGGCTTTGGCCAGCTCTTCGGCTATGATTTTTTTAGCCTCATCCATCAATACGCTTCGGTCATTGTCTAGCAAGAGCATACCCGCGCGCTTCAATTTTTTACCAAAAAGCTCTCGTTGATCAGGCAACATGTCTTTTGGAATTTCGGCCAGCCCGAGATCAAATACAACCAGCGGATACCCAAGTCGGTTTAGTTCACTACGCACTTGCATTCTGCATCGTAGACTGACCATATATTTGATATATAATTTCATTGGTGTGTGGTTAATCGTTCATTGGAAACTAGATTAGTTCGTATATGCCCAATTGGATTGTATATATATTGCTCACTCATGAAAGCCAAAAATGGACATGGCAGTGGAGATTTTGTGCGAGCAAATACACCACATACATGCGCATGTATCTTGTGAAGCGAATATAAATGTAGGTATTTGTTTGATGATAGTTAGCTATTTAGTTTGATTTCAGTTTGGGTGCGACCAGATCGCGTTCTAGAAATACAAGTTCTTTGCGTTGAGGATAGTCAGGCGATAGGCAATAGTACATATTGCCGTCGTGATGTCTGACGATGAGCCGTCTGTCCGGTAAACCCCGCTCTATAACGTGATCTCCGTTTTTGAATTTTGGTGTCAGTGCTTCCATTTTCGTGTTTTGAAAGATGATTACTATATGTCCTCGTACCCGCTCTTGATGATAGTCGATAGCATTTTGAAACGTACTTTGGCATTGATGGTGTTGCGTACGTGTGCCGGTATGATGATGGATTGACCAGCCTTAAGCATGTTAGTTACGCCATCAATCAATATTTCGGCATGTCCATCAATTACTTGAATGAACGTGTCAAAGGGAGATATTTTTTCAGCCAGTGCTTCGCCTGAATCAAATGATACGGCTTTCACATTGCCTGTAGTTTTCTTTATGATCGTTTTGATCACTACGGAGTTGGGTACGTATTCTATGATTTCCACGATAATGAATGTCTTGGATTTTTCAATCTCAGACTCATTTATGACATGGTTCGGCTTGTCTGTTCGCTTCTTCGTTTCAGTGGATTTTTTCCCTTCATTCGCGGATGCATCGGGTTTTCCACTTTCCTTTTTAGCCATTTTTATTTTTGTTTTGTGATATTTATAAGAAAGAAGGCAGGTGATCTCTTGAAATTCAAGCCCTGCCCTCTTCTTACTTACTACCAACTATGATTCTTCTTTGCGACATTAGACTTTGCTAGTCTGACCTTGCCTGATGAGTCGTATTATTTCTTCACGGTTCTTGTTCAGTCGCATTTCCATACGCTTCAATAGGTCATTTTCTTTGCCTTCTTCATATTTCATATCCGCATCGTTGAGCAATGGAAATCTGCGTTTCAGTACACGAGCCTGTTCTTTCCAGTTTCCTGTCATGGTAAATTCGTCTGCTAATTTTTTTTCCAATGTGCTCATTGTGTTGATACTTGCTGTGTTATTACTTAGTAAAGTTGTCAAAACTTTACATTGCGCATGTTACATCTGTAATTCAGTTTGTTACATAAATCACAGGTCGTGTATTCCTTATTCTTGTGATAAAATGGCAACAAAAAGAGGCAGATGTTAGTCCTGCCCCCTTTAGGTTGAAGTACTCTTGCTTGTGTTACTCCGCAGGTATGATGTCTATCACCACCCAGACGGTTGAATAATAGCTCTGTCAGATCCCGTTATCATCATCAGTGCGATGGTGAAGTGGCTAAGTACGCGCAACGGAGATTTTATCCGATGCATTTACACGCGATCTATTGTTTCATTACTTGTTTAATGGTCTTGGTGTGGTTTGCATGCGTGTGTTGCATTTCATAGAGGTCGCGGGGCAGTCGCTCGTCTGATTTGGCGTGCGAATTAGCCGTGATGTTTCCCATGAATGAAGTGCCTTCACCTATGCTAATGGATTGGCCTATAAGCCAAAAAATGTGCTTGGATTGTGCCCCTCCTGTTAGGATTACATTTCCCACAGCACCACCACTAGTGGTGACACTGCCGAAAATTTTGAAAATCCAAAAGGCGTTTTCATTGCCGTGTGCGTCCAGTATTAGATTTCCTGACTGAATGGATATAGAATCGGCTGCTTCATAGATCCCCGGTGAGAGTATCCGACCTCCCAAGTCGCCCGAGAGGGCAGTCTGGTTGGAAGATACCCTCGGCTTGGCAAGCGTTTGCGGCTGACGTGTTCGTATATTAGTTTGATTTTTCATCGAAGTACGCATTAGAGTTTAGTCATCTATGTCGCTTTCTATTTTGTCCATTTAAATATTGGGTATATACTTATCCAATTACTTTTATCGCAAGGCGGATAGCTACCAAATACACTATCGAAATGGTGTTCAATTTTCAAGAAACACTGGACAAAGTTGTAAGTATAACCCTTCGAATGCGTTACACTCCTCAGATTGACTTTTACATATTTTACTGATAGCATACAATAAAACAGACGCTTCTTAGTTGGTCTATTTTTGAAATGTAACTACTTTTTTTTGTCTGATTGGTTGCCATTGCCAAGTAGGAAGCCCCGCGGTGGCACACAGACCGGATAGGTTGCCGTGGTTGACATAAGAGAAACTAGGAGATATCGTACGTGAGTTCCATTGCTGCGTCTTCATCTGAGATATCCAATTCTTTCTTACTTACCAGGTGGATAAGTTTGTCTTCTATTTTGCTGATGAATTCGCTATTGCTGGTGATGACCTTGGACACGCCAAACATGAGTAGCGTTCCGATCAGTTTTCTAACAGGACCCGGATGCGAACCAATGAAAAGTCTGCGAGAGAGATAACCCGCGGTGACACCCAATGCCGCGCTCACCAGTCCGCCCCGCAACTCACTGGACTCAAGGGCATTTTTCATGGTGCTTTTCAGCAAGTTAATTGGTTTAATGCTTTCGATTGTTTCTACCATGGCCTCCCGCAAGCGCATGCCGTCTTCTTGCCGCTGCTGCTTGAGTGCTTGTATATCTAGTTGTATACTTGCTAATGAATGTGACTTGCTCACGATTCGGTGGGTTCTAGTGCTTTGGATATGATCATACTACTCATGGGTTTGCGGATCCAGCGATGGAGAAATTGGTGAAAAATAAGGCCTAGGAGCAGGTACATGCCGGCCACCATGAAGAGCCCGATGTATACTTTGCCCATGAGCTCGCCCAGCCAGAGAGCCAGACCAATACTAGCTGTGATCACCCCCAATGACAGGCTGATCCATACGATCATTTTGGAGGTGAATGAGGTGGCCACTGCAGCAAAGGCTCGTAGCGCTTGCAACTTTGACAGCTCGATGCTGGTCTTGGTGAATGCCTCTATACGCTCCAGCAAGGTTTCGATTAATCGTACGGGTGTTTCCATTTTTTTAGATATTTAGTTTAAAATCACAAAAAGCAACGTCCCATCTATTAAATGGTCATTGCCTTTTGCTTTGTACCGCATGATTGTTAAGGTCATCCGGCTATACTTTTGCTGCTAATTAATCAGCTTTTACTTTTTGTCTGTCAAGACTATCAATGGGTTGAAATTTTTTGGACATTTTATCCATAAGCCCATTCACCTGATCTTCAGCATCTCTGGAAATATCACTTCCCTTCTTTGCTAATTTTTTACGTGTCACAGATCCTTTGTCAGGAGCAAATAAAATCCCCAACACCGAACCGATGGCCATTCCGGCCAACATACCTAGTACTATTTTTCCTGCACTCATTATTGTATATTTATATGATTTATTTAATTATATTTTGATACCAAATGTGGCTTGCAACCAAACGTTTTTGTAACGTGGTGTGCTAGAGGTACCATCGCCCAGATTCTCTTTCAAATCCCAACCTACACGTAAACCTAATACGACAGGCACCAAATTGAAATCTGCTCCACCAATAAAACACATCGTGTTTTTTCGAATATTTTCATTTTTAAATTCATCCTCTTGTTCAAGTGTTAAGGAGCTGTTT
>CAZPST010000118.1:0-7544 GCA_964589185.1 uncultured Roseivirgaceae bacterium | reverse complement strand
TATTTGAGACCAACTGCTTGTAATCATGAACTGTTTGCGCTAGCATATTTGAAACCAATTTGTTTCAAATATAAATCATTATCGACACAGGATGGGCATCCTTCCACAAGTACCCCAAAATAAATTGATGCATCGTCAGCGCCAGAGATACTGTACTTTCACAGTAGCCAAATACTGATTGCGCGTGGCAGAGCCCAAATCCATGAAGATATATTCGAATTGCCCGGTCATGCGCCAGCGGTCACTTAGCAGATGCGTGGATGTGATGCCGCCACCGTATTGTTCGGCTTGGGTGAGTTGCACCGATGTGTTTTCGGCGAACAACAGCAATCCAGGATTGTATCCGAAATTGCCAAATATACCTACATACTCTTTTTCATTTCGGTAGTACCTGTGTTGCAACGTAAAAGTCAGGTTGTTGAAATCGCCCGTACCCTGAATGCCCACAAAAGGTCTGAAAATGGTCAAATGGCTGCCGGAGTATTTGGAGAGACTACCCGTCCAGAGTACGATATTGTTAGTTGATGAAAAAGCAAAATACCGTGCACCCAGTGAGTATTCCCATTTTTTGGCAAATTGATGAAAGTACTCCGCACCCAGTTTATAATTGGGAAAAATGGGATCAGGACTGTAACCCACTTGCAGAAAAAGGTAATCCTTTGACTTGAAGGTATGGTAGGCATCTACTTCGCCCAACCAACCCGTTTGATCAAACCGATTGGAAAAGTAAGCTCTCGGCAAGAAGCTCCATTGATTGTTTGTTTCGAAGCGTGCCTCTAGCACGGTGGTGTTCCATTCCGTGGCATTCTCTTTGAACCAAGCATATTCATGCGCCACACTGATGTAATTGCCACGAGCCAGCGAGTCCGCCTGACCAAAGGCATGCGTGACAAGGATAGCCGTGGCACCAATTACCAACATGCGCACATTTGCCTGCAAGATGTGACGGAATGTCTGTTTTGATTTGGCCACCACGGATCGCATAGGTTGTTGGCGTTTAATGGTGAAAGATACGAGCAGAAGTCCACAACCCGAAACGCAGCACCCAAAACCAACGTGCTACTTCACCGCTTCCAACATTCTATGGAAAACGGCGGTGTTTTTATATACTCCACCAAATAGCTCCGCGCCTGGCCCGTATGCAAAGACCGGAATGAGTGTGGCCGTATGTCCCGTAGAGGAAAAGGAAGGCGTGATTTCGTCATAGCCGTTGTTTTTTCCGCCCAAAGCAAAGCCGCCTGTTTCATGATCGGCTGTAACGATCACGAGCGTGTTGCCGTCTTTTTTGGCATAATCCAGCACTTCACCTATCACTTTGTCAAAATCCAGCATTTCAGCAATCAAATAGGGCGCGTCATTTTGGTGACCACCCCAATCTATTTGACTGCCTTCTACCATCAAGAAAAAAGGAGATTTCGATTGCGAAAAATAGGTAAGCGCCAATTGGGTGGCATCTGATAGATAGTTTCCTCGTCCTTCACTCATTTTTGGCAGGCCATTTTGCGCCAATAGAAAGCCGTACTTTTCTTTCGGGTTCAGGTTGGTTCGCAATGCAGTGGTGTCCCATGTATATCCATTTTCTGTCAGATGGTTCAGGCAATTGATACTATCCTTCCTTTTAGTGAAATATTTGATGCCCCCTCCGGCAAAGAAGTCAATGTCAGATGTCACGAGGTGCTCCGTAATCTCCTCGTACTGATGGCGACCATCCGCATGCGCATAAAAACTGGCCGGAGTGGCGTGCTGAACAGTAGAAGTCACCACAAAACCTGTTTTCCAGCCGCGCTTCGAAAGGATTTCTATAATGCTCTCTACCTCTACCGAATCCATGTTTACGCCAATTGCCCCGCTGTAGGTGTTCACCCCCGAAGCAATCGCCGTGGCTCCTGCCGCAGAGTCGGTAATGGGGCGTGAAGCCGAAGATGTTTCGGCCAAACCCACCACGGGAAACCGATAAAACGAACTGGAGTCTTCCTGAAAATAAAAGGGTACCGAGACCTGCGCTACGCCCATGCCATCACCAATGAGGAGGATGATATTGAGTGGCTTTTTTGTCTCTGATGGCCTATTGGAAGTACATCCCATCAAAAGCACCAACACTGTACAGGCAGCAATCAATCGTATCATAGTTTGTTAATTTCCTACCACCTCACCAGACTCGTGGTTCACCACGTTGGTGGGTTTTTTTCCTGCGGCTATTTCTTCTTTTTCCTCCTTGATCTTCTGCTTGAGCAATTTATTCAAATCCGGCTGTCCGCCATCTACCCAGGCGGTGTACCAATAATCCGCAATCATCTTGATGCATGCCTTCATGCGTCGCTCTACCATGCCATTCAATCGCTTGTGGTATTCGGCTGAAAACTCCTGTGCATACGTGCGCACGTTGCTTCTGCCGCGCTGCTCAATTACAAATTTCTTCGAAAAACCGAGTTCCTCCGTCACCTCTCGCTCAAATCGCAGCACACTGTCCAGCGCCAAATGAGCGGCCATTACACCATCCCAAATGCGTAGTTGGGTGTTGGGCACATACTCCGCTTTACCTACAAAGAGGTTGTAGTTTTCGGCAAAAAGCTCCGGCAGCCTAGACTCCCAAAAGCCGTGAATGCCCAATTGATTAGTGAACTGCCCGTTGTAATTCTCCGTAGTGTGCAGAGGCACATTGGCATCTGCTATATAATGTCCCAAATCTGCCGAAAGTCGCAAAATCTGCCCTACATCCTGATTCGTAAAAGCATTCGTCAGCCAGCCCTTCACCCGGTGCACGTGCCAAGGAGCTATGCCGTATGCCTTCAACGTATCTTCAGTGTACATTTCCACTGCATCAAACCAATAGCGTGGCATCTTGTAAATGGCGCTATCGCCATACACATCTATGTCAATGTAATGGCGCTCCGCTTCGTCAGGGGAGATGTAGCGGCGCATGTCGGGATTCACCGATTTGGCCGTGAGATACTCTATGTTTTGCTTGTAAAAGCCAATCATCTCAGGTGGCAATGAAAAGACCGCCAGTCGGTTGATCCGCTGATGCGCAAAAAAGCCCCAACCCGGACACAACCAAGGTGCCAGCATGATCAGCAGGACGAATAGGGACTTTTTCACGGGGTTAAGTTAAGGCGTTTCGGGTTTTGGATTCTGTGATTTGCATGTTATGATTTAGTTACGGATCAGCCGGAAAACATTCCGACAGAAACATTGAGCAGCAGATTTGCACTTTTGAAGTAAAAACCTATCTTTGCGTTCCCAAATTGATGAAGGAATAAGAAATGGCAAATCATAAGTCGTCACTAAAGAGAATCCGAGCTACTGTAGCTAAAACCGAGCGCAACAAATACCAGCACAAGACTACTCGTACGTATGTGAAGCGTTTGCGCACGTCTACGGACAAGGCAGAATCAGAAGCCCTACTGAAAGAAGTAAGCGGCATGCTGGATAAATTGGCCAAGAAAAACGTAATCCACAAAAACAAAGCAGCTAACTTGAAGTCAAGCTTGACTAAGAAAGTAGCAGCGATGTAATTTGCGCTTCTCAGAAGAAATTGAAACCCTGATTGCCCGGCATTCAGGGTTTTTTTGTGCGTTTTTGACCATTAGGGTATGAAGGAATAGTAAGCAGAGGTCTTAATGACTCTTAACTTCTTAATGGTTCAACTTACAATTCCAATTTTTGTGTACTTTGGAGGCAATGGAACCGTACCAACCCTCCAAAATCTCGATCAAGCAGTGGGCAGAAGAAGACCGACCCAGAGAAAAGCTATTGGACAAAGGTCGTACTGCGCTCACCGAAGCAGAACTCATCGGCATCTTGCTCGGCTCAGGCACCAAAGACCTCAGCGCCGTGGACTTGGCCAAGCAAATCCTTTCCTACGTAAACAACAACCTCAATGACCTAGCCCGCCTCACCGTCAAGGATTTGATGAAATTCAACGGCATAGGAGAGGCCAAGGCCATCACCATCATTGCGGCACTGGAGCTTGGCCGACGCAGGAAATCTGAGGAACCCGTGACCAAGCTAAAGATCCAATCGAGCCAGCAGATATACGAGTGCATATCCGAGGATTTGGCCGACCTGCAGCATGAAGAATTCTGGATTTTGCTCCTCAAGCGCAACAAAGAGCTTATCAAAAAAGTACGTATCAGCGTGGGCGGAGTGGCCGGCACCCTTGCCGACGCACGCATCATCTTCAAGCACGGCATTGACGAGCTCGCGTCCAACATCGTATTGATCCACAACCATCCCTCCGGCCAACTCAGCCCGTCACACGAAGATATCCGCCTGACCAAGCGCCTCATAGAGGTGGGTCGCCTCATGGAAATTAACGTCATCGACCACCTCATCTACACCGACGCAGGTTACTTCAGCTTCGCCGACAAGCATTTGATGTGAGGTTGTAGTATCAGGAGCGGTACTTCAAGGGTAATTATCAGCTGTTTACTCGCTATTCGCTGCGCTACTATCGAGGCTAAGGTAGTGACCGTAGCGTCATTGGCTAGTTTGCAGCGGTGTGGGTATTTATTCCCTTGCAAAGAGTGGTAAGATTGACGAACTTTATGGCATGATCCGAAAGGTTTATATTGATACTTCAGTGATTGGGGGCTATTTCGATGAGGAATTCGAATTATGGACGAAACTCTTCTTTGAATCGGTGAGGAATGGTAAATTCACGATTGCCATTTCAGAGATTTTGCAAACGGAATTGGCCAACGCTCCTCAACAAGTGAGGCAGTTTCTTACAACCATTTCTGATGATCACAAGATTGTTGCAGTGTACAATGAAGAAGCGAAGTTGCTTGCTAATAAGTACTTGGAAGCAAATATTGTTGGAAAGACCAGTTTGACTGATTGTCGTCATATAGCCACAGCAACTGTCAATGAAATTGACATTTTGACAAGTTGGAATTTTAAGCATATTGTGAACCTCGACAAGATACACCTCTATAATGGCGTGAACCTTCAGAACAGTTATCGAACGATAGAAATTAGAACACCACGAGAATTATTAGGATATGAAGACGATTGAAAAAACTAAAAAATTTGATGCGGTAAAGATGATGAGAGATATCCGCAACAAGATCGATAAGGATATTGCAGGCATGACTTTCGAGCAAGAAAAGGAGTACTTCAAACAGGGAGCGAAGAAGTACAAGCATGACTTGAGCGCAGGAAAGTAAAATTCCTCAGCCCAAGGGTTGTGACACACAGCCCGTTTTAGTCTTATTTTTTGCGTGAAATGGTCTGTGAGCCACAGAACCATGGGTTAGGATTTTTATTCCTAATGAGGCACTTTCGTTCGAGTTTCGTTTTTATCTAACTTACTCTGAAAGTTATTCTTAATTAGCCAAGTTTGATAAGTACCAATACTTGGGTTGGCGAGATTAATGGCAAACTCTAGCCCTAAAATGGCTATCACTAGAAATATTTCGAAAGATTCTGTATAAATGATATCCATCTCATGAAGAATCTGATATGGTTTCTTGAGACCCTTGTCGGGATCAATGAACCTCTGTTCTTCATCATATATTCTGCGTTCGTGATACTCCCAAAAATGTGGAAAATTGCTATATCTCACATAGTTTCGTAGAGGATCCAGTTGTTCCTTGTCCACAATTTCATCGTTCCATCCGTCAATGTGTAGAATTCGAGAAGTCATAAGTTCAATACCCACCTTTCCCAAAAATCGAGAAGTGATCTTGTCTTTAGGTTCAGGATAGAAGTGTGCCGGAACATAAATCTTACCACTTTTGGAATTCATTACCTTCTTGACAATTTCTGGGTCTTCAATAATCACAGATAGTCCAAAATCTGATGGAAGAAGTTCAACGATTCCCCCTTTCATTAACGCCGTTTCAGTAGGAATTCTTTTTCGTTTGCCTTCAATTCTATTTCTACTTCTTAGGCTTCTAAAATAAGGTTGTTCAAGAAAGGGCTTTTCTATCTTGGTTGCGAAGTAGTTGTTGCATGCATCACAGACCACACCCCTCGGGAGAATGTGCTCTTGGTTACCAAGAGATTCTGGAAGAATGTGTTCAACACTTCTAGAGTTGTTTGATTGTTCTTTACAAAAAATGCATCTCATAAGGGATTTCTCAATTAAGCCCTGTGCTCAATCAAAATGAGTGTGTCCTCTGATTGTTAATAAGCACTACTGTTTCAGTTTTCAATATCATATCAAAGTACTTATTACCCAAATTCATTTGAGTGTTTGGTCTGTGATTGCAGATAAGCGAAAGATTGAGGTGGTTTTATTCCATAAGTTTCTTTGATACAAAATGGTTCATCGTAGAGTTCAGCCCTCTTAACGGCTATGGCAAATCCCATTTCTATTCCTTTAAAATAATCAAGATAGTATGCACGCGATATCCCAGAGTGTTCACGAGTAGTTTGCCATAAGGAATCCAATTCGTCATGGATCACATCTCCAATTTCAAATTCACCAATGATCTTACTAATCGGTGAAGAAGCATAAACAACGACAGTTTTAATGTGCTTGTTTTTGTACAACCTTCTTCTGAATTCGAACTTCTTCGAACCATTGAAAATTTTTTCTGCAAACTCAGGCTTAATCGATAATATAACTTTCATTAGCTCTTGTCATTATTAACATTTTTTCAAATACTTCTTTACTAATCGGCTCAAATCCCCTTGGGGCAGCACTAATCAGGCTTGCTTCGATCAACTGTCGTAGGTTGACTTTTGGTGTAGGGAACGAATCTACGTAAAGAAAATTTACGATAAAAGGCCTATTTTGAGGAGTGTAGTTCCAAAATGCTCTAAGTCCATTATCATCAAAAACACTACGCTTTCTACATAATTGAATGAAATGTGTCTCATCTCTTATATTGTGGATTGCATTTTCAACAACACCAACTGTTGATATTACTCCTCTGTGATTTCCACCAGTCCTGTAAAAAACCACTATGTCACCTGATCGCAGGTCTCTCTGGTATGACCTTGAAATGTAGATTTTTTTGATTGCATTTCTATATGGTTCATTCTCAGTAAAATCAGCAGGGGACTCGTTGTTAAGTATTGAATCAGGAAACAGTTCAGTATGATACTCAGGATAAATTGGTACGATATAGATAGGTCTTGATTTAGAAATGTATGGGAATGAAATTCTAGGGTTATTGATATTCACGTGAGGTATAAAATTTCGTGTGTAAACTTGCTCAGTTCCATTTTCAGTTTGTTTTTGTCCCCAATAGGCAAAACCCCAATCTTGCAACAATTTGATGAGACGCTCTTGTTCAGAACGTTTATTAAAAATCGTAACATAAATCTCATCCACTGAAAATCGAAGAGCATTATCAAAGATTACTTTCAAAAAGCGCTCACCTAACTTATACCCAGTGGACGTCACCTTGAATGTTCCAATTTTAAGCCTTCTTTTAGGCTGAAATGCAGGTGTAATATCCAAATAATGCTCATCGGTTCCTTCGACCTTGACATACAGAAATGCTTTGACTGAGCCGTCCGTAATACATACATAGGATCAATAGCGTCCTAAACGATTAAAGAGGGAGGTGTGCCTTAAGTATCCCAAGGTT